>NZ_JBTLQH010000017.1:0-135084 GCF_054461575.1 Flavitalea flava
ATCCGGGCTCAGGACATAAGAAAAAGAATACTGATAGGCATTGGTCCCGGTGGATTGCGGATTGACAGATAAAACCCCGTTGGTACCGTAAGCACTGTCGGTCTTCAGATTGATCGCCTTGGAGATCAGCAGTTCTTTAAATCCATCGGGAACGGAGATGTCTACGGTCACCTGGATATTTTTTTGTGATTTACCGGTCAGGAAATCACTGGAAAGTTTCAGACTGGGAAGATTCAGGTCTTTGTTGTCCTTTTTGCATCCGGTTGCTATCAACAGACAGGATACAGCCAGGGTAGTGAGAAGGGAGTATGGTCGCATTTTCGTTAGATTTATTGATTTTGAAAGTTTTTATTTCAATTTGATTTATCCGATTGGTCGTATGACATCTATTTCCGGAACAATACTTCCGGAACATTTATTTCCAGAACTGTTCGATCTCTTCCAGTGATTTTCCCTTTGTTTCAGGAACCATCCGTTTTACAAAAAAGAATGCGATGACTGACATGGCCATGTATAACCAAAAGGTCCGGGCTTCCCCAATGGAGGCTTGCAGCATCGGAAAGGTTTGGGATACCGCAAAAACGGCTATCCATAGAAAAAAGATCGCTACGGACATTGCCCTGCCTCTCACCGCGGTAGGGAATATTTCCGCCACGACGACAAAGGTCAACGGCCCAAGGGAGATGGCGAAAAAAGCAATGTACGCCAATATGGATATCAGGATCAGGGGTCCCTGGTGAAACTGGTAATGAAAGGCCAGGCCAACCAGCCCCAGGCATATGGCCATTCCGGCAGAACCGATCAGCAATAAGGTTTTCCTGCCCCATTGGTCGACGTATTTGATAGCAACGACCGTGAACAACACATTGATCGCTCCCACCAGTACCGTTTGTAATAAGGCGGAAGAGGATCCATCTCCGCCTGACTTAAAGATCTCCGGGGCGTAATACATGATGGCGTTGATACCGGTTACCTGCGAAAGCACGGCAAGTATGATCCCAATGATCAGCGCATACCGGAGACCAGGTCTGAACAGGCTTCCTTCATTTTCAGTCTCACCTCCCTGCAGCGATTTGCGGATCGATGCCAGTTCGATCTTTGCCAGCTCAGGTCCATTGATCTTTCCAAGGATAATTTCGGCTTCGTCCAGGCGGTGTTGTTGTGCCAGCCAGCGGGGGCTTTCCGGAACATTCCACAACAGGTAGATAAATAATCCTGAAGGAAGGATTCCGGAGCCAAACATCCAGCGCCACCCGGCTTCGATATTCCAGGCTTCATTGTTCATCCCGGCAATTCCCGCATTGACAAAGTAGATCAGCAGGATACCCATGACGATCCCCATTTGGTAGATGGCGATCAGCCGACCCCGGATGGAAGCCGGGGCTATCTCCGATATGTAGAGGGGAGATAACATGGAAGCGATTCCGATACCCAGTCCGCCGATGAGCCGGAATCCGATAAAATAATCGAGGTCAAGGGAAAGCATGATCCCCAAAGAAGAAATGGTAAAGGCGATGGCGGAGATCATCAGGACCTTTTTGCGTCCGATCCGGTCACTCAACATACCGGCAAACATAGCCCCGATCACACAACCGATCAGTGCACAGGAAGCAACCCAGCCCGTCATCGCCGGGGAAAGGTCATACCTGGCCCGGATGAACCCTATAGCTCCTGCCACTACCGCCGTATCATAGCCGAAAAGTAAACCTCCGACTGCCGCGACATAGGTGCATTTGTATACGTATTTCAAGCCTGATTTATCCATTAGGTTCCGTTTTTATATGGTCAATTTATATTGTATCGCAATCGTATCGTTAACCTATCCTTAATTGTACCCTTAATCGTATCGTTTCATATCGTTCCCTAAGCAATTACCTTTTGTTCATTGGCCTCCTTCGAATTGGTCGCTCCGGCGGTCATTTTATCCGAAAGCCGATCGATACGAAAGTCCACCAGGTTTTCCGTTCGTACATAGGCCTTGAGCGTAGCGCAGGGTTGCCCGACACTCTCGCCATGCGGCCGCACCGTATAGGCTCCGACCGCCGCCGGTACGATAAAGGTTTCCGCATAATGAATGATGAAGGGTTCAAAGGCGTTGGTTGGACTTTCCACGATGGCTTCCCTTCCTTCAATCAGGTTCAGAATATTTACTACTTCGTCCGTATTATGCGTAACGGTACCCGTAAACCAATGACGCCTGGTCTCGATAAAGGAGGTTTCATCCAGACCTGTCCTTTCTTCTTTCCATCCCTCTCCTTCCTTCAGTAAACTAACTTTATTAAGCAGATGTTCCCTGGTCCACTCCTTCCTGCGGTTCCACTGGATCACGTTCTTTCCATGTTCAAGGGAGATGGGTCTTGGTTTTCCATCAAGACCCATCCTGCCCCAATCCCACAATTTGAACGTGAAGATGTAAGGGGTGGCGCTGATTTCCAGGACTACGCTGTTCGCACCGGAACAATGGATGGTCCCTGCCGGGATCAGTACATGGTCGTGTTGCCTGACAGGCCATTTCTCCACGAAGTCATCTGCTTCGAAATAACCACCTGTCTCCTGCGCCTTTTCCAGTTCGGCCACCATTTTCTCCGGTACGACATCATCTTTCAACCCAAGGTATACAAAGGCCTCGTCCTTAGCCTGGAGGAAATAATAACTTTCATCCTGTGTATAGGCCATCCCGAATTTCTCCCGGATATAAGCCTTCAACGGATGCACCTGCAGGCTGAGATTGCCTCCCTCCATCGTATCGAGGAAATCGAACCGGATGGGAAATTCCGCGCCAAAGGCTTCATAGACCTTTTCCCCGAGCAATTGAGCCGGTTGATAAAAAACCATGTCGATGGATGGTATCTCGAACAAAATATTATCGAAACGCAGTAAGAGGCTATTCTCTTCCGGCACGCAGTCGAAACCCCAGGCTATATTTTTTTCCGTTCGTTCCAGATCGAAGACTTCCTTCATCCATTGTCCGCCCCATGGTCCGGGATCGAAAAAAGGCACCACGCGAAAAGGTGTTTTCCCAACCTGTTGCAAACCGCGCAGCAATGTCGCTCCGGTGATCATTTTTGGATTGTCCGCCAAAGTCGTGTCCAGCACATAATCCCATTTTTCCATGAGGTCGACCTTGTGCCGGTCGCATACACGCCAGTCCACAAAAAAGGCCCTTTTATACTGATAAGAAAAAGGATCACCGGCATTATCCGCGCCCAGGTTGCCCGTTTCGTTCCTTCGAAACCGGAGTTGAATTTCCCAGCGGGGCATATCGGCGTATACCAGCAAACCCGCATCGGGAGCAATGAGCGAGGCACCCGTTCCGATAACGAATACAAGGCCGTCCTTGACCGAAGCGATCTGTTCCTGAAGGACTTCGATTTTTGAGGCATCAAAAAAGTCAGAGAGCAACAGGGGCGTAATATATCCGAATACAGGATCGTCGGTTACAAAAGGGTAAACCATTTCCTGTATAGCCATTTCCTCCTTTAATGCTTCACCTGCTTCAAATAAACGGGCAGGGGGAAATTGTACATCAGGACGGTTAATGTTATCCCGGAGCTGGCTGGTGATTTCCTTTACCGAAACCCCGTGGTAACATTCAACCGCAATGATGAGTTTTCGGTCGGGTAATGCCTTAGCTTTTATTAACTCCTCAGCTTTCAGAAGTATTTGAGCAGTAATGCCTTTCCAATCCTGCCATCCCTTTTCCCCTTTGATCCTTACTTCCGGAAACTTATCAAAATTCGAACTTTCCAAGACTTACAATTTTATAGTGAACAATCTTTTTGCATTCAGTGTTGCCTCAGACGCGACGCATAGATATTGAGATCGACATACGACAACTTAAACCCAAGGAGTATGGCGATCTCAATAATCAGTATTCTGCTTAAGATTTTTATTCAGATCGATCTCGCTTTGCGGGATCGGAAACAGATAATTTTTTGCAGCCGGTGTCACACCGGGTTTGGCCAGCGGAACCAACTGTTCCAGGGTTTTGGTCCTTACCAGGTCAAACCAGCGCTGGCCTTCGGCGACGAATTCCATTCTTCTTTCCTTCAGCACCGCTGCACGGAAATCCACCTGGTTGAGTCCGCTATAGTCCGGAACCACATTAAGATAAACCGTGCCATCGAAACGGGCTCTTTTTCTTACCAAATTGATATAGGTCTCTGCATCGCCGGTATTTCCGAGTTCATTGCTTGCTTCCGCATACATCAGCAATACATCTGCGTACCTGATGACCGGGAAATCATTGGCCGACCCGTTAGCCGTTGGTTCTGCGACCCTGTCCCAGTATTTCTGGATATAAGGGCGGATAGTAGTGGTACTTCCGTCCTGGTTATGAATTACTGTAAGGAAGGTGACGGATCTGCGCTGATCGTCCGCTTCATAACTATCATATAACTGCTGCGTAGGGATCTGCCAGCCCTGTGCATTCTGAACACCTTCTACACTGAGCGCCGGAGGTAAAAGACGGACATTGAACTGCCCTACTTCCCAGAAGCTGATCGCACCGCCGCCGTCGCCAAATCCAACGGAGAAGACTGCTTCCTTACCTCCGCGGCTGGACAATTTAAATACGTCGGCATAATTATCCCACAAGGCGTACTGATTGGAGTTGATCACAGCCTTTGCCTTGTCTGCCGCCGGCTGCCATTGCTGCAACGTGAGGTATACTTTTGCTTCGAGGGCCATGGCAGCCCCCTTGGTCGCTCTTCCCCGGCCGCTTCCGGGATCATAACTATCGGGCAATGCCCCTTCCGCAGCCTGCAGGTCCTTCAGGATCTGCTCATATACGGCATCGGTAGTGGCAACGGTAGGCGTAAGTGGTTCCGTTTCCAATAAGACCATCGGAATATGACCGAACATACGAACCAGGTTGAAATAAAGCAGGCCACGCAGGAACCGGGCTTCTCCAACGAGACGACTTCTCAGGGCCGCATTCATGTTGATGCCCGGGATACGGCCGATGGCGATATTGGCAATCGTGATCGCCTTAAAATTCATAGCCCAGATCTCCTGGAGCCCGGCATTCTGCGGGCTGATGGTAAAATTGGCCAGTTGATCGAAATAAGGCGTACCAATCTGCTGCGTCAGCATTTCATCCGAACTCAGACCGGCTGTCACCCAGAACGTGCTGTGGTAGACACCTGCCGTAGAGCCGGTGCTGGTAGAGTTCAGATAACCATATATGGAATTGACCGCGGAGATGGCATCCGCCTCTGTTGTATAATAGTTGTTGATATTGACCAGATTCTTCGGATTCTCTTCCAGGAATTTCTTACAGGAAGGCGCCGCGAAAATCAAGAGGCAGAAAAGGATGTTATTTTTTTTCATCGTTGACAGCATTTACGTTGTTTATAATCCGAGATTTATTCCGACCAGCCACACTTTTGCCTGGGGATAGCCACCCTGGTCCACACCGACCACATTCGTGCTTTGCCCGAAGGTATTGGCCTCCGGATCGTAACCGGTATATTTGGTGGAGGTCCAGAGATTCGTGGCGCTGGCATAGATACGCAGGCTTCTGATCCTGATCCTCGATAACAAAGCCGCACTTACATTATAGCCCAGGGAAATATTCTTTAACCGGAGATAGGAAGCATCTTCCACGATGGCAGAAGAATAGGTACCCGCATCCAGACCTCCGGAGGCGAGCGCCCTTGGATATTTATTGCCGGGATGAGCGGGCGTCCACCGGTTAAGTCCCCCATCAGCCAGTACGTTGTTCTTCCCCGTGAAGTTCAACAGGTCCAGATTATTCAGGTTGGCCATTTTATTTCCTTGCGATCCCTGGAAAAAAATACTCAGATCGAAATTGCTATAGGAAAAAGTATTGGTGAAGCCCCAGGTAAAATCGGCCTGTGCATTTCCGAGGATGGTCCGGTCATTCTGGTCGATCTTTCCATCCTTATTGATATCCTTATATTTCCGGTCTCCTGCCCTGGCATAGGCAGCAGGATTGGGAGCGCCCTGCTCCTGCCCAACCAATACGGGGCTGGAAGCTGCCTCGGCGTCGGATTGGAAAATGCCTTGGAATTGATAACCGTAAAAAGCTCCGATCGGCTGGCCTTTTCTCAAAATGATGCCGCCCGGTAAAGGAATATCCGCTGTGGAATTCAGGTTCGTTATTTTATTGCGGTTCACCGAGAAATTTACAGCGCTGCTCCAGTCGACAACACCCTTTATATTGACCGTGCGAAGGCTGAGATCGATGCCGTGATTGACCACATTACCGATATTCAGCAACGTGTTGGCGAAACCGGAAGTAGTCGGGATCGGCGTGACCAACAGCAGATCGGAAGTTTTTTTATTGTAATAATCCGCCGTTAACGATACCCTGTTGGAAAACATTGACAGATCGAATCCAAGATCCAGCTGCCTGGTAGTTTCCCATTTTAATTTCGGATTGGCATAAGACAGCGGTTCCTGACCGGAATAGACCTCACTACCGAGTGCACTGTTAAATACACCCTGGCCATAAGGACCAATCAGGGACAAAGACTGATAGGGTGCAATGGACTGGTTACCGATCAATCCATAACTGGCTCTTAATTTCAGGTCGGTAATGGAGGAAATATCATGCATGAAAGTTTCATCGGAAACTCTCCAGGCAAAGGCTCCTGAAGGAAAGAAACCATATTTATTTCCCGCGCCGAATTTGGAGGAACCATCCACGCGGCCGGTAAGGGTAAAGAGATATTTGTTATTGAAGGTATAATTAACCCGTCCCAGATAAGAGAGCATGCTCCAGGAGGACTCTGTATTGGCAGGTTTCTGCGGGTTCAGGGCCGAGGCGATGCTGTGATAACCCGTACGGTTATCGGGAAAATCAAAGGCATAAGCCAGCAACTGATCATTATTGAATTGTTGAATGGTATATCCGACGACCGCATTGACCCGGTGAACCTTATTGAAGGTATTGTTATAGGTCAGCGTATTTTCATTCAGCCAGGTCAGGCCATTGGATTTCCCCACTCCTGCTTCTCCTTTACTGGCCTGGGTCCTTTTCAGGAAGTTCGGGCCAAAGGTATACTCCGAATTGGCAAAGGCATCGATACCGAAAGTCGTTTTGAACTCCAGCGTTTTTGAGAGGTTCAATTTGGCGTATACATTTCCCAAAATACGGGAGATGATGGTATTGGAAACATACTCCCGGGCTTCAGCAATAGGGTTGCCGAGCGTCGTTCCGGGTATTCCGTGATAGGTATTATCAAAGGTATACCCTCCGTTGTTGATCGTCGAATCATTATCATATACAGGAAGAGCAGGATTGAACAGGAGCGCTCCGGTCACTACACCGGGAACGATCTGGCCGGCATTGGTCAATACGCCGGTACTGCTCAGCCGGGAATAAGCCAGGTTAGTTCCCACTGTCAGATTTTTGTTGATATTCCGGTCCAGGTTTGCCCGGAAGGAGTAACGTTTAAAATTAGAGCTGATGATGATGCCATCCTGTGCAAAGTAATTTCCCGACAACGAATATTTGGTTTTATCATCGCCTCCTGAAAGGGAAAGCTGATAATTGGACATGGGGGCATTACGAAAAAGTTCTCCCTGCCAGTCCGTTCCTTTACCCAGGTTTTTAGGATTCACATAGATGGGAGTCTGACCCGCATTTATCTGGGCATCATTCACAAAGGCGCCGAACTGGGCCGCATCCAACAGCTTCAGTTTATTGGCCACCTGCTGAACCCCATGATAAGCTTCGATATTGATACTTCCCAGGCCGGATCTTCCTCTTTTGGTAGTGATCAGCACCACTCCATTGGCACCCCTCGACCCATAAATGGCAGTAGCCGATGCATCCTTCAGGATCTCGATGGATTCGATATCACTGGGGTTAATGGAAGAAAGCGCGCCCATGCGTGGACCACGGGTAACCCCGGTCGTCAGATCTGCGCCATCGCTGCTGATCAGCATTCCGTCAATGACATAGAGTGGTTCGTTACCCGCATTGATGGAACTGGTACCCCGGATCCTTATGGAAGTCTCTGCTCCCGGTTTGCCCGAGATCTGGGTGACCTGTACCCCTGCGGCGCGGCCTTGCAGGGCCTGATCAAGAGAGGTTGCCGGGACGGCCTTCAGTTCATCCGCTTTTACAGAAACGACGGAACCCGTCAGATCGCTTTTTTTGGTGGTTCCATAGCCGATCACCATTACCTGGGATAACTCATTCTTATCCTCTTTCAGGTGAATGTCGACCGAACTGCGGCCGCGAAGCGCGACCAATTCGGAGAGATAACCGATATGCGTCACCACCAGTGTGTCCTTTCCGGGAGGAAGCGATAAATGGAATTCCCCGTTGATGTCTGTAGCGGCTCCCTGCGAGGTGCCTTTTACCGATACACTTACGCCGGAGAGGGGTGATCCGTCGGCAATGATTATTTTACCTTTAATTTCCCGGGCTGGGGCGGTGCCCTGGGCAGTGGCCTGTATCGATACGAACGCGAAGGCGATCAGCATCAATAGGGCAGCAAACATTTCGTTAGATTGATACTTTCTCATTAAGTTGAATTAAAAAAAGAAAAAGAATGATTGAAAGAGGGTTACATGTTCAGATGTTCGTACATATTAAGTTATAAATTTTTGTTATGTAGTTATATGAATTAAAGCCGTTTATCGCTTAATGAATATCCAGTTATCTGCTGCGTTTATTCGCTTTTATCTGCTGAGGATACAGGTTTGTGAGAACAGGTTCGATGGGTCTTTTGTTTAGCCTTTTAATGCCTGGCAATATCTATGGTATAGGTGAACCGGTCGGCCCGGTAATAACCCATATTGTATTCGATTGGCCGGTCTCCGGCATCACAGACCACCCTTTTGCGAAAAAGGATCGGGTCTCCGGAGGCCACCGATAATAATCCGCCTAATTTTTTATCTGCCAGGATCGCACTGATCCCTTCTTTCGAAACAGAAGCAATGATATGATGTTCATTCTCCAGCGTTTCATATAAAGGTTTGGAAAAATCATCATCCGCCGTAAGGCCCGTGCGGGGATGAAAATAAGAGACAAAGTATACGATTGGTTTTCCTTCCAAACCTTTCAAACGCTCCATTTTAAGCACCTTTGCCCCTGCGCCTATATTAAAAAGTTCCTGGATCTCTTTATCGGGAACAACGAGCGATACTTTTATGCTCAGGTTCTTAAAGGCTACCCCTTTTTCATCCATCTCATGGGTAAAACTCGCCCACTTATCCAGCTTGGTGGAGATGTTGTTCTTTGCCACCTTGGTTCCTACCCCTTTCTTACGTATCAACAGTCGTTCATAGACCAGTTTGTTTGTCGCCTGTCTGACCGTGCTTCGCGAGATCCCCAGCTCCTTAGCGATGTCGATCTCATTCGGAAGCAGCTTACCATTCTGGTATTCTGGCTTCTCGATCAACCTCCTCAATAAGTCCTCTACCTGTGCATGCAAGGGAAGGGGACTCTTATGATCTATCTCTAATGTTGGCATCCTTGTTTGTTGGTATGTTCGTACATACTAAATTAGGGAATCTTTTGAAACCGCAAAAAAATATTTAAAAAGATGGCTGGCTGACTATCCGGGTTTGTTCACCCTGGCCATCGCTCTTACCGGGAAAGTCCCTGCCCCTTTGAATTTGGGAGGCACCGCGCTGAACTGAAACCCTTCATAAGGCAGGAGGGAAAGATTGCATAAATGTTCTACGATCAATATTTCAGCTCCCAATAAGGTGGAATGAACCGGCCTGGTCCTCCCTTGAGTATTATCGATATTGTGTGAATCGATACCCACCAGCATAACGCCGCAGTCCCTCAGGTAAAGTGCTGCGTCCTCCGTGAGATAAGGATGTCCTTCGTAATAGTTCTCCGTATTCCAGTGTTGGTCCCATCCTGTGTGGATCAAAACCGCCCTGCCCCTGACCTCGTGGTTTTTCAGGTGCTCTCCGGTAATGGCTAAAGAAGCCGTATGGGGAATGTCCAGCTTTATTCCTTCCAGGTCTGCAAACCGGGATAGTTCGACCTGCGAAAGATCTTTTCCATTTTCAAAACGGTGAAAAGGGCAATCGATATAGGTTCCTGTATTAGTCACCATTTCAATTTTTCCGATCTGAAAGGTCGTTCCCGGTTCGTAAAATTTCTTTGAGTCTTCCCTGCTCAGAAAATCGCAGATAACAGGAGCCGGCAGCCCTTTGTAGGTGATCAGCCCATTGGTAATCGTGTGGCTCAGGTCGACCAGAAATACTCCACCATTCACTGCCGGTTTTCTTTTATGGGCTTCTGCAAACACTTCCTTATTCAGTATCTTAATCTTCCCAACCATCAGCAGGCGGAGATCCTCCACGATATAATCACCAAGGGCTTTATCCGAAATGGAATCACCTTCGATATCCATTCTGAAATCCTGCCCCTGGATCCCTCCTCCATTGGTGAATTCAATCTCAAAATCAAATTTTACTCTTTTATCCGGTTGCATAGTATTGTTATGGTTAGCTTGTTGGTCAATTGATTAATCTTTTCTTACGAATCCAGCTCTTCGTCAATGATCTCGCCTTCAGGCGGTTCGGGTATCAACATTTTCATATCCGTTTCGTTCAAAGCTTCTACCCCTTTTAATTTTCGCTGGATCGCCCGTGTACGTTTGCCCATTACTTCATCTATCTGATTGCTGGCTGTCTGCAGATTCTTTTGTGCTTTTTCCAACATGCCCCCAAAATTTTCAAACTCCCGTTTGACAGCACCTAAAACCTGCCAGACTTCGCTGCTCCTCTTCTGAATGGCCAGGGAACGGAAACCCATTTGCAGGCTATTCAGGATCGCTGCAAGGGTCGTCGGACCGGTCACGATTATTTTATATTCCCTTTGCAAATATTCCAACATACTTGCCTTGCGTACTACCTCCGCATAGATGCCTTCAAAGGGAAGGAACATAATGGCAAAATCCGTTGTATTCGGGGGATCGATATATTTATCACTGATATCTTTTGCCATTCTTTTGATCGTCAGTTCCAGATTTTTTTGGGCCAGGTCTATCTGTATAAGATCGCCGATGTCATGAGCCGTCTGTAATTGTTCATATACATCCTTTGGAAATTTTGCATCGATAGGAATCCAAACGACGGACCGGTTATCATCCCTTCCCGGAAGCCTGATGGCAAATTCTACCAGATCGGTGCTTCCCGATTTTGTTTTTACATTGCTCTCATATTGATCGGGGGCCAGAATTTGTTCCAACAACAGTGAGAGCTGGACTTCTCCGAATCCACCTCTCATTTTTACATTACTCAGGACTTTTTTTAACCCTCCTACATCCTGTGCCAATACCTGCATTTCGCCCAATCCTTTTTGCACACTTTCCAATTGCCGGCCAACCAGTTCAAAAGATTGTCCCAACCGTTCATTTAAGGTTTTTTGCAATTTCTCATCTACCATCACCCGCATTTCCTCCAGTTTCTTTTCCGTGCTGTCTATGAGCCTGTCCTGTTTTTCTTCCAGCTGACCGAATTTTTCCCGTTGCAGATTATTGAAGGACTCTACGTTTTTACTAAAGGACTCCTGAAAATCTTTGAAGACTTCTTTCTGATCCCCTTTGAGTTCATCGAACTTGGCCCGCTGTTCCAGGGAAAAATTTCTCAGGCTCTGAGAGAGTTCGTCTCGGGCCGCTCTGTTATTATCATCGATTCTCAAAATTAATGCCGCCATTTTTTCTTCCAGGGTCCTGTTGATTTTTTCAAGGGCCATTTGATTTTGCCCGGTAATATTGGCCAGGGTTCCGGACATCTCGCTCTTAAAATCCTTCAGACCTGCATTCATTTCCAATCTGTTATCCCTTGCCATCACGGCATTTTCCTCCCGGTTAGCCCTGAAATTCTCACCCATTCCAGATTGCAAGGCCTCCATTTTTCCAGATAAGGGATCATTTCCGGAACGGGGACGAAATACAATAATAAGAATGAGCACAAGGAGCACCAGGACACATAAAATACCTATCACCAATTCCATAAATTGTCGGTTTAATCAGCATAAAGATTAAAAAAATGAATATTAGTAAGCATGATTTTATAGCTGAAAATCAATGTAATATAAATTTAATGCCTCAAAAAACCTGGCGCAGTTTTTATTAATACAAGACAAGGGTCACCAAAAGGGGAATGCTTATTTTTCCGAAGGTTCAGGGATAATAAATCTCATAAAAAATGTGCATAAAAATTGTCGTCCCGGGGCATAGATTTTACCCTTAATCATTTCCTTTTTTCGAAATTGGGAAGTACTTTAGCGTTTTACCGATTACCCTATAGAATTCAATAATACCCCATGAAACCAAACCTCTACCCCTATGCAGGGCTGCTGATACTCCTTGTATTTCAGCTCTGCGCAACCACTACCGGTTTTTCTCAAAATTGCAGAGAACTTACCGCCACCTATTCAACTTTCGAATCCAGATGTACTGCTACCGGCGCCATCGGGATCACAGCGTCAGGAGGATCGGGGACCTACAACTATAAAGTTCAGGGCCCAACCAATTCCGACTTTACTTCATCCAGTCTGATAACGGGCTTACCAAGCGGAACCTATACGGTTACTGTGAAAGATATCGTTTCCAATTGCTCCTTGCAACTGGATAATGTCATTGTTGGTGGAACCTATCAAACGCCCAGGTTCGGGATCACTGAAACTGATGTCACTTGTCTGAATGGAAATGACGGAGCAATATCGGTGGTTGGTCTGCAAAATGGCCTTTCCCCATTCATGTATTCGCTTGTCGCTCCATCACAGATGGGCGTGGGGACCACCAGTTCCACGGGAACATTTACCGGATTAACTCCCGGCTCTTATTCTGTACAAATGACCGACTCCTGCGGAGCCATTCAAACCAGGAACATCAGTATACAGAACTATAACTGGTCCATCAATTCCACATCAGTAACCTTGAACACCTGTACCCAGTATAACGGCCAGATCATCCTTAAAGACACCAAAGGCAACAGCAATACCTCGGGTTCCGTGTTTAACGGATACCAATACGGGGTCTCGAAAGCTCCGGGTGATACAGTATGGTTCGGTTCCTATTCTTTTGCTTTCGATCTGGCACAAGCCCGGAAAATATCACTGTTGGCAAAAGACAGGTGCGGAAATGTAAAGACAGCTACCTGGACGAATTCTGTGAAACCTTCCGTGACCTCATCAGTTTCTATCTCTGCACAAACCTGTACCGGATTTACAGCCACCCTTCGCGGGCAGCAAAACCTTACTACTCCAAAGTTCTGTCTTGTGGATGCAGCCGGCAACCCTGTTCCCGGGCAACCCTGTAACAACAACGGCAACTTTGTAAATATCCCATACGGCAGCTATTGTATAAATTTAACCAATTCCTGTTATGATACGGTAATTACCAGGTGTTTCACCCAGGCACAGACCATCCCTGCCATCACCGGTGCGGTCAGTATCTCCAATTATACCTGTACCGATGTCACGGCTACCCTAAACGGACAGAATAATCTTCAAAACCCGCAGTATTGTCTTTTTAACAGCTCGGGAGCAGCGGTTGGAGCCTGTAATACGACAGGGATCTTCAAAAATGTCCCTTATGGCGCTTATACGTTAAAAATGACAGATGGATGTTCAGGAGCCGTCCTTCCGATAAGCTTCACGGCGACCAGGAAGTTAAGGGCTGTGGATGCCGATGTCACCATCAGCGGGAATACCTGTACAACATTTAATGCTACCGTTACCGGGACCACGAACTTCCCCAACCCACAATATTGCCTGGTGGACCACCTGGGCAATATCTTTTCTTGTAACAATACCGGAATATTTCCCAATCTTCCTTACGGTTCTTACTGTATCAACGTCAAGGATCTGACCTGTACAGACACTACGATTCAAAGGTGTTTTTCGGTTCCAGTTCCGGTTCCTGCGGGCGGAGCGCCTGTTGTATCCGATAAAACCTGCAGCGGTTTTACGATTACGGTTACCGGTCAGTCGATCCTGAATAACGGCCAATATTGCCTGCAGGACCAGGCTGGCAATTCCATACCGGGCATTCCCTGTAATACGACGGGAGTCTTCACCAATATTCCTTACGGCAGTTATTGTGTAAAAACAACGGATGGTTGTTCGGGAACCGTATTTACGAACTGCTTAACCGTAACGGCTCCTGCGCCTTCAGTTGGTCCCGCTGTTATCAGCAATGTAACCTGCGCGGGATTTACGGCAACCGTTTCCAACCAGCAAAATTTATCTTCGCCCAGCTTTTGTCTTTTTGATGCAGGCAATAATCAGGTCGGGGCTTGTAATGGGACAGGAGTTTTCAGTTTAACTACTTTTGGTTCCTATACGATAAAAACCACGGATGGCTGTACAAATGCTCATTTTCAAACCAGTTTCAGTCAGTTAAAATCAATTCCATCCGAGGCCGCTTCCGCAAAGATCACCAATCAGAACTGTACTACCTTTTCTGTTGCCGTAACAAATCAGGTAAATCTTACCAATGCGCATTATTATCTAAAAGATAATACAGGAACGGTAGTAATGGATAACCTGACCGGGGTATTCGATAATGTTCCTAATGGCCCCTATTGCCTGGAAACAAAAACGGCCTGTATGGATACAACTTTAACCCGGTGTTTCACCGGCACTCCCGGTCCGACACAGATCACACTTAAAGCAACACCTTCCTGTACCTATGATTCCACCGACCTTACTATTAAGGTCACCACCGGGTTTTCACCCTATACGGTGAACGTATTCGATGCGTCAGGGAACCTGTTAAGAACAGCCACCTCTTCCTCTGCTACGATCGCTGTCACCGGCCTTCCCGCATTGGCAAGCGCACAACAGTATAAGGTGACCGTTACTGGAAACTGTGGTCTGCCTGCCACACAATATATCACGCCGACACCCAGCAATGTATCGCACGTATATACTATTACACCTAAATGCCCTTCCAGTATCGCACAGACCGGATCGGCAGATCTGAATATCATCGCAACTTCAAATTTATCGGGAGTAACGATGTCGATCACCCAGAAAAATTTTGCACCCGTATCCATCGGTTATTCCTTTAACACGGGAAATAGTTTTACGTTCAGCAACCTGGAAGCAGCTACTTATGTGATAACTTATGCTTTTTCCGGATGTACAACGCTTATCAGGGACACCGTAAAATTGCCCGATTATGTCTTCCCGAGTCTTGGAAAATCAGCTGCCTACCAGTGTGATAACAACAGCTTCAGCATAGGGGCTGCCGTAACCGGAGGCATGAGTCCTTTCACCTACCAGGTGATTGGAAGTTCGCCGGCAGCACCTAGTATTAATTCTGCAACACAGAGCAATCCTGTGTTCACCATTAATAACGGAGTTCAATATTCACTGATCCGGTTAAGGGCTGTCGATGCCTGCGGAAACGCCGCACTGAATGACGTCAGCATTCTTCCCCTGGCCAATACGATCGTGACGGCAACGTCCAATTGTATAAGGACCAATACGACTTTATCCACCGACGTCATACCGAATGCAACTTATACCTGGTACAAGAAAATAAAAAGTACGAGCACCGACAGCACCCTAGTTGGAACAGGGCCTTCTTATGCAATTCCCCAGATCGCAGTCAGCGATACAGGGATCTATGTGAACAAGATGTCTGTCAATAATGGCTGTCTTACCAAGCTCTCCTATTTCCATCTGGACGGAGTTTGCCCTATCGTTCTTGCCGGAAGCATCCAGCTGAAGGGTACAACGCTTACCGATGGCTCCAACCAATTAAGCTGGGCCGCCCCCACGGATGCCGGTATCCGGGAATTCGTACTGGAAAGAAGCGATAAGGCAGATGGAATTTTTACAGGAACAGGTGTAATGCCGGCCGATCAGTTCCATGCCAGTACTCCCTATGTCTTTACGGATAAGACTCCTTCCAAAAACGTATATTTTTACCGCCTGCTGATCCGTCTGAATAATAATACAGCGGGTTACAGCAATGTGGTGGTCTTATCGGCACAAGCCGGGAACCTGATCTCCGTATACCCGAACCCTGTCGACAAACTACTGAATATAAGTATCCGCGGAGACCAAAACCAGGATTTCTCGGTAAGTCTTTACACTACTACCGGCCAGGTACTTTACAAGATCCTGCGGCCCGCTATTCAGAACGGCACCATTCTTTATCAACGCGATCCGGGTATCAGGCCAGGTTTGTACTTTATAAAAGTGGATAATCTTACGACCGGCGAAAGTAATGTCTTTAAAATCATATTTAAGTAAGAGCAAAATAGTTAATAGCCATAAAAAAAACAGCGCTGATCAGCGCTGTTTTTTTTATGTCCCTATTCTGTTTCGCCCCTATACTGTTTGTGCAGCAGGTCAGGAGAGCTGGGGAAGTCAGTTTACCATTAAGACCTGCTTGAATTGGGCTCTACCTTCCCTGTCCACCCGGACATAATAATTGCCGGTCTGCAGGGTGCTGATATTAATATCCTGCTCCTCACCTTCCAGTGCTATTTCCAAAACGCTGCGTCCGGATTGATCATAGATACGCACCATTGCGCTTCCCCCTACATTGGAAATATGGATGATGGTATTGGCAGGATTGGGATAGATATTCAGTTTGTGGTCAGGATCACTGGACTTTGCCTTTACCAATGGTGAGTAGCTGGTTTGTTTATTTTTTCCTACCCTGAGCAGGCGATAATAATAAAGAGTATTCGCCTTTGGAGAAAAATCGGTAAAGGAATAATCCGTACTGTCCGGGATCATTTCAAGCATGGTCCCGCTCCCGATGGCAGGCCGCAGCTTCCCGGTTGCCCCTTTTACTTTTCCGACTGTCGAATAGACCACTGTGTCGACGGACCGCTGTATCTCGTATCTGACCGTACTCTGGTCCATACCAACCGTCCAGTCCAATACAATCGGTCCTTCCCCGACCGTTGCCCTGAAATTTAGCCAGGTTACCGGCGCCATAACTGTCGCGGGCAACCAAATAAACAACAAACAAAAGGAACGCAGATAGACCGGTCTCATAAAAAAACGGTTTAGGTTTTATTGCAGAACAGGCGCTAAAAGGTCGGACTGGTTACTACTATGTGGACAGTTAAGTGCTGAAAGGTTGAATTATATATTTCGTTCCATTGGTCGGAAGGTTCCATTGGTCGGAAAGGAGATTGGTGCATTAAAATTAACGCTTTTTGCAATGTGCGCAATTATTTTCATCTGTCAATACTCAACCATAATTTCATCGGGATAACACCATAACCATCTTTCCCCTGGTTCGGAGGACATAACGACGGGGTGCTGGGTCTTGTGATAATGTTTGGTCATATGTTTGTTGGGCGATTCGTCACAGCAGAGGGTGACGCCACAGGTCTGGCAGGTGCGCAGATGCACCCAGTCGCTACCAATCTTTATGCATTCCTCACATTCGTATTCTTTCGCCAATTTTAGCGTTTTGATATCCTGCAGATGCTGACAAATGGATGATTTTGCCATTTACTTCCTCCTGTTTGATTTCAATGGTTTATGAATGGTGAAACGCTGTTTTACTTTACTTCCGCCAGGTATTTATGAACAAAACTGATCGCCATCGACCCTTCCCCCACTGCGGAAGCCACCCGGTTCATGGAACCTGCCCGTACGTCTCCCGCCGCAAAGATGCCCGGAAAACTGGTTTCCAACAAATAGGGATCACGGTTCTGTTTCCAAATCTTCCCAAAATTCTCGTAAGCCTTTAATTCCCTGCCCGTCTCCAGGAAACCTTTCCCGTCCTTTATTATATCCAGGGTTATCCAGTCCGTAAAGGGTTTGGCCCCGATGAAGATATACAAGGCATCGGCTGCATGTTCGGATTGCTCCGAAGTTTCCATATTCATTAAGGCAAGTTGCTCCAGTTTATCGGAGCCTTTGGCTTCAATGATCTCCGTTTTGGGAATCAGACTGATATTTGGCGTTCCCCTGATCTGCTCGATCAGGTATGCCGACATGGTATCGGCAAGGCTTTCTTTACGTATGATAATATAAATCTTTTTCGCAAATTTTGACAGGTACATCGCCGCCTGACCGGCAGAATTTCCTCCGCCGATAATAAAGACTTCTTTGTCTTTACAAGCCGCAGCTTCGGTCATGGCCGCTCCATAATATATCCCTGCACCCGTAAAATCGGCAATCCCTTTTTTATCCAGCATCCGGTAATCTACGCCAGTGGTAATGATCACGCTGCGGGTATTGATTTCCGTATCGTTCTCCAGGATTATTTTTTTATACCCGTCCTTTTGGCGGATATCCCTTACAGACTGTGGCGTAATCAATTCGGTACCCAAACGGGTAGCCTGGGCGATTGCCCTTCGGGAAAGTTCCGCTCCGCTCAGACCCGTTGGGAACCCGAGATAATTTTCGATACGTGAACTGGTTCCGGCCTGCCCTCCCGGTGCCCGTCGTTCTATCAATAATGTTTTGAGACCTTCCGATGCCCCATATACTCCTGCGGCAAGACCGGCAGGACCGGCTCCGATGATGACTACATCATAAACATCTTGTTTAACACTGGGATTCAGACCTACCTTACCGGCGATATCAAGGATAGTCGGTTTAACCAGGGAAGTGCCATCTTCGAAGAAAAGGACAGGCAGATCTTTCGAAGCAAGCCCGTTCAGGGTGAGTAAACGCTCGGCTTCTTCGTTTGTCTGAAAATCCAGCCATTGATAGGGGATCAGGTTACCGGCCAGAAAATCTTTGATGGCATGTGAGGTCTGCGAATATTGATACCCCACGACCTTGATACCCCTGAAATCAGGATGAAAGAGGCTTTGCCAATCATCCAGCAGATCGTCGATTACCGGGAATAATTTTTCCTCCGGGGGATCCCAGGGTTTGGTCAGGTAATAATCCAGCTTCACACTATTGATAGCTTTTATAGCAGCATCCGTATCGGAATAAGCCGTAAGCAGTAAGCGTCTTGCATCCGGATAAAATTTCATGGCCTTTTCCAGGAAAGCGACTCCGTCCAATTCAGGCATCCGCTGGTCAGAAATGAACATGGCCACCGTCTCTCCCTTGTTCTTCAATTCCAGCAAACTATCCAGCGCTTCGCTAACCTTGGCGGTGCTGAGAATTTTATAATCGTCCCGGTATTTGCTTCTCAGGTCCCGTACAATGGCACGCAGGACCTGAGGATCATCATCAATACAAAAAATTATAGGCAGATCCATAGTTCAGTTTCCCTGTATTTTAAATTATATGCTTAAAATTTTAAAATCATCATTATTTAACAGGCAAGCGCATCATCCTTTAAACGGCAAACAAATTATCCCTTAATGGGTAAGCTTATGCAGAATTCGGTCCGGCCTGGAACAGAATTGACCTTTACAATGCCGCGGTGCTGACGAACGATTCCGGTTACGACATCCAGGCCCATCCCCGTTCCTTTTCCGATATCTTTTGTAGTAAAGAAAGGGTCAAAGATACGTGTTTTGATCTCATCCGGTATGCCCGGACCATTGTCAACAACCGATACCAGCACATATTCTCCTTCTTTTTCCGTTTTTATTTCCAGGACCCCTTTGCCATTCGGCTCCATCGCATCGAGGGCATTGTCGATAAGGTTCGTCCATACCTGATTCAGCTCTCCAATCATTGCCTTTACCGGCGGCAGGCTCAGGTCAAAATGCTCCGCCAACTCTACATGCCCCTTCCGTAATTTGAATTGGAGCATGACCAGGGTATTGCGGATCCCCGCATGAATATCCGTCAATTGTTTACCACTGCCCTGGTCCATATGGGTAAAGGTCTTGACCGATCCTACCAGGTCTCCGATCCGCCTGGATGCTTCCTCGATATCTTCTACCATTTTCTCCGTAACCAGGTTGCTATTGATCCAATTGAATATAGCCGAAAGATAGGCATCCGGGATGTGTTCTTTAAATTCATCCAGATCCCCAAGTGTAAATCCAAAGTCAACCATGTTTTCGGCGATCTCACCGCTATTGCCAATCTTGTTATCGTCCAGCCAATCCATTAACTCCTCTTCCTTTTCATTACGCTTCATCATGGATAATACCGGTCTTTCGTTTTTCTTCAACATCGAAAATAATTTGTCATTGACGATGTCCACTTCCTCCGGGCTCATCCGGATAGAAATGATCTGCTTAAACGTTTCCGGTAAAAGCTGCAGGTGTTTTTTCAGGGAAGCGGAACCACGCACGACGGCTGCCGCCGGATTGTTTAATTCGTGGGCCAATCCCGCAGAAAGTTTGCCCAGGGCCATCATCTTTTCATTTTGCTGCTGAAAGGCCGTAAAATCCCGCACCCTCGTTGTCATAATATGGACGAGGGCCTGTGTCAGCTCAAAACGTGTACGGATCAACTCCTCGGATTTTTCGATAGGGAAACTCATAATTTCAGCAGTCTCTGTCACCTCTCCGTAAGCAATTGAAAATTTCCCCCTGGAAAAAGGCAGATATCCGATAATACTTCCCGGTCCCCAGTTCATTATTTCACTGGCCTCACCACCACGAAGCTGGTAAACCCGTATTCTCCCTTTCCCAATGATGTGCGTAAAGTTTATCGGGTTATCGGGTTTAAACAGAAATTCACCGACTTCCAGCAGCCGGCATACACTATTGTCTAAAAACCATTGCAGTTGATCGGCCGGTACTTCTTTTAAGGTATCGAGCGAATGCAGCCATTCAACGGTTATACTTTTCGTTGGTTTATTTTCGGTGGTAAAGTTTTGCGCAGACATTTCCCAAGTTCTGATTTTTTATTGGTTTGTTGAAAAATCGCTGAAACAGGCGCTTTTCAGGAATCTTATTTTTTCATTAATAACAATCGTATGCTGGCTTATGCCGAATTGGAGGCGCAACACTGATCCTACCGGGGTACTGGAGGCTGGCAAGTCGGGAGGCTGGCAGTCGGCCAGTTCGTCAAACTCAAGCGTCAATCTGAGGGAAGAAGGCTAAAAGGCATAGAAAAGGGGAATTTAGAACGTATAGGAAGGGGGAATGTTCAATAAACGGGACAATTCAGGCTAATAATGGATTAATGGGTGGTTGTCCCAGGGCAATTAGGCCTTCCTGGGGGGAGCTCAATTTCCGAAAATTCATGCGTTTTCGATTCCCGGACGGGAGTTCATTCATGCTATTTTGTCCTAATATGGCTAAGGAGGATGAACTCCTAATGGCATTAAAGAGTATTGTAGGGGGAATTGTCTTTAATTACTTGTTAGGGAAAGGCTTGTGGGTTTACTTCCAATATCCTATATTTGCAGCCCAATTGCCCGATAGTATAAGGGTAGTACATCAGTTTCTGGATCTGAGTGTCTTGGTTCGAATCCAGGTCGGGCAACAAAGGCCTCTCGCGATAGCGAGGGGCTTTTTTCTTTGGTAGCGGTGAAAGCTTTGCTTTCAAGAGCGGACAAAGGAAAAAGCCGCGACCGCGAAGTGGTCGGAAGGCCTTTGGGTAATGCAAAGCGGAGTGGATCACCGGAGTTGCCCGGCAGGGCACGCAGGTAATCCAGGCCGCGCGGCAAAGACCCCCTGGACATAATTAGCTACCACTTCCGGCATCCCGCCTAATATCAGAAAACGAATTGTTCAGCTAAATGACGAACAGCGGTCGATTTTCCTACCTGACGGGCACCCCTGACTAATAGCGGCTTTGCTTCTTTTTCCTGCCGCCTGGCAGTCATCACACCATCTATACTCCTTCTAAAATACATTTTTACAAGGCTAAAAATGGGTTTATTATCCATTTATACAAGGCAAAAACATATGAATTTTTACATTTTTACAAGGCAAAATGACTTTCCGGTAACTTATTGGTTTCTCTACATACCTAAAGAAAATAAATTCTAATAGACTGTAAATGAGGTCGTTAAAACATATTTTACAAATTACTCAATGAACTGAGTAAAATTGCTCAATATATTGAGTAATTAGAAATAAAATCATGCATAATTGCCGGCTGTTTCTTCATCCACATCTGCTTCTCTTGCCAGCGCGGCGGCCTCTGGCTCCTGTCCGGCATGGCACGCATTACCTGACTATTGAATATTTACTGTCAATAGTCAACTGCCTGAACATTTTTCGATACCCGCCATATCATCACCTGCTATACCTGTCATTCCTCCAGGGATAGGCCGTATTGGAGTATCCCCTCTCCTCCCAGAAGCCCAATTTGTTCCTGGTCAGAAATTCAATCCGGTTTATCCATTTCGATCCCTTCCAGGCATATAACTGGGGGGTGATCATACGTACCGGTCCGCCATGTTCTTTCGGCAGCGCTTTACCCTCGATCGTATGCACCAGCAACACATCGGGTTTCAGCGCCTCTTCCAGGGCCAGGTTTGTCGTATACTCATCATAACCATAACAAAGGATATGCGTAGCCGTTTGTTTAGGAGATACCAGCGCCGCCAGATCCATGAGGCGGACTCCTTTCCAGTTCATATTCAGTTTGGACCAGGTAGTCACACAATGAAAGTCGGATGTATCTTCGGTCTGCGGCAGTTCCATAAAGTCAGACCAGCTCAGGGTAACCGGATGATCCACCGCTCCGTCAAGGACCAATTTCCATTCCTTCAGCGGTATATCCGGCTGGGTGCCCAGGTCCAGTACCGGCCATTTGGCCGTCAACACCTGCCCTACCGGGACCACGGGCATGCCGTGCCGGTTAGGGTTTCCTGTCCCTTGCGGCAGTCCATCCGCCACGGAAGGCGTTTGCCGGATTTTCTCTTCGAAGCGGCCCTTAAGCTTCATCCTGGCTTCGACGACACGGTTCAATTTTTTATCAGATTCTTCCATAAGTCATCAATTGTCCTTAAAGTTATGCAAAGTCGTTTTTTACACCCGATATTAAATATTCGATCCTATTTACCTATAGTCGCCCTCTTCCTTCCAGATTAGTCATTTTTTAAAAGCTAAAGGGCCGATACTTTTCAAAGATTGAAAAGTATCGGCCCTTTAGCTTTTTTATTTATGGAAGATTATGCCGGCGTTCCGTTAGTGCCTGGGAAAAAATACGGCCAAAGACAGGAGCAACAAATAAGGCATGGCTAAGATAAAGACAGAAACAAAAAAATGCCGTTTGCGTTTCTTCTTTGGTTTAACTGCATTTTCATACTTCCCAAAGATCTCCAGGTCGCGATCTTTAATAATGAAATAATAATTAAAGAATACGGTGGTCAGCATGTAAATGGAAGTGGCAAAAACAGTCGACTGCATGGGTGATGAAAAACGGGTGTGTTTGAAAAAATGCAGATAGAATGCTTCCATTAACAGGAGCCATCCTCCGGAACCAAGCGAGAACAGATACATGGTCTGGGTTCGGGGATTGAAACTACTTCGGTATAGGCTAAGCCTATAGAAATAGTTGTAAATGTTGAAATAGAGATAGTCTACGTGCTTCATTGGGACGTTTTCGGGTTAGGGTACTGGATACGGAAAATACTACTTCTATTAAACGCTATTGAAGAAGAAATCGTACAATTTAAAAGACCTGAAAACCTTAATCTATTGATATACAAACGATTTATTTGATTAAATCTTCAGGTTTTTTTTCTGTCCCAACAGTGGAAAATGTCTCTTTCTGCTAAAGGTTTACAAATCAATTATTTGATTTTTTATTATACACAAGCTTTGTAATTGGGGAAGTTTTACAGGTATATTTATCGCTGTTGCTGCCAGCTCCGGTTATTGTTATACGTATTGTCTTACTTCGTGCAAATCCTGTTATTGTTAATGCTTTCAGGGGTGTCGCTGTTATGCTTTATTTCCTCCCTATAGCTTGCAATCCTTAAGAACTTACCGTAGTTTTACCTTGTATTTACAATAATCCGTACCAACTAAATTATGACCCATGGAAACATTTTACACTATTCTCCAGGGACTCCAACTGGATTTTATACAGGTATTTATTTCTTGTGTGTTTTTCTTTGCCATCGGCTACGGGCTCGGCGGAATTAAAGGCAGAAAACTTACGAAGACAGTACAAAAGCTGGAAAAAGAGATCATGGATCTCAATTCCGAATTATTGTACAATAACAAGGATGGAAAGGTAATCAAGGAGAACAGTACCAAAGAAAATAATTTAAACAGGGGAAACAACCTGATGAAGGTAAGCTAGGCGATAAAGGTTTGCTGGCTGAAGGTAAGCTAGCGGTTTCGGAATATCATTTTCCCGCTCTGGACAGGCAAGCCATCTATGACAAGGGAGCAGATATATACGCCTGCCATCCCATATCCATGTTCGTATACTATTTCGTTGATACCTTTTTTCAACCGGATCTTCCTTTTTTGAAGGATACGTCCATCCGGACTACTGATTAATATCCAGGCTCTTTCTGCAAAAAGATCGGTTCCCGATATGATCGTGATCGTTGTCGCTTCGTCGAAAGGATTGGGGCGGTTTGGCAACAACCGGATCCCATAAGGATCCTCCGCAGCCGGTGCCTGGGCTGGTTTGCCCGGCTCCAATGCGAGAATGACCTGAGTCGTGGTCAGGGCATACTCCGTGGAGAATTGGCTTTCAACCTCATCAGGATCGACAGCAGCTGCGCTGATATAAAAATTCGTATTACTACCATAAGGCAGGGTAACCGTATCGGGCATTGCTCCCGATACTGTATATACGCTGTCCCAATCATTATCCGAAGAACGGACCGCCACCCGGTAACCGGGCGCCCCTGATGGTAAGAACCGGAAAGTAACCCGGTTTGCGCTGACCATCACAGGTACCATCGTCACGGTATCCGGCCCAAGGGCTACCATAGCCGCTCCAATTCCGTTCACCAATGCGTTGCGGGCAAGATACCTTACGTCTACATACAAGGTGTCCTCTATCCCGTCATGATTCCGGTCCCCACCCAGGCTGTCGCGGTCACTGTGCTGTCGGTCGGTATAGCCCGGGCCATTACTGGCATCCCCATCCTCGTTAGCCTGTGTTAAACGAACGGCGGTATATCCGTCCGCCCGAAAAGGCTGATGATCGCCTCCTCTTCCTGTCCTGTCTTCCGGCGTCATGATATGAATATCCACAGGGACCATTACAAGGCCGCTAGCCTGCTCTTTATACTCCAGCTTGATATAACGCGCCCATTGTTTGTGTGGGGAATTAAAGCTCCCCAGAGAGAATATACGCAAATCGGTACTGTCAATATTCCCGTAGCCGGGACAACCCGGCCCCGATGCGGTATGCCCGCAAAAAATTCCTCCCGATACATCGTTGTTATTCACGGCTTTTAAGGGAATATGGTTATTTTTCAGATAGTCTGCAAAAGCTTTAGCGCCGATGGTGCCTTGCTCTTCCCCGGTATTGACGGAAAAAACGATCGTGTTCCTGAAGGTATATTGGCTTAAGACTCGCGCCAGCTCCATGACCAATGCAGTGCCTGTGGCATTGTCCCCGATCCCGGGTGCATTGCCGGAAATATCGCAATTATTGGCATTCCGGCTATCCACGTGACCTTCAATAACGATAAGGGATTTGTTTCCGGTCTGGCTTCCCGGCAATACGGCGATAATATTACTGTGCCGGGTAATGGAAGAAGTAGCGGGGCAGCCGCTGTAATCGAATTCAAGATAAGCCACCCTTAGTCTGTTCTGATTGACAGCACTATAGCGAAGAAATTGCCGGTAAACCCATCTCCTGGCGGCCCCGATCCCCCGGGTCGAAGACAGGGTATCTGAAAATGTATTCCGGTTCTGAAAATTTTTCAGGGCAAAGAGACTGGCTTTGAGGGTATCCGGGGATATACCGTTAACCAGCCCCGAGGAAATGATACCCGGATCCCTGATTATGGAGGAAGCCTGATAGATCCCCGGCGTATAGCTCCCTTTAAGAATTGCATCCACCTCGCTGCTGTTGACCGACATATTCGTTTGGGCAATGAGGTACCCATCCTGCATACTTGTCAGCGGCACAGCGACAAGCAGGATCCTTACTAAAGCTTTCATAGGACCTGGTTTACAGATAACGGATTTACAATATCGGGCCTATTTCGACAGGCCGAAATGCATCAACAGGAAATATATCAACCGGTAATATATCAACCGGTAAAGTATCGGCAGGAAACGAATAGCCGTTTACCTGCTAACCTATAGCTGGTTGAACACTTTTTTAACGATTACCTGGTCGGGTAAAACGATCTGTACAAAATATACCGAGACGGGAAAGGAAGACAAACCATTTAATGAAAAATTGTTGGTCCCTTTCGCAGCCTCGTATTCCTGCCCGCGCAACAACATTCCTTTGCTGTCCAATAGCCGTATCACCACCCGCCCTGACTTAGCAAGGTTCACCTTTATGTTTAATCCATCCTGGAATGGGTTGGGCGAAACATCCGCTTCGCTTCTTCCTGCAAAAGCAGCAATAGTCACTATGGTGGAATAAAAAGTCCCTTCATTAGGATCGGTAAGTCTTAACCGGTAAAAATTGGCAGTTCCCGGCAAGGGTGAATTATCAGTGAACGAATGGCTCATGGTCGCACCGTTTCCGGCGCCATCAACACGGCCTATTGGTTGAAAGTTCATTCCATCGGCAGACCGTTCAATAACAAAATAGGCGCCATTGGTCTCTTCCGTTGCCTTCCAGTTCAGCACATTCCCGGCATCCGTCGCTTTAGCGGAAAAGGAGACGATGGTTGTCTGCAACACCGAGGACAGATTGATCGTATATGTTGCCGGTGATGGATCTTGCTGATTACCCGCATCGAAAAAGGCATATTGAAAAGAAAGGCTGGTAATCGTAATGGTAGTGAATTTTACCTGAAGCTGAGCAACGTTATAATTGGCAATCGTGGTATTATTGGTTACCAGGGTCCCATTGTAATATAACTGCACATTCGTCGGTACCTGGGTGATCACCACTTTCTTTCCGCTCCCTAAGGCTCCATCCTCCGGGTCGGACCCGATAAGTGGCCCCGGACTACCCGCAGAGCCTGTACCATTCAGGGTTCGATAGGAATTGAGTATAGGCGTAAGAATCGTATAATATTGGTTTTGCGAATCCGGAAGCCGTTCTATTCCAAAGTCAAGACCTGTCATATTGGTACTACCCGTATTAAAGATATAGATCAGCGGGGAAGTGGTTATCCAACCCGAAGGAACTGCCGCTGCAGGTGCCGCACTCCCCACGGTTCCCGCGATAGTGGAAATGACGACTTTCATTCCTGTCGCATTAACCGGGCAATTAGGCAGCGAATAGGTGCCGTTCGAAGCCACCGCAACCGATGATAATACCGTTCCGGTAACAGGGTCTATCAAACTGGCATACAGCCCGTTTCCGGCATTGGTTCCCGGCTCGCTATTTGTTCGAATATTGGCTAAAGTACCTGCGGCACTATTATCCGCATCATCCCAAACGGTACCGGATACATTAAGGCAGGTAAGGGTCAGGTTCTGGGTCGTATTCAATACGATCCCCCAGGCCCAGGTATTGATCAGACGGGCATTTCCAAAGTCGTTACATTGAATATTATCCTGATCATTGGCTGTTCCGCTGTAAGAAACGCTTGGCGCCGGAATGACCTGCCCCGAATTTCCATTTCCATTCCAGGCATGTCCCGGAGAAGCTTGTCCCATAATGGTATTGGAATAACCAATCCCCGTAAAGTTGTTATTGTTGCTGCTGCAATCCGTACCCATACTGGACAATTTCGAATCATCCCAATAAAGTGTGGTGTTGAGTGACCCGATGGGTGCCACACCATCCACACTGAACCCATTGATATTGAGCTCATCGTCATAAAGAGGTATATTGATCCTCCCTTTCCGGAAGGAAAAGGTAATAGGAAAGGTAGTGTTGGCCGGAACCGAAACACCCGTTCCATCCTTCCCATCCCAGACATAGGTGATTATACCGGGTAACTGGTTGATCAGTTCAATATAACGATCTGGAGAATTCGCCTGATATCCGGGAATCCCGTTCAAATCAAATAACATATAAAAGTCGCCGGCCTGAGGCGCGGAAAAACGGACATTGAATGGCCCGGGCGGACAACCGGAAATGGTCGGACTTACCAGAATAGGCGGGCTGGGTATTACGCAGGCCGGATAAAGACTGGGATCCGGTGCATTTAAAAATACATTGAAGCCTCTGGTAAGATAGGGTGGAATCAGGTTTTTCAGGTTGATAGATTGGCGATCAACCAACCAATTCCCATTATTCTGAACACCAAATCCAGTGACGGATAAAATATAAGAAAGAGGCTGAAATCCTCCCGATGCCGGAAAATATACTTTAGTTACGACCGAATCCACGGTATAGGCAAAGAACTGCGCATTGGACGAGATCTTGGGATCCTGAATATCATTCGCATTCGGATTATAAACCGAAAAAGCCCATTCATTACAATGCACACGGCCGGTATATTGTGTGTTATCGGTCTTCGCTACTGTTAAATCAAAATACTTGGAAAGCATCGATTCTCCACCCGAAATATGGGTGATGCCTCCGTCAGGACTTCTATAGAACGAAACATAATAATCGCCGTTCCTGGTTGGGGTAAATGTCAGTGGGCTATAACCACCTGGGGTAGCCCCACCTATATCAGGACCCGCCATTGCATTGGCATACGTGGTGATAAAACCGGCACCTGAACCTGTAGGAAGATTTATAGTGGTCACCAGGACGCCCGTAGGATCAAAAATATTCATGAACACATCCGAATATGGACTAGTAATGGGTGAACCACTCGGAGACAGCACCTCCCAATTGAAGCCGTAGTATAAGTTTTCTTTGGTAAAATCCTTAATCCGGAAAAAGATTCGCTGATCACCCGGAGTTGGTCCGGAAGCTGGAACATAACTACCGACGTTTCCCAGTGGGAAAGAGGCCGTGGTAGAGACAATAAGACCCGTTCCATTAGTCGGATTCGGCATAATTTCCTTCGTGCCCTCAGCATGCAATGCCTGGATAGGGCCTGCAAGCGAAAAACAAATTAATAAAAGGAAAAGACAACCTTGGCTAAAGGAAGAAAAAAGGAAAGATAGCCGCACCCGGTCAGAGTAAAGAGGTTTCATAAATAGGGATTATAAAGTTTCGATCAACCGGGAGTACATCATAGGAGACGACTTTCCCAAATGATCGTTACCAAGTCCGAAAACTATAAAATTTTGCTTTGATCGCATACTCCAATAGGACATCTTTTATCCACATAGGGCTTTTAAGGAAAATATAAAAATTATAAAATTGAATTAAAGCAATTTATATATTATACTATTTGTTATTTTATTTAATTATTTTATTTATTATCAGCTTCCCCTTTAAGGTTCCATTATTCTCCTGCCAATATCACCGCTTTGAGGTATTGTAATGAAAATGGTTATTGGTTATCTTTCGCATATAAATTACCGACTATGCATACTTGCCATTTCATGAATGTCCGCAGTCAGATATATTCTTTCCTTATTTTCAGTTGTTTTTGCAGTTTACTCACCTTCTCTGCTTTTGCGCAGGATTGTCAGCATTACCTCTTTTTGCAAAAGAATAAGACCATTGAAATGACTATTTATAACAAAAAGGGCGAACCCAATGGTAAACAAATTTACCAGGTATCGGATGTGACAACAACAGGAGGTGTAACAACGGCCCACCTGGCTTCTGAAATGTTCGATAAAAAAGGGAAATCCATAGCCAAGGCAAACAGTAGCATAAAATGCAACGGAGGGGTCATGCTGATCGATATGAAAATGATGCTGCCCCAGCAACAGGCGGAACAATATGGCAAGACGGAAGTAAAAGCAGATAATTCTTTCCTGGAATATCCTGCATCCCTGAATGTAGGCGATGGCCTTAAAGACGGGAAATTCACCATGGATATGAATAACAACGGCCTTCCACAAACCATTACTATGGTAAGCACCAACCGGAAAGTGGAAGCCAAAGAATCCATAACCACAGATGCCGGTACCTGGGATTGTTATAAGATTAGTTATAAATGTAAGATGTCCGTTAAAACCGGACCGATAGGTATACCCTTTAATTTAGATGGAACGGAATGGTATGCCCCGGGTTTCGGAGTGATAAAAACGCAAAGCAAATACGGAGGAACGGCTATCACATCGATTAAATAGCTGCAAGCATGAAATTGCTGTAAGCATGAAAGAGCTGCAAGCATGAAAGAGCTGCAAGCATAAAAGAGCTGCAAGCATGAAAGAGCTTTTGCTTGAGGCTTGTAGCTAAAGCCGTCTGAGACAAACAGCCAGGCTCTCCTGCCAGCCAGGGATCGTAATCCCATACGTTTTTTTTATCAGGGTCTTATCCAATAAGGAATAATGAGGTCTTTTCGCAGGCGTCGGATATTGGGAGGTTGGGATCGGATTCACAACGCAGGTGCTATGAGACAGCTCTTTTATAGCCCGGGCAAATTCAAACCAGCTGATCTCTCCTTCATTACTATAGTGATAAATTCCCGGCACAAATTTCACGCCGTCTGCGATCTGAAGAATCACCCTGGCCAGATCGGCGGCGTAAGTAGGGGAACCGATCTGATCATCGATCACATTTATGGAAGGTTTCTCTTTCATCAGCCGGATCATCGTCTTGACAAAATTGTTCCCGAACTCCGAATAAACCCAGGAAGTACGGATAATGACGGTCTCCTCATTATTCAACAGGGCCAGTTGTTCGCCCTGCCATTTGGAGGCTCCGTAGATATTGACAGGACCGGTAGCATCCTCTTCCTTTAGAGGAATGGCGGATCTGCCGTCAAAAACATAGTCGGTGGAAATATGAATGAGCCGGGCCTTTACTTTTTTGCAGGCCTCTGCCAATTTACCAACAGCTTCCCCATTGATCAGATAGGCCAGATCCCTTTCCGTCTCCGCCTTGTCTACCGCAGTATAGGCTGCACAATTGATACACCAGGCTGGTTTCGTTTCCTCAAAATAGGGTTGGATCTTTGCCAGATCATGAATGGGAAATTCTTCCCGGGTCAGAAAAATAAAAACAAACCGGGGAAAAGCCGGAGCAAGCTCTCTTATTTCTTTGCCCAATTGACCATTTGCACCTGTGACCAGGATTTTTTGTTTTTCCATATTACCCTTCAAATTGAAAATTATTCCGGCAGGCTGACAGAACCGGTAATTCCAGGTCCTTTGAAGAAATAACTACTTTATCCTCCGCTACCTTCCAATCGATTCCAAGAGCCGGATCATTATAAAGGATGCCGCCCTCGCTGGATTTACTATATAAGGAATCACATTTATACGAAACTTCCGCCGTCTCGCTCAACACGGAAAATCCATGAGCAAAGCCTTTGGGAATCAGGAGTTGTTTCTTATTTTCTGCAGATAATTCAATGCTGAGGTATTTCCCGTAAGTGGAGGAGCCTTTACGGATATCAACCGCCACGTCCAGGATAGTTCCCTGAAGCACCCGGATCAACTTGGTTTGGGCGTGCGGATCGAGTTGATAATGTAATCCCCGGATGACTCCATAACGGGAGAAGGATTGATTGTCCTGAAGGAAACGCATAGGATGCCCGCTACGTTGAAAAACCTCCTCATTATAGGATTCAAAAAAGTATCCCCGCTCGTCCTTAAAAACAGCAGGTTCAAAGATAAAGAGCCCGGAAATTTCTGTACTGGTAAAAGGCATGTTATTCTATTTAAATGCATCAAGCCTGAAGCTTGCAACTTGCAACTTGCACCTTGAAGATTGCAACTTGAAACTTGAAGCTTGTATCTATTTATACTGCTGGTCATAGTATTTCTGATAATCGCCCGAGGTCACGTGTTTTACCCAATCCCCATTAAGCAAATACCAATCTACTGTTTTTTCCAATCCTTCCTCAAACTGCAAAGAAGGTTTCCAGCCCAGTTCTTTATTCAGTTTGGTGGCATCGATCGCATAACGCAGGTCATGACCCGGCCGGTCCTTTACATAGGTGATCAGTTTAGCCGATTCTCCGGGCGGTCTTCCCAGCTTTTTATCCATGACCGCACATAACAGGTGCACGATATCGATATTCTTCCATTCATTAATACCACCGATATTATATTTTTCTCCAACCCTTCCTTTATGGAAAATAGTATCGATCGCCCTGGCATGGTCTTCCACAAATAACCAATCCCGCACATTTTCTCCCTTTCCGTAGACGGGCAAAGGTTTATGGTTTAGGATATTATTGATCATTAACGGGATCAGTTTTTCCGGAAAATGATGAGATCCGTAGTTGTTGGAACAATTGGAGAGCAGGACGGGCAGGCCATAGGTATGGTGCCAGGCCATCACAAAATGGTCGGAAGAAGCCTTGGACGCAGAATAAGGGGATCTGGGATCATAAGGGGTATCCTCGGTAAAGAACCCCTCTGCTCCCAAAGAACCATATACTTCATCTGTAGAAACATGATAAAACAGTTTGCCTTCCAAGGCGTTTTTCCAATTGCTCATGCTCACGTTCAGCAGGCAGGCAGTTCCCATTACATTGGTGCGGACAAAGGCCAGCGGATCCAGAATGGAACGGTCCACATGGCTTTCTGCGGCCAGATGGATAACGGCATCGAAAGAATACTGTTCGAAGAGCTCCTGAAGCCGTCGTTCATCGGTGATATCCCCTTTTTCAAACCGGTAATTCGGGGAGGATTCGATATCCTTCAGGTTTTCCAGATTACCCGCGTAGGTAAGGGAATCGAGATTAACGATCTGGTACTCAGGGTATTTTTTTACGAATAAACGGATTACATGAGAACCGATAAAACCCGCTCCCCCGGTGATCATTATTTTCTTTGAAATAGTTGCCATTATAAACTCCAGTATTTTCTGCTTGTAATCTTGTTTCTGTAAATCCCTTTCAAATCTGCGATCAGGGCCCCTTCCCGGGTTATGGAAGCAAAATAGGCGTCGTCCAGTTTGGTGTAGGGTGCATGCGGCACGGTAAGGATCACCGCGTCATAGTTGTTTGCCGGACGTCGGGTCAAATGTAATCCATATTCCTCATGTACTTCCTCTTCCTTGGCGTAAGGATCTTCCACGTCCACCGATATATTAAAAGCCAGTAATTCTTTCACGGTATCCACGATCTTGGAATTACGGATATCACTTACATTTTCCTTAAAGGTCACCCCTTTGACCAGCACTCTCGGTTCATTGGAGATGCGCAGGACATGGGTTATGATCTTACGAGCCACATATTTGGCCATGTCGTCATTGATATACCGGGAAGAACTGATCACTTTTGATTCATACCCCAGGGCAGCAGCCTTATGGGTCAGGTAATACGGATCTACCCCGATACAATGCCCCCCTACCAGACCCGGCTGAAATTTCAGAAAATTCCATTTGGTACCCGCCGCTTCGATCACATCATAAGTATTAATGCCGATGCGGTCGAAGATCAGGGAAAGTTCGTTCATCAGGGCGATGTTCAGGTCACGTTGGGTATTTTCCACGATCTTACTGGCCTCGGCCACTTTGATCGACGGGGCCCTGTGGACACCGGCATCCACCACCAATTCATAGGTCTTTGCAATTTCTTCCAGAGATCCGGCATCATTGCCGGATACGACTTTAACTACTGTTCTGAGCGTATTCTTTTTATCTCCCGGATTGATCCGCTCGGGAGAATACCCCAGGTTAAAATCACCGGCCATCAACCGGAGACCGGAGATGTTCTCCAATACCGGCAGACAATCCTCTTCCGTACAGCCAGGATAGGTAGTTGATTCATATACGACATAATCTCCCGCCTTCAGTACACTTCCAACGGTTTTGGAAGCACCGATCAGCGGTTTCAGATCGGGAACATTATATTTATCAACCGGTGTAGGAACAGCTATAATAAAAAACCGTGCTTCTTTTAATACGGTCAGGTCATCCGTGAAGACAATATCCCTCCCCTCAAATTCAGCAGCCTCCACTTCGTTACTGGGATCGATATGGTTACGCATCAGCTCGATACGGCGGGCATTGATATCAAAACCGATCACAGAGATCTTTTTAGCAAATTCCAGGGCTATGGGCAATCCTACATAACCCAATCCTATCACAGCCAACTTGGCTTTTTTGTCTAGCAGCGGGTCATATATCGTCCTTTCATTCATATTACCTGATCTGGTTTAATGATTTTTATTTATTGCTGATAAATTCCTTTGGCAGCTTGCGCCATTCTTCGGGCGACAGGGATTTAAAGTAATCGTAAGTAGCCTTCAGTCCTTCTTTGCGTTCTACTTTGGGCTCCCATCCCAGGATCTCGCGGGCCTTGGTGATATCCGGCCTTCGCTGTTTGGGATCGTCCACGGGCAGGGGTTTATAAACGATCTTTTGTTTGGTCCCTGTCAGAGCGATCACTTCTTCCGCGAATTGATGAAGGGTGATCTCGGAAGGGTTGCCGATATTAACGGGTAAATGATAATCACTGAGCAGCAGCCGGTAGATCCCTTCAACCAGGTCGTCAACATAACAAAATGACCGGGTCTGACTGCCATCACCAAATACAGTAAGGTCCTCACCCCGGAGAGCCTGTCCTATGAAAGCGGGCAGAGCACGTCCGTCGTTGAGACGCATGCGTGGGCCATAGGTGTTGAATATCCGCACGATACGGGTCTCCAGGCCATGAAAGTTATGATAGGCCATGGTCATCGCTTCCTGAAAACGTTTGGCTTCGTCGTATACACCTCTTGGCCCTACGGGATTGACATTACCCCAGTATTCTTCCGTTTGCGGGTGGACCAGGGGATCACCATAGATCTCCGAGGTAGAGGCTACCAGGATCCTGGCTTTTTTCGATTTGGCCAACCCAAGGCAATTATGCGTACCCAGTGAACCTACCTTCAGGGTTTGAATGGGTATTTTCAGGTAATCGATCGGGCTGGCGGGTGAAGCAAAATGCAGGATATGGCTTATTTCTCCGGGAACATGAATGAATTTACTGACATCATGATGGTAAAATTCAAATTGCTCCAGTTTGAAGAGATGTTCGATATTTTTAAGATCGCCGGTGATAAGGTTGTCCATTCCGACTACCTGGTAGCCTTCCTTTATGAACCGGTCGCAAAGATGGGAACCCAGGAAACCGGCGGCTCCGGTGATCAATACACGTTTATTTGCCATGAATCTTCAGATTATTTATGCGTTTTTTACTGCGGGAATGGCCGGAGCCCTCCCGATGCTTTCATAATAGAACCCCAGTTCCCGGATCGCTTCGATCTCGAAAAGGTTTCGTCCGTCAAAGATAACTTTTGATTTCAGGGTAGTGACGATCTTCAGGAAATTAGGGGTCCGGAATTCATTCCATTCGGTAGCGATGATAAGGGCATCGGCCCCTTCAAGCGCTTCATACTGGCTTTCCGCATAACTAACCTTATCGCCGATAAGCTGTTTTACATTACTCATAGCCTCCGGATCAAACACACTGAGGGTCGCCCCTTCCCTGATCAACGCATCGATAATATATAAAGCCGGGGCTTCCCGGATATCGTCCGTATTGGGCTTAAAGGCGAGTCCCCAAAGAGCAAAATGTTTGCCTTTCAGACTGCCCTTAAAATATTTACTGATCTTAGGTAATAAATGCAGTTTTTGTTTCTCATTCACATCCATGACCGCATTGAGGATCCTGAACTCATAATCGACCTCTGCGGAAGATTTTACCAGCGCTTGTACATCCTTGGGAAAACAGCTTCCCCCATACCCGATACCCGGGAAAAGGAATCGTTTGCCGATACGTTCGTCACTTCCTATCCCTCTTCTCACCATGTCCACATCCGCACCCAACCGTTCACACAACAGGGCTACTTCGTTCATAAAGGTGATCTTGGTAGCCAGGAAAGAGTTGGCGGCATATTTGGTCAATTCGGCGGAACGTTCGTCCATGTAAATGATCGGGTTACCCTGGCGCACAAAAGGCCCGTATAATTCACCCATGACCTTTCTGGCCCTTTCGGAAGAAGTGCCTATAACGACGCGGTCCGGTTTCATAAAGTCTTCTACGGCCACACCTTCCCGTAAAAATTCAGGGTTGGATACTACATCGAATTCTCCTTTATAATTTTTGGCGATAGCAGTCCGGACCTTTTCGGCCGTGCCCACCGGAACCGTACTTTTATCCACAATAACCTGGTAGGAAGTAAGGATCTTTCCCAGGTGATCCGATACCCCCAATATATATTTAAGATCCGCCGAGCCATCCTCTCCGGGAGGGGTCGGCAGGGCCAGGAAAATGATCTGCGCATCCTTTATCCCTTCTTCCAGATTGGTTGTAAACCTAAGCCGCTCTTCCTTCAGGTTGCGGAGGAACAGTTTTTCCAAACCGGGCTCATAAATGGTGATCTGGCCGCCGGACAATTTTTCCACTTTACCGGCATCGATATCCACGCAGATAACATCATTCCCCGTCTCTGCAAAACAAGTACCTGTGACCAGGCCCACATAACCGGTTCCAACGACTGCAATTTTCATAATGATTTGTTTAAAAAAGGTTTAAGTTAGGAGAAGAAATTATTAATTTTTTACAAATTCCAATACGGCTGTACTTATGGCCTGCAATTGTTCTTCCTCCAGCTCCGTATGCATAGGCAGGGAAATGACCCTTTCCGTCAACCAATCGGTAGTGGGTAAGTGATAATCTGCCCCGCCCCAGGCGGCAAACATTTTCTGGCGATGGGCAGGAACAGGATAATAGATCATCGAAGGTATGTCCCTTGCAGCCAGGTATTCATTCAGTCCGTCCCGGCTGACCCCTTCCAGCAACAATGTATACTGATGGAAAACATGATGGCTGTAGGATGCCCGGTAAGGAACAGAAATCTTCGGATGGGTACGGAAAACAGTATCGTAATAATCAGCGACCTTCCTTCTGGCTGTGATATAAACATCCAGCTCTTTCAGTTTCACATTCAGAACGGCCGCCTGAATAGAATCCAGCCGGCTGTTGCAACCTACCAGGTCGTGGTAATAACGTTTACTTTGCCCATGATTGGCAATCATTTTCAACCGGTTAGCTAACGTATCGTCATCCGTAAATATTGCCCCTCCGTCCCCATAACAGCCTAAATTCTTGGATGGGAAAAAAGAGGTTGTGCCGATCGTCCCGATTGTGCCCGTTTTTTTGACAGAACCGTTGCTGAACGTATAACTACTTCCTATTGCCTGGGCATTGTCTTCTATTACAAATAGCTTGTGCTGATCTGCGATCCGCATGATCTCTTCCATCGGGGCTGATTGTCCGTAAAGATGAACGGGAACGATCGCCCGGGTTCTGGGGGTAATGGCTTTTTCTATGGCAGCAGGATCGATACAAAAGGTTCGGGGATCAACCTCCACAAATACCGGTTTCAATCTTAACAGGGCTATGACTTCGGTAGTAGCCACATAGGTAAAAGAAGGAGTGATAACCTCGTCGCCGGGTTGCAGATCCAGTGCCATCATGGCAATCTGAAGAGCGTCCGTCCCATTGGCACAGGGAATTACGTGCTTTGTCCCGAGATACCCTGCCAGGCCACCTGCAAAGTCACTGACCGCTTTCCCATTAATAAAGGAGGCATTGTCCAATACATCCTGGATCGCCGTATCCACTTCATTCTTTATCTTAGCATACTGTCGCTTCAGGTCTACCATTTGAATGGGTCGCATAGCTCATGGGTTTAAACGGGCACAAACCTACTGCAAAAATGTGGTTTATCCAATGCTGCAAAGCGGTATAACTGAGGTATTAACGGTTGAAACAGGTTTGAAAGGACATTAATTTACAGACACGTGAGTATAATTTTCTATCATGTTTTTCTTTGGCTTTATAAGACAGGCATTTTTCTGATCACTCCCTGGAACCGGAAAGCAAAGCTTTGGCGGGAGGGGAGAAGGGATATCCTGAACAGGATCCGTGCTGAAATGGCCGGTGATCCGGATATGGGAAATGTAAAACCGAAGGGGAGCGAAGACAGAAGCATAACCGGGCAGGGCACTGGAAAAGCCGGGAAAAAACAGGTGATCTGGATGCATTGCGCCTCCCTGGGGGAATTTGAGCAGGGAAGGCCGGTACTGGAGAGCCTGAAACAGATGGCTCCTGAGTCGAAGGTGGTCCTTACCTTTTTTTCACCATCCGGTTATGAAATAAGAAAAGACTATTCCGGAGCTGACCATATTTTTTATTTACCCCTTGACTCCCGCAGGAATGCCCGCAAGTTCATCGATTATGTAGGTCCGGACCTGGTACTTTGGGTAAAATATGATTATTGGTTCTATTATCTGGTAGAATTAAAGAAAAGGAATATACCTGCATTGCTCATTTCCGGGGTCTTCCGCCCGGATCAGCCATTTTTTAAGTGGTACGGCAGGTTACACCGGTATATGCTGGAATGTTTCAGGCATCTTTTCGTACAAACCGAAGAATCCAAAAAATTGCTGGGAAAACTGGGGCTTTCAGAAAATGTAAGTATCGGAGGGGATACCCGTTTCGACCGGGTAGTTGAAATTGCGGAGGAATTTGAAGCCATCCCCGCCATCGGAGCCTTTTGCAGGGATTTTCCGGTCATTGTTGCCGGTAGTACCTGGGAGGAAGATGAAGAAGAACTGGATCATTTTGCCAATACGCATCCTGAGTACAGGTTTATCATCGCTCCCCATGAAATCGGGGAAGCCAGGTTGCAGGAGGTGGAGAAATTGTTCCGTCACGCCGTCCGGTATTCACAATGGACGGCAGATGACCCCAGGGAGGTTTTGGCGGGCAGGATATCCGCTACAGACACAGGAAGCGAAGCCAATGTGTTGATAATCGATAATATAGGGATGTTATCCCGTCTGTATTCCTACGCAACCATCGCCTATGTTGGAGGAGGATTTGGCAGTGACGGTGTGCATAATGTCCTGGAAGCGGCTGTATACGGAAAACCGGTGGTTTTCGGCCCGGTGATCGAAAAATATATCGAAGTGCTGGAACTGGTGGATTGCGGTGGAGGTTTGGTGATAGACAGCGCACTGGAAGCGGAATCTGTCTTCAACAGGCTCCTGGGAGATCCGGAACAATGCCGTTTGGCGGGGGAAGCTTCCCGGAATTATGTGTTGACCAAAAAAGGAGCAACGGAGAAGGTAACGGGCTATATTCAGGCAAAACGCCTTTTGACCAATTGATAAAAATGACGGGTAGCCTCCCGATTCTCATCCCAGCCCAATTTGACCTTTAGCTCCCTCTCCATCCAGTATTCTGCTTCCGGCAATATCCGGAACCCGTTTATGGTCTTGATACTACGCTCATACATCACTTCATCTCCCCGGAATAACTGACTGATAAAAATATAACGGTCGTTGACCCCTATGGCCTTTTTCAGGTCACGGACCGGAGCCTCATTCAATGCTGCGGATAACTCTACGACATTCACTTTCAACGAATCATTCCTTGAAGAGAAACCGTTATTACCTGCGATCACATCATTTAGCTCCCTGGGAACCTGCTGTTGGGCGAGTGTTGGAATTTCCGAGAGGGGATCGAAAGGATAGGATCTGTTTTCTTTGGGAGCGGCGACCGGACGTACTGAATTTTTGGATGACAGCGGAAATTCCGTTACAGACCTTTCTGCGGGAGGTATTTCTGCCGGTGTTTTTTCAAAAGGCGTCCTCTCCTGTTGATTCTTTTCTGCCGGAGTTCGCTCAAAACCTGATCTTTCCTGTCCGCCCCGCAGTTCGTTCAGATTTTTTATTTCGGCCTTCCCTTCGCCTCTTTCCACTATGACAGGAACAGGAACATCGGAAACTGCTTGTTGACCGGCATACATTTTCATGGAGGATGGCATCATAACCGCTACTTTTGCAGACCCCCGGTTAGCCCCATTCTGGTGCAGGGTAGCCTGACCGGATAAACGGGCAAGTTCGGCTTCCAGCATCCGGGTGGTTTGGATCAATTGCGAAAGGTCGCCCTGTCGTTCAAATTGTTCCTTCAGTTGGGTGATAAGTTCTTGTAGTCGTTCCATGGTAGTATTGAACAGGCCTTTACCGGGTTAGTATATTAGTATAAGGAGATATTATAAAGTTATAACAAATTCCGAACCTAATTTGGCTCGAGGCTCTGCTTTAATGAATATATGTTAGTTTATAACAAATTCCTTTTTCAAAAAATGTACAACCATTATGTTTATCGAGCCTCATATTAAAGGTGAAAAACGTGGCTGGATAGAGGTCATTTCCGGATCTATGTTCTCCGGAAAAACAGAAGAACTGATCCGGAGGTTAAAACGGGCAAAAATTGCCAACCTGAAGGTTGAGATCTTCAAACCATCCATGGATACCCGCTACCATGAAAAGGATATTGTTTCACACAATGAAAATGCCATCCCCTCCACCCCTGTGGATAATTCTCAAACTATCCTGCTGTTTGCCGGCGAGGCAGACGTAGTAGGGATAGACGAGGCGCAATTCTTTGACGATCAATTACCGGTAGTCTGCGACCAACTGGCCTTACGCGGAATCCGGGTGATCGTTGCCGGTTTGGACATGGACTATACCGGTAAACCTTTTGGCCAAATGCCTTACCTTCTTGCTATGGCTGAATATATTACCAAGTTGCATGCCATATGTGTAAAATGTGGAAATATTGCTAACTATTCTTACCGGAAAAAAGGGTCCTCCGCACAAGTTTTGCTGGGGGAAAAAGACAATTATGAACCACGTTGCAGACATTGTTATCATTTGCCCCCGGACAGCCCCCTAACCCCCTGAAGTTGGAATGAAATAAAAGAAGACATCACCGGTGGGATGGTTAAATAAAAAAATATTATGACTGCTTTAACAAATAAATCATTTAAAAAATCTCCTGGTTCTGACTCCCCCTTCAGGGGGGTGGGGGGTATAGTTGCTCTTTTCAAAAAAGACCTCCTGCTGGAGATAAGACAGCAATACACTTTTTATGGAGTCCTTTTATATGTAGCCTCCACCATTTTTGTACTGTACCTGTCCATGGGAGAACCGGAGGCCTTGGTTTGGAAAGGATTGTTCTGGATGATCCAGTTGTTCATCAGTGTAAATGCAGTGGCCAAAAGCTTTTTACAGGAAGGGCGGGGACGCCTTCTGTATTTTTATTCGATCGCAGGAGCCAGGGATTTTATCCTGGCCAAACTGTTGTTTAATGCCCTGCTGATGCTGCTGATGACCCTGGTAAGCCTGTTTCTTTTTCTACTTATGCTGGGCAATCCTCTCCCTGCGCTGCCTGTCTTTGTATTGATCAGTTGTTTTGGAGGAATCAGTCTTAGCCTGGTATTCACTTTTCTGGCCGCGATTGCAGCGCGGGCGGGGCAGAACGCAGCGTTGATGGCCATCCTTGGTTTTCCGCTCATTATCCCCCAGCTATTACTGCTCAACAAGGTTTCCACCATTGCCTTCGAAAAGGTTTTACAGGGCGGTCTTGCTGAAATGGTGCTTTTATTGGGTGGATTGGATGTAATGATCATTGTGCTGGCCATTATCCTGTTCCCTTTTCTTTGGAAGGATTAAATTTCGGTCTGTTTAAGTTTACCTAAAATCTCGTTTATTTTTGATTTTTCTTTAGGTTCTACGGTAATTATCGCTGTATTGATCAAGGATCGGATGAAAACCCCGTTCTTCAATTAATTTTCGTGTTTCGGAAATCCGTTTGCCGGTTATCCTCCTTGTTTCCCCTAATTTTGCTACTCCAAACCCAGGTGTAAGCTGATTGATAAAGGATTATATTTTCTTATAAACAGTCAGCCCCCTTTCAAGAATGTCTTATGCTTCGAAAGAATTGGTGGAAAATAGTAGGAGTCGCGCTTTTATTAATTACGATTATCGCCGGTTTTTTAGGTGGTGTACCCGCTAAACCTATTTTAAATGAAACGATCCGCAATCTCTATTTTCATGTGGCGATGTGGTTTTCGATGATGATCTTTTTTATCATTTCCGTCATCTACTCCATTAAATTTCTGCGTACCAATAATCATATATTCGATGTTTACGCGTTAGAATATGCCAAAGTCGGCCTGGTATTCGGCTCTTTAGGCGTACTTACCGGCGCCCTTTGGGCGGGATTCACCTGGGGTGCCTTCTGGAGCAATGACCCCAAACAACTGGGAGCAGTGATCGCCCTGCTGATCTACCTGGCCTATCTGGTATTACGCAATTCCATGACAGATATGGACAAACGTGCCAGGATCGGGGCGGTATACAATATTTTCGCTTTCGCTATGCTGTTCCCTACTATCTGGATCATTCCCCGTATGGTCGAGAGCCTCCATCCGGGTGGAATGGGTGGAAACCCGGCATTTAATAATATCGATGCACGTATGCGAATGATCTTCTGGCCTTGCGCCGTTCCCGGATGGACTTTGCTGGGAGTATGGATTACGAGTTTGCGCATTCGTCTGCAATTGTTGGAAGTTAAAGAAAATCAGTAATGAAGTATAAAATTTATTCCCTGCTCCTTTTGTTACCCTTTTGGTTCTTTAGCCTGACCGCGAGTGCACAGGACGGCACGACCCTAAACAAAGGAGGTGCTGATAAAGTAGAGATGGCGGATCTTTTAAGGGCCAATGGAAAGATCTATATCGTTGTCACCATCCTGGTAACCATTTTTATAGGTTTAGTCCTTTATATAGCCCGGTTGGATAGGAAAATAAGCCGTTTCGAGAAAGAAAGTTCCCGGGTTTGAGCCTTGCGTATTATGTTTGAACGGTGAAGCCACCGTACAATTTTTAATAGATAGCTTGTTTAATAGATTGCTTGTATCGAAATATCAATGAAAAAAATAAAAATTCAAGGTCATGGCAGGACAAAACGAGTACAAATTTTTTGACGCTATAGAAAAAAGCTTCGACAAGGCCGCCCTATTCACGACCTGGGATCCGGGCATCCTGGAGCAGATCAAACAATGCAATTCCGTATACCGGATGCATTTCCCCGTTAAGATCGGAGATAAAGTGGAAGTGATCAAAGCCTATCGGGTCCAGCACTCCCATCATAAAACTCCCTGTAAGGGAGGTATCCGTTTCTCCTTATCCGTAAACCTGGATGAGGTAATGGCCCTGGCGGCCCTGATGACCTTCAAATGCGCCATTGTCAATGTGCCTTTTGGCGGTGCGAAAGGGGGGATCACCATCGATCCCAAGAAGTATACGCCTTATGAACTGGAAAAGATCACCCGCCGGTATACCTCCGAACTGATCAAAAAGAATTTCATAGGTCCGGGTACCGATGTACCCGCCCCGGATTACGGAACGGGCGAACGCGAAATGGCGTGGATTCTCGATACTTATACCAGTATGCGCCCCGGCGAGATCGATGCGCTGGGCTGTGTTACCGGTAAACCCGTTTCACAGGGAGGCGTTCGCGGCCGTCGCGAAGCAACGGGCCTCGGTGTATTCTTCGGGATCCGCGAAGTTTGCAACATGACCGAAATGATGGACAAACTTAAATTGAAACCGGGAGTCGAAGGGAAAACGGTAGTCGTTCAGGGCCTGGGTAACGTTGGTTATCATGCCGCCAAGTTCTTCCGGGAAGGCGGAGCGAAAGTGATAGCTCTGGCTGAATTCGAAGGTGCCATTATGAACCCTGCGGGATTGAATGAAGAAGAGGTGTTCCAACATCGGAAAAAGACCGGCAGCATACTGAATTTCCCGGGCGCTACCAATTTGGCTAATTCGGGCGATGCGCTGGAACTTGAATGCGATATACTTATTCCTGCAGCCCTGGAAAATGTGATCAATGGAAAAAATGCGCCGAATGTAAAAGCCCGTATCATCGGGGAGGCCGCCAATGGTCCTCTGACGCCGGAAGCTGACGAAGTTTTTATAAAAAAAGGAACCCTGGTCGTGCCCGATATGTACCTGAACGCCGGAGGGGTAACCGTCTCCTATTTCGAATGGCTGAAGAATTTAAGCCATGTCCGTTACGGGCGTATGGAAAAACGATTCACAGAGAATATGAACACTCATATCCTTGGTCAGATTGAAGGTCTTACAGGCAAAAAGGTCAGCACCCAGGAGAAAGAATTTATTATGCACGGAGCCGATGAGGTGGACCTGGTAAACAGCGGCTTGGAAGAAACCATGACTGCCGCTACCCGGGAGATCATGGATTGCTGGAAAAGCAACCCCCGGATCCCGGATATGCGTACTGCCGCCTATGTGGTCGCTATCAATAAAGTGGGCACATCTTATGCAGAGCTGGGCATTTTCCCATAAGAGAATTGAAATATAAAGCAATGGTATGGAAACAACACCAAGGGATCCCAGGCTGGCCGTTCTAATCGATGCTGACAATGTTCCTTACCATCATATCAGGGAGATGCTGGAGGAAATTGCCAAATACGGAACGCCTACCTTCAAACGTATTTATGCAGACTGGACCAGGCCCACATCTTCGGGTTGGAAAACCGTGCTACTTGAAAACGCCATTTCACCGGTCCAGCAATACAGTTATACCTCCGGCAAGAACTCATCCGATTCGGCGATGATCATCGACGCTATGGATATCTTATATACCGGACAGGTCGATGGGTTCTGCATTGTCTCGAGCGACAGCGATTTTACCAGGCTCGCCACCCGGCTACGGGAGGGCGGTATGAAGGTGTTTGGATTGGGCGAAAAGAAAACGCCGGTTGCCTTTATTTCAGCATGTAATAAGTTCATTTACCTGGAGATCCTCAGTAAGGAAAAAACGACTTCCGGCAAAACAGCCGTCCTTCCTGCTGCTCCCCAGGCTCCCGCCTCCCGAAGGTCAGCCGGGAATGTTGCAATAGCCAATGCTCCTGCAAAAAAGGGCAATCAAAAAACTCCTTCCCCGGCTAAACGGGCAGAGAACGACAAACAAGAGAACGACAAACAGCCGCCCTCTCCTGTCCAGGCACAAGCCGAGACTACCAGAACCGAAGAAACGGCCAGATCCGAAGACACCATCCGGAGGATGGATAAAGAAACGATCAAACTCATCAACGATAGTATCAATGACCTGGCCGACGAAGACGGCTGGGCCTTCTTAGGAGAATTAGGGAATCTCCTGCTGAAAAAGAAACCCGATTTCGATCCCAGGAATTATGGATTCCGTAAACTGGTGCCTTTGCTCAAAAGTACCGGCGAATTTGATATCGATGAACGGAATACCGGCAAAAACAACAGTGTTCTTGCCTTTGCCCGCACAAAATGAATAAAAAAGGATGAATTATTATGGTTAAATAGGGGCTTAATCCATTAAATTGCAAGACTACGAAATCTTGCTAAATTGTTTAAATCATTGCCCCTTATGCATCAACCTTTGCAACAGCTTCTGACGAAAAAATGCTTTTCGGTCTTCCTGCTCAGTATTTTCCTGTTTCATATGGCGTCCGGCCAATCCACCGGCAAAGTGATCGAAGAACGAACGGTTAAAAGCCCGATCCTGAATAAAGATGTCCGGTATACGATTTATCTGCCTGCGGATTATGCCACCTCGGACAGAAGTTATCCGGTCGTCTATCTCCTTCATGGATATACGGACGACAATACAGGCTGGCTGCAGTTTGGCGAGATCAACCGATATGCCGATAAAGCTATTGCCGATGGAACGATCCCGCCGATGATCATAGTCATGCCGAATGGCGACTCCAGCTGGTATATCAATTCCTATGACGGTAAGGAAAAATATGAGGATTTCTTCATTAAAGAGTTTATGCCAGCCATTGAAAAAACATACCGGATCAAAGCCGATAAACATTACAGAGGTGTAGCCGGTCTTTCCATGGGCGGTTATGGCACACTGATCTATTCCATGAAGTATCCGGAATTATTTGCCGCCGCTGCAGCGCTTAGTGCGGCCGTCAATGATGACAACACAATGTCCGGCATGCCCGACGATTCGTATGAAAGGGTGTTCGGAGAGTTATACGGAAGAGGACTTAAGGGTAAAGAAAGGCTCAATAAAGCCTGGAACAGCAATTCCATTCTCAATATCGTGGCGACCAGATCCGCCGATGAATTAAAAAAGGTCCGTTACTGGATCGATTGCGGGGATGATGATCACCTGACAAAGGGTAATTGCCTGCTGCATATCGCCCTGCTGGAAAAAAATGTACCCCATGAATACCGGGTGCGGGATGGGTCTCATAACTGGACCTATTGGCGTACAGGCATTACCGATGCCCTGCAATTTATCGGAACAAGCTTCCATCAATAGATCATTGATAGTTCATCAGTAGATCAAGGAAATCATATCCGGGCTAAAAAGGATTTCATTCGTCATACCCGGGCAGCGTGGTCATTTCTTCAAAATCGATCAATCCTTTAATAAAGGCATGACACTCTTCTCCGTTGGTGATGACCAGGTATTTAACCGGTATGGCCATATGATAACGCAGAACCTGCCAGAGGACCCGGCTATCCAGTTTTTCCTCCATTGCTTTACATTCGATCATCATCCAGGGTTTGGCAGCACGGTCAAAAACCAGGACATCGAACCGTTTGTTGAGTTCCCCTAATTTTATTTTTCTTTCCACCGCGATATTGGAGGCTGGATAACGTTTGATCTGCAGCAGGTACTGTATAAAATTTTGGCGAACCCATTCTTCGGGTGTGAGGCGAACCCATGATTTTCGCAATTCATCCCATATTTCTTCTTTTCCCTTTTCCGGTTCTTTAATTTTGAGCGTATGGGTCGGATAGTAGATCTTGATCATGGGAGGGAACTATTTGTTAAATTTACGGATCGTTACCGATAAAAAATGAATTTCGTAAATTAGCTTTATGAAGAGCAAAGAAGAAATTGTTCAGAATTGGTTACCCAGGTACACCGGCGAAAAACTGGAAAACTTCGGAGGATATATCCTTTTGACCAATTTTGAAAATTATGTACAACTGTTCGCGCAGTGGCACAACGTTAAAGTGGTCGGCGAACACAAACCCATGCAATGCGCTACTGCCGGGGATATCACCATCATCAATTTTGGAATGGGCAGCCCTACCGCAGCTACGATCATGGATCTGCTCACGGCCATCGAACCCAAGGCCGTGCTTTTCCTGGGAAAATGCGGGGGGCTCAAGAAACGAAATAAACTGGGTGATCTTATCCTCCCCATTGCCGCCATCAGGGGTGAAGGAACCTCGAATGATTATTTCCCTCCCGAAGTCCCTGCCCTGCCCGCTTTCGCCCTTCAAAAAGCCATCTCCACCACTATCCGGGATTATGGGGTGGATTATTGGACCGGAACGGTTTATACTACCAACAGACGCGTCTGGGAACACGATGAAGTCTTTAAGGAATACCTGAAAAAGGTCAGGGCTTATGCCATCGATATGGAAACGGCCACCATTTTTTCCGTTGGTTTTTTTAACAGGATCCCTACAGGGGCTCTGCTGCTGGTCAGCGATCAACCTATGATCCCCGAGGGAGTCAAGACTGCCGAAAGCGATCTGAAAGTAACCGGGGAATTCGTAGAGAAACATATCAAAATCGGAATCGATTCTCTGAAACAATTGATTAACAACGGTCTTACTGTCAGGCATCTCCGGTTCTGAAATTCTGGGTCACATGCAACGAACCGTTGCCGGTCCTTGTCAGGTAAGAAAAAAAGATATGGCCCGCCAGACAGTCCTGCCCATCCTGCTCCTGCTGGTACTGACCTGCAGTTTTACCTGCAGACCCGAGCGGCTGGGAACATCCCTGACGGGAAAACTGGTGATCGACGCCACCTGCTCTCATTTTGTGGTCCAGCTGTTACAGGGAAGTACGGATTCAACAAAAGTGGTGGACAACTGGAAGAACACCGCCAATGACAGCATTTATACCCATGTATTCACCGTTGCCAATGTTTGCAATTTTGGAGCAACCGGTCTTGTTCGGGGAGATATATTCACCTTCGAAATTGACCCGGAAATGCCGATGGAGGACTGTGCTGTCTGCCTGATTTATTATCCCACCCCTGAAGTCGTACATTCCATTAAACATATTCAAAAAGTGAAGTAGCTTGCAGCTACTTTATGTCCCCACTATTATCCATTCATAACCTTTGCATTGGTTTTCGTTCAGAAACCGGGATAACACCCGGGGTCAGCGGAATCGATCTGCAGGTAAGCCGGGGTGAAATTGTCGCGCTGGTCGGTGAATCCGGGTCCGGAAAATCCATCACCTCTCTCTCTATTCTGCAATTATTGCCAACCCCACCGGCCATGTACCTTTCCGGGGAGATCTTTTTTACAGATAGTCAGGGACGAAGGACAGACCTGTTAACACAAAGTCCGCAGCAAATGCAAAAGATCCGGGGAAAGGAAATAGCCATGATCTTTCAGGAACCGATGACCTCCCTGAATCCTGTTTTTACCTGTGGGAACCAGGTTGCCGAAGCTGTCCGTGCACACCAACCGGTTTCGAAAAAAGAAGCCAAACAACGGGCTATCTCCCTTTTTGAAAAAGTGAAACTTCCCGATCCGGCCGGAATTTATGGAAGGTTTCCGCATGAGTTAAGCGGAGGGCAAAAACAACGGGTAATGATCGCCATGGCTATGAGCAGCCATCCCTCCCTGCTGATCTGTGACGAGCCGACCACGGCACTCGATGTAACCGTGCAGAAGACCATCCTTGAACTGATCAGGGAATTACAACAAACGGAAAATATAGGTGTCATCTTTATCACCCACGACCTCGGTGTGGTGGCCGAGATTGCGGACAGGGCCCTGGTTCTATATAAAGGAAATGTGGTGGAAGAAGGACCCGTTGCGACCCTTTTCCACCATCCCCGCCATCCCTATACGAAGGGTTTGCTGAATTGCCGTCCTGTTCTGCACCCAAAGGGGGAAAGATTGCCTGTGGTAAGCGATTTTATGGAGGTGGATGAAAAAGGGGAAATGAAAGAGATAGTACCTGAGTTGGAGCCCGAAGCGAAAATAACAGCGGAGACAGTAAAAGAAACAACGGTTTCACCGCTTGTCCAGGCACAGGATCTATCAGTCTGGTTTCCTGCGGAAAAAACATTTTTGGGCAAAATAACAAAGTTTACCAAAGCCGTCGACAACATAAGTTTCACGGTCTTCAAAGGGGAAACCTTAGGCCTGGTAGGTGAGTCCGGCTGCGGAAAGACTACGCTGGGCAGGGCCCTGCTCCGGCTGATCGAGCCGACCTCCGGAAATATACGCTATCAGGGATCCGATCTGGCCACGACCAAACCCGGGGATCTGAAGAAATTGCGTAAGGACATCCAGATCATCTTCCAGGACCCCTACTCCTCCCTCAATCCCCGGATGACCATTGGCTCGGCCATTGCAGAACCGCTCCAGGTACACGGTATTATTCCCTCCAACCGGGAACGGAAAGATCGGGTCATGGAGCTGCTGGAAAAAGTAAGCCTCAAAGCAGAACATTTTTACCGTTACCCGCACGAATTTTCCGGCGGCCAGCGGCAGCGGATCGTTATCGCCCGGGCACTGGCCCTTTCCCCCTCCTTTATCGTTTGCGACGAATCCGTTTCGGCCCTCGACGTTAGTGTTCAGGCCCAGGTTCTTAACCTGCTGAACGACCTGAAAAAAGAATTCGGTTTCACGGTGGTTTTTATCTCGCATGATCTTGGCGTCGTACGTTATATCAGCGACCGAATCCTTGTGATGAACAAAGGCAGGATCGAGGAGATCGGAAAGGCGGAGACGGTATATAACCACCCGCAAAAAGCCTATACGCAAAGATTGATCGCCTCCATCCCTAAAGGATTATAAAGATCTTTGCCCGAACAGGTATCCTTTTTTTCCGATAGGAACCAATTGATGCAACATAGTCGCCGGCCGGTTGTCTTTTCTTCCAAAAGCCAGCCAAAACCATGATCAGAAATTATTTTACGATCGCCTGGAGAAACCTCCTTAAAAGCAAAGGATATTCTGCCATCAACATTATCGGTCTGGCAACCGGCATGGCAATAGCCCTGCTGATCGGATTGTGGATATCCGATGAGCTGACCTTTGATCATTACCATACAAATCATGGCCGGCTGGCGCAATTAATGACCACCCAGACCTTTAACGGACAAACGGGGACCGGGTCGGCCGTTTCCATCCCCATGGGCATGGAATTACGGACCAAACATAATGATGATTTCAAACAGGTTACCCTGGCCTCCTGGAATTTTGATCATATTTTAGCCGTAGGGGATAAAAAGATATTAAAATCGGGTTTGTGGACCCAGCCGGAATTTCCCGCCATGGTATCTCTCAAAATGATAAAAGGCCGCCTGGACGCACTCAATGACATCTCCACCCTATTAATTGGCCAGTCTGTGGCCAAAGCGCTTTTCGGGGATGCCGATCCCATGAATCAAATCATCCGGGTCGATAACAAATCGGATATGAAGGTAGGGGGTGTTTATGAAGACCTGCCCCGCAATACTTCCTTTTTCGATATGCATATCATCATGCCCTGGGATAAATACATCAGCCTCGAGCCCTGGATGAAAAACAGTCTGACCAATTGGGGCAATCATTCCTATCAGCTTTTCGTACAGATACAGCCAAAGGGAGATTTTGATAAGATAACGACAAAGATCAAAGACATTCCCAAAAAACATGTCAACGAAGGCAAGGAAGAAGTCATTTTGCAGCCAATGGATAAATGGCGTCTGTACAGCGAGTTTAAGAACGGCAAAGTGGTTGGCGGCCGTATCCAGTTCGTCAAACTTTTTGCCATTATCGGCGTATTCGTGCTCTTACTCGCCTGTATCAATTTTATGAACCTGAGTACCGCCCGCAGTGAGAAACGCGCCAAGGAAGTGGGTATCCGCAAAGCCATCGGCTCCTTGCGCAGACAGCTGATAGGACAGTTCCTCAGCGAATCCCTCCTGGTGGCGTTATTATCCTTTGTCCTGTCCATCGGTCTTATTTTACTGGCCCTCCCCTTCTTTAACGGCCTGGCCGACAAAAAAATGTCCATTCCCTGGAGCAACCCGTATTTCTGGCTGATCAACCTTGTGTTTACACTGGTCACCGGTCTTGTTTCCGGCAGTTATCCCGCCTTCTATCTTTCTTCCTTTAAACCGATCAAGGTGTTAAAAGGCAGTTTCCGGGTAGGACGTTTTGCATCACTTCCCCGTAAAGTCCTGGTAGTCGTACAATTCACCGTTTCCATTACCCTGATCATCGGAACGATCATCGTTTTCCGGCAGATACAATATGCGAAGAACCGTCCCGTAGGTTATTCCCGGGAAGGATTGATCAGTATATATATGAATACACCCGAGATCTATGGAAAATACAATTCGCTGCGCAGCGAATTGCTGAACACGGGGGGCATCGAGAATATGGCAGAATCCAACAGCCCTGCCACTGAGATCTTTTCCAACCAGATCGGGTTCGAATGGAAAGGCAAAGATCCCAATGCCGTGCCTCTTTTTGCGATTGTTGCGGCCACTCATGATTATGGCAAAACTATTGGATGGCAGTTGAGGGAAGGCAGGGATTTTTCCAGGGACTTCCCCACGGATACGGGAGCCTTTATTCTGAATGAAGCAGCCGTAAAGCTCACCGGGTTAAAAAAACCCGTAGGCGAGATCATGCGCTGGAACGGAAAAGACCATACTATTGTCGGTATTTCGAAAGATATGGTGATGGAATCCCCTTATTCCCCGGTAAAACCAACCATTTTTTTCCTGGATTACGGATGGACCGGTGTAATCACCATAAAGATCAAACCTTCTCTCCCTTTCCGGGAAGGGATTAAAAAAATTGAACCGGTCTTTAAACGATTTAATCCCGGCAGCCCTTTCGAATACAAATTCGTGGATGAAGATTATGCCCGGAAATTTTCCGATGAAGAAAGGATCGGGAACCTGGCCACCTTCTTCGCCGTACTCGCCATTTTTATTTCCTGTCTTGGTCTTTTTGGTCTGGCTTCCTTCGTAGCGGAACAACGTACCCGGGAAATCGGTATACGGAAGGTATTAGGCGCTTCCGTCTTTATTCTCTGGAGAATGCTGTCCAGGGATTTTGTCAGGCTGGTCATCATCTCTTTTCTCATCGCTATCCCCATTGCCTGGTATTACCTGACCCAATGGCTGAAGCAATATGAATACCATACCCATATTTCCTGGTGGGTGATCGGAGCTGCCGGTCTGGGGGCCTTATCGATAACCCTGCTTACGGTAAGTTATCAGGCGATTGCCGCTGCATTGATGAATCCGATGAAGGCTTTACGAAGTGAGTAAATTATTTATTCGCTTATTTATTCGCTGCGCAGGCTTTTTACCGGGTTGGCCAGAGCCGCTCTTATCGATTGGTAACTTACGGTAAGTACGGCAATAAGCAGGGCCAAAATTCCCGATAAGGCAAAAACACCCCAGCCTATGTCTATCCGGTATTCGTAATCTTCCAACCATTTGCCCATGAAAAACCAGGCGATTGGAGAAGCGATCACAAATGCGGCCAGGACCAGTTTGACAAAGTCTTTTGCCAACAGGGTGGTAATGCCTGAAACGCTTGCCCCTAATACCTTTCGGACGCCGATCTCTTTGATGCGGTTCTCGGCCATATAGGTGGCCAGCCCAAATAATCCCAGGGAAGAAATAAAGATGGTAAGCCCGGCAAATAAGGCCGCCAGCTTCCCGATGCGCTGTTCTTCCTTAAATTTTTTCGCATAGGCCTCATCCACAAATATATATTCGAACGGATATTGCGGATTGTATTGTCTGAATACTTTCTCCGCCTTGGCCAGATTGGCGGCAGTTGGATGCGCAGGGTTCAATTTATAATGGATCACCTGGAAAAAATCCGTCGGTCCGATGATCATGGTCGGGCTGATCTTTTTTTCAAACGGGGATTCAAAGACAAAATCCCGGACGACGCCTACCACATGCCAGCTATGGTCATCCTGCCTTTTAACGATACTACCGATGGGATTTTTTAAACGCATGGCTTTCACCGCCGATTCGTTAAGCAGCATGGCCGAAGTATCCGTCGGATATTGGTTGATATCGATATCCCTTCCCTCTTTCAATTTAACCCCCATTGTCCTGACAAAATCCGCGTCCGCACCCATCCGCACAAAATCGAGTTTTTTATCTGTCTCGTTACTCCCTTCCCAGGCAAACCCCCAACCATCGCTCCAGCGTTGGGTGATGGGGCTACTTGATTTTGTAACCGAGACAGCCGCCCCTGAGCTGATCAGATCGTGTTTGATCTGATGGTAATGTTTGTTGGCATCCCCCTGGGTAAAACTATAGACCAGGTTATTCCTGTTATACCCGGCATCACGGTCCTGCCCATATTGTATCTGTCGCTCGATGATCAGGGTACATATGATCAGGGCGATGGCAAAGGTGAACTGGAGTACCACCAATATTTTGCGGGGCGTCACCAGGGCATGGTTCCCTTTAAAAGTACCTTTTAATACTTTAGCCGGTTTAAAAGCAGAAAGATAAAACGCGGGATAACTCCCTGCGATAAGACCGGTAAATAAGGTAAACCCAAGAGCAAAAAACCAAAAATACAGACTGCCGAAGTCGATATGCAGATCCATTGCTACCAATTGATTGAATCCCCGCAAACTAACCTGGACCAATAACAGCGCAACTATAAAAGCCAGGATGGCGAGCAGGACACTTTCGCCGATGAACTGTGCCACCAGTGAGCCTTTATAGGCTCCCACTACTTTACGGATACCCACCTCCTTGGCACGTTTCTCACTGCGGGCAGTACTCAGGTTCATAAAATTGATACAGGCTATCAGAAGGATAAAAGCAGCTATTACTGCAAACAGCCTGACAGCTTTTACACGGCCTGCTTCCAGCTTCCCGTTCTCGGAGTCACCATACAAATGCAATTTGCTAAGGGGATAGGAGAACACTTCTGCGGTCTCTTTGGAGTGACTGGTGGTAATAGTCCTTACTTTTGTATCGAAAACGGATTGGGAGGCACCCTGCCTCAGCAAGACATAGGTATATATCGAATTGTTCCCCCAGTATTTATCGTCCCAGCCCAATTTGGTCATAAATGCCCAGGGCAGCAAGTAATCGAATTCAAAAGAGGCATTGGAAGGCAGATCTTTTAATATGGCCGTCACCGTGAAATCTGCCGAGCTGTCGATCCGAACGATCTTACCCATCGCTTCTCCGTTCCCAAAAAGTCTTTTTGCGAACTTCTCCGTAAGTACGATAGATTGATTACTGTTCAGTGCCTGTTTGGCATTGCCTGCCATCAACGGAAAATCGAAAAGATTAAGAAAGCCGCTATCGGCAAAGGCACCTTTTGAGTTTATGTGCGTCTCGGCGACCGAAGTCAGAAAAGTAATATTATTAAATCTTACCACATCTTCCACTTCAGGATAATCTTTTTTCAGGGTTGGCGCCATTATCTTGGGGGTATTGTTCCAGGCCCATAATTCCCCGCTAAATTTATCCCGGTTGAACATAACATATAACCGGTCCGATTTTTTATAAAAACGGTCAAAACTCATTTCGTTCTGGATCCATAAAAGGATCAAAACAGCACTGGCCATACCGATGGCCAGACCGCTGATATTGATAAAGGAAAACCCTTTACTTCGCAAAAGGTTCCTGACGGCGATCTTTAAATAGTTTTTGAACATACAGTTAGCTTAAAGGCTCCTACAAAATAAATTTTAACCTCCAACCAGAGCATCCAATAAAATGCCATTTCTCTATGTTATTGTATCCCAATAATATAGAGAAGCCACCTTAGGCAGGAACGTTCGTTTCCGATACAGGTACTGTTTCGTTTTAATCGTCCTCGTTCCTGCCATTGTAAAAATCATAGTCCTGGTAAAAAGAAGCCGCACTTTTTCGTTTGGAGAACAGAAAACGCTTCAATTGCTGGTCGAATTGATCTAAAACCGGGGAGTCGGGTTTGATCTTTTTATTGGTAAGACGGACAAAATCGTTTTTTGTGCTGACCTCTTTTGGATTGACAGGCTGCAGACCACTCAGTCCCATCTGCCATTCATCGTCTTTATTTATTTTGTATTTGAAAAAATACATAATCCCTTTTTTCTGTTTGAATTGCACCATCTTTTTATCGACATACTGGATCGCCCAAAAGTCATTTTCACCCTTTCCGCTGCTGACAAGCAAACTTCTGGCAATGGCCAGTTGGTTGGAAAAGGAACGGGGAAACCGGTCCGTAAGATGATGGTTCTCCATTTCCCGTAACAAACGGCTCCTGTACTGATCGCTGGCAGCCAGTCCCACGATCACGGAGTCAGGAACGGGTCTTTTGTTGCGCAATAAAAGGACGGCAGTTCTCAGACGCAAAGAGCTGTCCCTGCTTTGAAGCAGTTTGTCAAAGAAATGAGGGATACTGATATTCTTTTCATAAAATGGCAATAACAAAACAGCATAATTATGCAGGGGGTTTCCGCCGTCCTGATCTCCCTCTCCTTTATAGACCGTATCGTCATCGCCGTTATCGTCTGCTTTTTTCTGCAATTTTTTCTCATCCCTTCCTTCCTGTTTTTTCCACTGGATCTTTGCATCGAAATACAGTTGACTGAAATAGGATTCATAGTCTGAACCGTGGAGATAACCGCTGTCCACCAGGGAAGTAAGCAGAGATTGAATATTCTCTTTATAATCATCTACTGCCGCCAGTTGTAAAAGCCCGGGAAAAAGGGTACGGGCAAGGGACAGGGAATCTCCCAGGTCCTGAAACAGATAATTATAATCCGATTCGTTGTCGAATACAGGAGGATCCTGCACCAATAATACATTCAAAAGATCATAAGCCTGCTGGTTCCTGGAATGCGCCAGCGCTTTCAGGACCGCATTTTGAAAGGTGCTCGTATCCCCTGCCTTTTCATAAACCGTTTTTAATCCTTGTACAACATAGGGAACGGCGACCGAATCGTCTACATAACCCAGTTCGTTGATGAGTCTGGATTTGGTGGTAAAATAGTCCTTGTCATTATATTTAAGCGATCCGATCGCCTGCAACAGGCCTGCCACTCCTTTTGGTCCAAAGTATACATTGGGAATAGCTTCTTTTGCCCGCTTGCTGATCAGTGAATCCTTACTGTAAAGATCTTTAAAGAAGAGGTCCAGCTTACTGGTAAAAACAGATGCAGGCGGAGCCCCTTTTTTGTTTACCGGGCGCAGGCTGGCATAAAACCTGCGCATAAAATCACTCCCCTCCTGCCCTTGGAGCGAATCTGCCAGATTGACCACCCGGTAGAAGCGATTGTTTTTTTCAAAGACCCTGATATAGATCAGACGTGACGAATTAGTATCGCTGAGGATATATTTATAGCCGGATACAACCGGTCCTGAACTGACAGAACCAGGGACTGCAGAAGGATTGGCGGAATTTTGTACCGAATCGTCCGGAAAGGTAAAATGAAAGGGTTCCTTTTTAAGGATAATAAAATCCTGCTGCATTCTTTTTTCATCGGCCTGCTCTTTCCAGAAACCAGCGGAGTCTTTCGGATAATAATATTTTGGAAAGGCTTCCATGGACACAAATACAGTTTCTCCCGTAGAATCATCACGGAACAAAGCCGTCTTGGCTTTGGACCAATACCGGTTATAATCCGGTACCTCATGGAGAAATTCCTCGCTGCCGGCCCTTTCGATGATCGTCCGCATACCGGCATCGATATCCGGAACCACCGGAGTGGTGACCCTGATATTAATAAAGGTATCCACATAGTCCTTAAAAACCGGGTAATGGTAAGGGGCAAAAACAAAAGAGTCGAAGAAACCCGCAGATAAACGATGATTATTTTTTTTATTGCTTCTGGCTGCAAGGAGAAAATAATCAGCTCCCTTTATCAAAAACCTGGCTTGAATAAGGGAGCCGTCCTTTCCCAGGTAAGAAGCGTCTATGCAGGGATATCCCTTATATATTCCGGTTTGCTTGCTTAATCCTTTGTCAACCCAGTCGGATAAATGAAAACTTTCTTCAGCCAGTGAAAGATCGACGGTGTCTTCCTCCAGGAAACGATAATTTTGGATAGTTTTCTTCCAAACCAGGTAGCCATCCCCGGTAGCCGAATCCCCTGCTTCATATTCCCAACGGGTAATCCCATCCGGATTGGAGCTATTCCTGTAACAAAAAGGCTGTCCGGGCAAACTGATCCTGAAGCCGCCCCGTGAAGGAGCATATTCAGACCATCCCGGAGCAGGCAAAGATCCCCTAACTAAGGAAGACCCGGCCATTGGGGAGGATTCTCCAATGGCCGCCGCTTGCGAAGGAGGTATTTGGACCGTACTACGTATTTCGTCCGTCCGGTGTATTTCTATGGAATTAAAGAATTGATCGGCTTCCTTCCCTTCCACGTAATTGTTCGTCCCGCTCATTTTAAAGACCAGTACCTCATAAGGTGATGCCAGGATATTGTAGCGCTGGATATCACCCCGGCGGGTTTTACCGGTTACATCGATCCCTTTGTAGCCGCTCCTGGTTATAAAGGTCTTTTTAAGGATCTTACCGGGGATATTCTCATAAAGAAGGCTATCCATTTTTTTCAGGACCTGGTCTTCCCGCTGGCCAAGGAAACATCCGTGGGTTTTCACCCGGCTGATCATGTAATAAGCGCCATTGCTCATATCCGCGTATTGCCAGGAATCGGTAGAACGGCTGTCCGCCCTTCTGTATAATTTTCCGGGCAACTGTACGGTGAATCCTCCGTCATCTGCTGTGAACGGAGAAAAATGAACCGGAACCCGTATTTTGTCTATATCGTCTTTCTGATTGGCATCCCGGTCCGGCATCATGACCGGACGAAGGACATAACCTTTTTTACGCAGGATTTCGATCACTCCCCTTTTTCCAGGCAAATGCGCAGCGCCAACACCTACGAATAAGGTATGCCGTTTGATTATACTGTCAATGGATCTGGCCTGTATTTCATTACGCCGGTAAAGGAATTTCTCCATAAAGGCATCCGATGGCTGCATAACCTTTTCCAGGGAATCCAGGAGATCCAGATCCCCTTTCCGATAGGCATCCTGGGTTTTTTTTTCGATCTCAAAGGGAGTTTCGCCATCCAGGGCGGTACTCTTTTTCTTTTTATCGCGCATCATGTCCTGCGCCGCTTCCATGACGAGTTGCTCTGTCTCAAAATAGTTTTCCACGCCGGTGGCCTGTTTGCCCAGTTTTTTGCCGGTCTGATAGATATAAAGATCAAGATAAGTATCCTCCTCAAAATCAGCCCTCGTCTGGTAAGTCCGGTAAAGAAGTCCGTTGATCAGGGTAGGCTCCCCGCTCAGGGCAGCCTTTAATTTATCATCGTACTTTTCGAGCTGAAAGGACTTCTCATTGATATAATCTCCTGGCGTCCCTTGCGTATAGAACCTGAGATTGGTTTGCATATGCTGGTACCGGAACAACTGATCCTGCCAAAGCTGGGGATCCAGTTCCAGGGCGACTACCTCGGAATTCCGGATATCCAGATAAAAGGAATCGCTGAGATGGAAGACCAATTTACTGCTAACATGCATGGTACCAAAGAGATAAGAAGGCTTTTTCAGTCCGTTCCCCGTGATTTCCCATAAGAGGGCCGGGTATTTTTTTTCCTCTTTCTGCCCCATCAGTAGATAAGCCGGGAAAAGAAAGATAACAAGAATTACTATATACTTACAAACCTGGGCTGATCTCATTAGAAGGGTATTAATCGATGCTTATGAAGATGATGAAAAGACGGGAATCCATGAAAATTATTTTATTGTAAGGAAGGTCGGGAAAAGGCATAAAGTAGCAAATTAGCTACCCCTTAATTTGGTAGCTAATTTGCTACCTGCTATCTTTGCTCAAAGAATCATATTTAATTAAAAGAAGGAGAACGAATGAAAAAAAGTAAAATCAATAAGCATGTATATGCTTGATTTTAAAAATTAAAACCATGCCCACCAAACTGAGTAAAAGAAAAAAAATTGAAATCATTCTTGAAAAAAATGGTGGCTTATTATGGGGAAGAGTCGAGGGTTCCGGCAATTTTATGCCTACCCCCTACGGAATATCCAAATCAGCTGTAATCGAAAACTTTAAAATTTTAATTCAGGATTATCTTTTGCATGAAGGAAAAGATGACCCTTATTGGAAACAAATGGATGTAAATGCCCTTGAATTTGAATTCAGTTATGACCTTGAAGCCTATTTTTATGATCATGACTATTTGAAAATAAGTTCAATTGCCCAACTTGCCGGTTTAAATCCCGGATTGGTGCGGCAATATGCAAGCGGTGTAAAAAACCCATCTGAAGCACAAGCTGATAAAATAAGAAAAGCAATCACGCAGATTGCTAATGAATTGCTAAATGACGACATACGAATTGCTATTTAAAGAAAAAAACTATTTTTTGCTTATTCCCCCCAATTTTCTTACCTTTGCACACTTGTAAAATCATGCCGTAACATGATATCAAATCGGGTGCCGTAAGACCTGGTTTGAACCGGAAGCCCTCCGTTGTATCCTACCACCTGCCTGGTATCATGTGCGATCGCTGTATTACAGCTGTATTATATTAACTAAAAATTCCACATGAAGCTTTCACAGTTCAAGTTTGATCTTCCTTTAAATCTTATTGCCCAACACCCTACCAAGAAGAGAGAAGACAGCCGTATGATGGTGGTCCATCGCAAGACCGGCCAGATTGAAAACAAACATTTCAGAGACATTCTCGAATATTTCGATGATAAGGATGCATTCGTTGTCAATAACACCAAGGTATTTCCTGCCCGTATGTATGGCCGTAAAGAAAAAACCGGCGCCAAGATCGAAGTTTTCCTCCTCCGCGAATTAAACAAACCGAACCGTCTTTGGGATGTGATCGTTGATCCCGCAAGAAAGATACGCGTCGGCAATAAACTGTATTTCGGAGATAACGATGAACTGGTCGCAGAAGTCATCGACAACACGACCAGCCGCGGCCGTACCATCCGTTTCCTTTGGGACGGTAATGATGAAGAGTTCCGCCAGGTGCTGGAACTGCTCGGCGAAACACCATTGCCAAAATATATCAAACGCAAACCAGACGAAGAAGATAAAGAACGTTACCAGACGGTATATGCCAAACACGAAGGAGCAGTGGCCGCTCCCACTGCCGGTCTGCATTTCAGTAAAGAACTGATCAAACGCCTGGAAATTAAAGGGATCCGTTTTGCAGAAGTTACCTTGCACACGGGTCTTGGAACATTCCGCCCGATCGAGGTAGAAGATCTTAGCAAACATAAAATGGATGCTGAATATTACCGGATCGAAGAAGATGCCTGCCGCATCGTCAACAAAGCCAGACAGGGCAATCATCGCATTTGCTCGGTTGGTACGACTACCATGCGGGCGATCGAGTCTTCCTTTACCGCTGAAAAAATGCTGAAACCTTCCGAAGGATGGACAAATACCTTTATTCATCCTCCGCATACTTTCAATATTGCAGATGCGCTGGTAACCAATTTACATTTGCCAAAGACAAGCCTGCTGATCATGACCTGTGCTTTTGCCGGTTATGACCTGGCCATGGAAGCTTACCGCAAAGCCATTAAGGACAAGTATCGTTTCTTCAGTTATGGAGACGCCATGCTGGTGATATAACAATAAGCTATCTAAACAATAAGTTATCTACCATTAGATATACCGGCCCTGGCTTTTCAGCCAGGGCTTTTTTTATACCCCCGGTCCGTCAAGGGAAGTCCAATAGAAAATTATCATCTGGAAATTATCATCTATTTTTTCTATTTTTAAACCTTATGAAGCATTTTTTCATCCTGTCCATAACGACGCTGTTGATATCTATGACTCAAGCCCAGCAGGTCATCCCTTTATACGGAGACCTTATCCCCAATTCCAAACCGGCCAAAGACGAAGAATTTACAGAACCCAATAATGAGCCACCCCGTGTCATTATCGGCAGGATCAGCCGGCCTACATTAACTGTTTTTCCCGCCCCTGCGGATAAAGCCAATGGCAGTTCCGTTATTATCTGCCCCGGTGGTGGATACTCCATCGTTGCGATCGGTCATGAAGGATTTGAAGTAGCCAAAAAATTTAATGAGATGGGGGTGACGGCCTTTGTATTGAAGTACAGGATCCCCAATGACGAATATATGGTGAACAAGGAGATCGGACCCCTCCAGGACGCTCAACGGGCCATTCAACTGGTGCGGCAAAATGCCACTACCTGGAAAGTAAACCCGGACCGCATCGGCATGATGGGCTTTTCGGCGGGGGGTCACCTGGCATCTACCGCAGGGACACATTTTAACCAGATTACCATCGACAATAAAGATTCTGTTTCGTTGCGTCCTGATTTTATGATGCTGATCTATCCGGTAATCAGTTTTTCGGATAAATACGGTCATATCGGTTCCCGTAATAACCTGTTGGGTAATCACCCCTCTTCAAAGAAGATCAAAGCCTATTCCAACGAATTACAGGTGACAAAATCGACCCCTCCCACTTTTCTCATTCACTCGGGTGACGATTCAACCGTCCCCGTCCGGAATAGTCTTATGTTCTATGAAGCTTTGCAAGAGAAAGGTGTCCCTGCAGAAATACATGTTTACCCCAAGGGAGGACATGGCTATGGCCTGCATAACCCCACTACCAAGGACGAATGGATAGACCGGCTGAAGAATTGGCTCGATGCAGGAGGATGGTTGAAGAAATAAGAACAAGATAGACTACTCCAGTCCAAACAGCCCTTTATTCAATAATTGAAGCGTCTCTATCTTATGGGCGAAAGGGATCAGCAGGGACACATTATGTTTACTGCCTCCATAACTGACCATACGGATAGGGATCGTGCTCAGCGCTTCGAATAATTTACCAAGGACATCGGGTGTCTGCGCGATCTCATTACCAACGATCGAAACAATGGTAAGTCCTTCTTCCACTTCAACGGCGCCAAAAGGATCCAGCTCTTTTAGAATCGCCTTGAGATCGGCTGCATTATCAATTGTTACGGACACGGCCACTTCGGAAGTAGTGATCATATCGATAGGTGTGCGGTATTTTTCGAATACTTCGAATATCTTCCGCAGAAAACCATAGGCCAGCAGCATACGGCTGCTTTTGATATTGATGGCGATGATCCCATCCTTGGCAGCGATGGCCTTTACACCAACCGAGCCAGCCTCTTCCGTGATCAGCGTGCCTTTGGCTTGGGGCTCCATGGTATTCAGCAATTTTACAGGTACTTTATAGAACTGAGCGGGCCAGATCGAAGCCGGATGCAGGATCTTCGCACCGAAATAAGCCAGTTCCGCCGCCTCTTCAAAACTCAGCTGCTCGATGGCTACCGTCTTTTTTACCACCCGCGGATCGTTGTTATGCATACCGTCGATATCCGTCCAGATCTCACAAACAGTGGCATTGATAGCTGCTGCAATCAGCGAGGCGCTGTAATCGCTGCCCCCTCTTTTCAAATTGTCCACCTCACCCCGGGCATTACGGCAGATATACCCCTGGGTAATAAAAAGAGACTTCCCTTTATATTGTTGCAATTGCTGCGTCAGCTTCAATTTGATCTGGGGGATCTGGGGTTCGTCATGATTATCGATACTCATGAATTCAAGGGCAGGCAGCAACACATGATCTACTCCTTTTTCTTCCAGAAATACACTGAACAATTTAGTAGACAGCAATTCTCCCTGCGCTAATATATCCTTGCTTAATGCTTCCGAGAAAGAAATGCGCAAAATAATGGTCAGAAATTCAAAATGTTCCTCCACGATCGAGCCCGCCCTGGCGAGCGCCTTTTCCCCTTTTACCAAATCCTTTACGAAAGCATGATAATGATCCCGGAGCTTGTCGATCTGCTGCTTCGCCTTTTCCCGCTCACCGGTGGCTATCGAATGACCGATCTCGACCAGTGAATTGGTAGTACCGCTGAGTGCGCTTAATACGACAATTTTAGGTTCTGCATCGCTGGTGATCAGTTCGCTAACCTGCAACATCCTTTCGGGTTTGCCTACGGATGTGCCTCCGAATTTCATTATTTTCATCTGTATCCTTTTTTCTTTGAGGATGGCAAAGATACAGGTTGGATTATTAGAAAAGTTCGAAATTTACCGGGAATTCTCCTGGTCCTGCCATACAAAACGGGCAAGTATTTCCAGCATTCCCGCCTGGTTCACAAGGGTTTGTGGCTTTCGGAACCCCATCACCCCGGTTCTGTTCAAATCGTTACGAAGGCCTCCGTCAACACATTTCCTAAAGGCTTCCAGATATTTTAAATTTCTGTTCCACCTGAACAGATCCTGGTAGGCGCGCAGCAAAACGGCATTAAACCAATATCCATCCCTGAACCTACCCTTCCCGCAGAAATATGGAACGGAGCTATCCGCAAGGGAGACCGCCCGGTGCAGATAAACCGGATCCTGTGTCAATTCATACAGGTAAACAGAGGCTTGCAACATCGTCCCCGAATTGTAAGCATATTTTACCCGGCGGGTACCGAGTTTATCGTTATGGATAGAATCAATATGGATATTATCAAAATAAAGTCCGTCGCAAGGATCACGGAGATGTTTGTTGGTCCAGTTATAAAGCAGCAAAGCAGTATCCAGGTATTTTTTTTCCTGGGTAGCCTTGTACAATTGAAGCGCCAACAGAATACCCGGCCCATTGGAGCAGGTATTTTTAGTGAACCTTTTTCCTTCCTCCCAATACAATCCGCCTCCCGTAACTGTATCATATCCCGTCATCATATACCGGTAGATCATTTTTCCCCGATCCAATAATTCCGGTTCTTTTTTCCGGAACCAGGCGTCCATCCAGGCAAGACCCAACCATTGATTATCATCATAAAAACGATCTCCGCCTCCAAATCTGACAATATAGGAATCATATCCGGGCGCCGGAGCCTTATTGCTTTTATAGTAATCCACAAGCCCGGTAATCTTCTGTAAAGGATAACCGGGAATACCGGCCCGCTCCGCCTCGTTATTCGCCTGCAACAATCCGCACAAAGGCCAGAGATAGGAATACGGCTTCTTTGGAGCCCCTTCGTCAACATCCTTATAAAAGCCCGATGAGGAATCAAAGAACTGCCGCTGCACGGCACCGTACAAGCGAATAAATTCCTTTTGGTAATCGAAACTACCTTGATTTGTCGCCTGACCTTTCACGGAACCTGCATACAACAGAAAAAACGAAACAATTAGTAAAACCGGAACTGTTAGTAAAGGAATACGGATATTTCTCATTGTCCAAGTTATGTTCACCCCGATTATGTTCACTAGGTCATGTTCACTAAGGTCATGTTCACTAAGGTCGTGAACGTTTAAAGCTGTTTATTTTTATTAAGTAAAGCAGCGGCTTCGATCAGCATACATCCGCTCTCCTCTGTGGTAAGATCGGCCGTATTCCCGGGAAGAGTGCCCCAATAGGTCCCGAAAAGACCGGCTGATTTATTGGTCCCCTTATACCACAATGTTTCTGCGTTCAATTTAAAATAATTAAGATAACGCGTTCTCACGTCCTGCGGCAAATCCTTACTTAAAAGAAGCTGGGTGAAATACCGGATGAAAATCCCTTTGAACAAACCGCCGTCCCCATTCCCCTCATCCTTCAGGAGCCTGTCGCCGGTGGTGAAAGAGGAACTGCTCAATGTATTATCTGCCGTTTTGATAGCATCATTCAGGTAAACAGGGTCTTTGGTAATCTGGTATAGTTCGAGGGCCGATCCGATAAAAACCCCCTGGTTGTAGGTAAGCGCCCACTCATCTATCTTACCATCTCCGTTTTTGTTCATCCCGTCATTTACGAATCCCGACCCTTCATTGTATAAATGGGTCTTCAGCCAGCTATATATCTTTTTTGACCAATCCAGGTCATCAGCGTTATTGAACCGGGTATATAATCTGGCAGCCAGTATGCAGGCAGGCGCATTGGCCGGCGTATTCTTATACCCCGTTTCGCTCTTGTTCCAGGAAATACCACCGTCCTGTACTGTATTCCATCCACCCTTGATGTCGGTCCAGAGATCCGCGGCCGCTCCTTTGAATTTCTGGTCGTTTGTCAGGTCGAAGGCCCGAAGCATAGCCAGCGCATTCCACTCCATATCATCGTAAAAATGATTGAGAAAACTACCGCCATTCTTCGTTTTTACCCCATCGTACCACTTGTTGTAATTATCTGTATATTTTTTTTGACCCGTCCGGTTATCCGCATCCAGCATTACATCAAGGGCATGGGCCTGCGGCCAGTAGTTAAAGGTATTGTCCCCATTATTGTCCTTATAAAAATACCCCGCGGCGCTGTTCCAGTAATTCTTTACCAGAAAATCCGTACTGCTGTCAGCTGCCGCCTGCCAGTTAATTCCATATTTAATGGTTCCATCTCCCGTATTAAAATTATAATCGTATTTTTTTGTACAGCTGCAAATGCAAGCAAGGCAGACCAGTACGAATGGAATTAAATATCTGTTCATGGACTGCATTTTATTTTACAATGACCTCGTGAGTGTAATTTGTTTTGTCGGCCGAATAATACATGTTGATATCACAATTGTGGTTATCGTCGTCTCCGGAGAATTTGAAACAATTATTCCATTGTGTATCATCCACCGTATATAGCTCCCAGAAAGAAAGAGGGGTAGATGCATCGGGACGGTTATTATCGCCGTTCTTGCTACCCCACCATTCATAACTATCCGTTGTGCCGTCATTGATCTTCATTCTGAACTTGTATCGCTCGTCGCGTCCCCAGCTCTCCTGCTTAAACACAATGGATTGGTTAAGGGCTTTCCAAACACCCCCGCCTGAATAATCCAGGGTAAACTGGATGGTATTATTTGGAGCGAACCATAATCCCAGTTCCAGGATCCCCGTGTTCTGCACACTGACCACGTTAAAATCCAGACGGATACGATACGCTTTGGTGCTGCCGGTCACCGTTGTTTCCCCCGCACCCTGGCGGATCGTTTTTCCATCCACATCCGTATAGAACAGATCGGGCGTACCGGTGATCCCGCTGACAAAATGATAGGTTCCTGCAGCCAGTGAAGTGTAGATCTCATATTTGCCATCACCGGTCTGCTTGAATTTAAGGGCCTTACTCAGGTCCGTTCCCCCTTCCGTAGCCGTCCCGGTGATATATACCTCGGCAGGAGGATTGTCCACACCCAGGGCCCTGGTGATGGCTATCTTCCTGGTAACGGCAGCCTTCAGTTTGTCCACACCCTTGGAGGAATATACCGTCCAAATAAACTGGCCTGTTCCCAGTGGAAGTACTCCGGCCAGTCTGGCCACCTTGTTCAGTATCTCCTTGGTCAGAGTGCCTTTATTGTACAATCCGTTGCCATCGGAGGCTATCGTATACACCGGTTTGGAAAAATCACCACCTTCTTTATCAAAGGCAATGGAATAAAGTACCATTCCTCCATCGGCTGCCTGCGCCGCATCCCATTCGAACACGACCGAAGATGTAGCGGACAGATCGACGGTCTTGTTGTCTTCCGGCGAAAAAAAGTTGGCCACCGCAGTCACTTTTGTATTGACACTGTCATTTTTTTTGCAACCTGCCATGGCCAGGATCAGCAGAAGGATCATATTTCTCATATGCAATTTTTTGAAGTTAATTGTTATCGGGTTAAAGTTTACCATCCCGTATTTTGACTAAGTTTTGTATTCAGTGCACGTTCGTCCCTGGGCACCGGCCAGAGATAATGTTTCGACACATCGAAGGTTCTGATATTGGCGCGTATATATCCATTATCCACAGCAGGGTCGGCAAATTTTGCACCATGCACATATCCGTTCAATAGCGTCTCTGCCGTTTTCCAGCGGCGTATATCAAAGATCCGCAGCCCTTCCATCGCCAGTTCGGTTCTCCTTTCCCGGCGGATGATGTCCCGGATCTGTCCCTGGCTCCAGGTGCCATCGAAATTTAAAGCGCCGGGATCGGTGAATCCCGCTCTGGTCCTCAATAATCTGATCGTTTTGTCCCAGGTGGCCTGGTCCAGCGTGGCTACTTCATTTTTGGCCTCCGCATACATAAGCAATACGTCGGCGTACCGGATCACGACCAGGTCCAGCCCGGAATTGAAATTATTTGCCGTGGAATCAAAATATTTCCTGATATAGTAGCCCGTGGGTGAAGACACGGAGCCCGGCTTGTATTCGTCCGGAGCATTGGGGTCCGGATCCGTTCCTGGTTTAATGTAAATGGTTTTCAGGCTTCCGTCATTTTTCGGCCAGGCAAAGCGGTCGTAAACTACCGTCGCCTTCATTCTTGGGTCACGGTCCTGATAAGGATTCAATTCATCATAGCCAGACCCTGCATCACCTATCTGTCTGCCATTGGTCATCAGGTAATCATTTACCAGCTCCTGCGTGGGTGCCAGACCGTTTAACCGGGCGCCGACCGAAACAGGAACGAAATCGATGAATTCACTGTGGAACCTCAAATCCGGAACATAACCCGAGCTCAGTATTACCTCGCTGTTATTTTCATTTTGCGTCTTAAAAAGCTCCCCATACGATGGGAACAGGCTATAGCTGCCGTTACCCGTGTTTTCTACCAGTTTTGCGCACTCTGTAACAACCTCCGACCAACGACCTTCATACAGAAGAACTCTTGCTTTCAGGGCAATGGCCGCTCCTTTGGAGATCCTTCCGATATTATTCCCGGAATAGGAGGTGTTCACCGGAAGTATGGCCGCCGCATCGTCCAGCTCTTTTAATACAAAAGCGATGACTTCGCTTTTCGGGCTGCGTTGGATAGTCTGCGATTCCGAAACACTGAGATCTTTTGCCACCAGTGGAACGTCTCCCCACCAGGAGGCCAACTGGAAATGATGAAAAGCCCGGAGGAGTTTCGCCTCGGCGATCATACGGTTTCGCAGACCATCGTCCATACCGGGAACACGCCCGATATTTTCCAGTAAGGTATTACTCGTCTTTATCCCCTGATAATGAAATTTCCATTCGTCATCCAACCTTCCCAGAGAAGGGTCGTATACGCCGCTGGACAGGGACATAACCCCCTGGGCATCACCCCTGCCGGCATAGGCATTGTCCGACAACCCTTCATTGTAAAAAAAATAATCGCTTTTGATCATCTGGCTATAGGCCATATTGAGAACGAGGTCCGCTTTATCGGAAGAGGTCCAGTAATTTAGTTCCGTGTACCGGTCCGTCGGCGAAGTGTCGAGCTTATTGCAGGACAGAACCAGCATTGTTATGGAAAGAAAAACAGATATTTTGAAATATGTTTTCATGTTAGCAGCAATTTTATTTTTTTTTGTCCCCTGGGGTTCTAAAATTTAAACCCGGGGACAAAAAGGGTTAATGATTGGCCTTCGGCCGATGGACCCAGGTCCATCTTTGTCCCATCAAAATATTACCTCCAATCCAAACCCGTAATAGATCAATGTAGGATAAGAACGTCCGCTATTCGCACCATTCGTGGCATTCAGGTTATTATTCTGGTTATTGGCTCCATTATGGAATTCGGATGATTCCGGATCGATAAACCTGTTTTTGGTAAGGGTAAGCAGGTTCTGACCCGTCAGGTAGGCCCGCAATTTCTGGATCCCCAGCCGCTGGCTGATCGTCTGCGATAAGGTATACCCGATCTGGATATTTTTCAGCCGGGCGTAAGCTCCATTCAGAATATAGAGATCGGATCCCTTGCGAAAATTATTGGTATTGGAAGCGCTGCCATTCAGCGCCAGGCGGGGATATTGGGCGTTGGGATTATCCGGCCGCCAGTAATCGAGCTGATGAGTATACATAGTAAAGGAATAATTCGCATGGAAAGGTTCGATGAGCTCACCCCGTAGCGCCATATCCCTTTGCCCCACCCCCTGGATCAATAGTCCGAGATCCAGGTTCTTCCAGCTCACGGTATAGTTCAGCCCAAAAATATAATGCGGGAAAGGGTTGCCTAATACGTACCTGTCATTATCATCGATCAGGCCGTCTCCGTTCTTGTCTTTATAGGATATATCTCCGGGAGCCACTGCCAAACCGGTAAAACGAGGCTTGTTTTCCACATCTTTCAGGTTCCGGAAATAACCGTCTCTTTTATACCCCACATAGGAGGCGATGGGGATCCCTTTCCCATAAAGCACCTGTAACTCCTCCAGCGATTGCAACTGGTCCTGCCCGTTCGCCATTTGTACGATCTCGTTATTGGTATTTCCAATATTCAGTGAAATGGATTGATGCAGTATCCTGCCCGGGATCGTATAGGCTATATTGGCTTCCCATCCCCTGTCACGAACAGATGCGATATTATAATCCACCTGGCCTCCGCCAAAGGTGCCCGGCAGATTGGGATGGAGAAGAATATCCTTGGTCAGTTTATTAAAATAATCGAATCCGATATTCAGCCGTCTGTTGAACAACCCTGCGTCGAAGCCGATATTAAAAGTATTGGCGACCTCCCATTTAAGATCAGGGTTCGCGATGTTAAAACCAGTACCGGATACGGCCGTATTACCATTAAATCCATAAGTATTCGGATAGACGACATAGGTGGTCTGGTATTGATAATTGTTTACATTCTGATTCCCAAGCAATCCGTATGAGCCGCGAATCTTCAGCTCATTAAAATAACCGGCTATCCTGCTTTTCTGGAAAAAAGCTTCTTCGCTGATCCGCCACCCTAAAGACAAAGAGGGGAAATAACCCCATCGGTTCTGCTTTGCAAATTTGGAAGATCCGTCTGCGCGGAAGCTCACCTCTGCAAAATATTTATCATTATATGAATAAGAAGCTCTGCCGATTGCCGAATACAGGCTGTTCTGGGTTGTTCCCTGCGGGGTGATCCTAAGATCGCCTATATTCACAACCGTGGAAGTTTGGGGAAGATTGAGATCAGGCGAGGTATAATTCAACGCCACCTTATTTGACTTCCCCGTGTAAGACTCATTGGTGAATCCTCCCAACAGCTGAATATGATGTTTGCCGAACTCCCCGGCGTATTCAAGCAGCAATTGACTGTTCAGGAATAAGTTCTTCGCATTCTCATCTCCCGTAACCGATCCCTTATCACTGCCATAGACGCCCGCCGGAGCTGTCCCTGCTGCCTGGCCCTCCCGGTAAAAAGGGACATAGTTTGTTTCATAGTACTGATGATTGGCATCCAGTGCTCCGCCGAAAACACCTTTTAAGGTCAGGCCTCTGACAATCTTTAATTCGGCATTAAGGCTACCGAATATATTGTCGTTATCATAATCCCGGAATCCGCCCTTATCAAGTATCCCCAATGGATTGAATTGCGCCAGCACATCATTGATAAGGTATCTTCCAGAAGTGTCTTTTAGTTTATAGTAAGGAGGCGTACGTTCCGCGTCAACCACTAATGTCCCGGTGGTAAAGGAATGATCTTTTATCTGGGTCCTGGAATAAGCCAGGATGGTAGATAATTTCAGACGCCCCACTTCGTTGGAAAGGTTTATCCGGAAGTTATAGCGTTTGAGGCCCTTTGCCGGTCCGACAAAATTGCTCTGCTGATCCATATATCCCAGCGATACCATATAAGTGGACTTGTCTCTTCCTCCCCCCAGACTCAGGCTATGATTTTGCTGGCTGGCATCCTGGAAAATAGAAGACAGGAACCACTCTTCGTCCCCCAGTTCCTTTCTTTGTTCGATATCAAGCGGGGAATAAGAAGGAGTCTGCCCTGACCCTGAATTTATGATCGCCTCGTCTTTCAGGATCATATTCTCAAAACCTTTTACCGGTTTCATCCAGACATGCGGCTTGACCCGGCTGAAGATCCCGTTATAGGACAGGGTACCCGCGCCTTTCTTTCCTTTTTTGGTCGTAATCAGAATTACCCCGTTTGCGGATCTTGACCCGTAGATCGCAGCAGAGCCCGCATCCTTCAGAATGGATATATTGTCAATATCGTTAGGATTGAGAAGATTGAGATCACCTCCTACCAACCCGTCTATCACTACTAGCGGAGAATTGTCACCCAAGGTCCCGATTCCCCGGATATTTATATTAATTGGCTGACCCGGTTCAAAACTGGTTTGCTGAATGGTAAGACTGGGAGAGGCACCCTGCAAAGCCTGGGTGAGGTTGGGCGTCGCCCTGCCCTGTATGGAAGTCGACCGGATCACATCCACCGCTCCGGTGACGCTGACTTTTTTCTGCACTCCATATCCCACTACCACCACTTCGTTAAGATTTTTATCCAGCGGGAATAATTCAACGGCGATATAGGAAGAAGTCAGGGATACTTCTCTTTTTTCATAGCCGACATAGGAGAAAGTGAGCACACCCGCCAGAACGGGAATTTGCAATTGAAAATTTCCTTCACTGTCTGTGACAGATCTCAGGGAAGGCTCTTTTAACTCCACCGTCACCCCGGCCAAAGGATTTCCTTTCTCATCAACCACCTTTCCTTTGACAATAACGGACTTCACCGGCAGGTTCCCTGCAGGAACGTCCCGTGATGACTGCACAGGAGGTGCTGTATGCAGCAGTACCTTATCACCTCTGATCTCAAATTCCAGCTTCAGCGGCGAGAAAATGGCCTGAAGCGCTTCGTTCAGGGTCCTTTTTTTTACGGCAACCGAATACTTTTTGTTGATATCCAGATCGTCATTGGAGTAGATGAAGGAGAGACCGCTCTGCTTCTCAATTTGTCTGATGATCCACTTCAAAGGTTGTTCCCTGCAGCTGATGGATATAGTGTTGGGTTGTAGTGATGCCGGAAACACCTTCCCCGGATTGTTCGCCATCAGGGGCCCGGGCGGCGCCGTAATCCATGCAGCAATTAACAGCAATAGTTTAAGATGTAAAAATACAGGGCATCTCCTGTTAGTATGAATTCTCATACGCAGCAATCGTTTAGGTTAAAAAAATAAAAATCTTACTTATCTATTCCGATATATTTATCTGTCACTGTATAATGGAAGGTCTTTACTCTTTTGAGAAGCTCGAGTATTTCCTCGGCCGAATTATTTTTAAAGGTGGCGCTATAGCGATATTGGGCAACAGAAGCGTTTCCGAAATTCACCGGCTTCCCGAAATATCTTTCCAGTTCCACTGCGATCTGGCCAAGGGTTTCATTATTAAAAACCAACACACCGTTGATCCAGCCTTTGTCTGCATCCGGATCGGTCGGCTCAACGGTTACGCCGGAATAACGCAGGTGATAAACTGCTTTCAAGCCGGAACTGAGGTAAAAACTATCATCCTTTGCCTGACCCGGAACAAAAGCGACCTTTCCCGTGGCGACGGAAGTAGTCAGCAGATCTTCGTTACCATATGCCCTGATATTGAAAGAGGTTCCCAGCACATTGACGGTGCCTTTTGGCAGGCGGACCACAAAAGGTCTGCTGGGATTCCTGGCGATCTCGAAAAATGCTTCACCCTCCAGGTAAACTTCCCGAAGGCTGGTCCCGAAAAAAGCAGGATATTTCAGGCGGCTGTCCGAATTCAGCCATACTCTGCTGCCATCCGGAAGCGTGATCGTGGAACGTATGCCTTTCTGGTTATATTTTTCCACCAGATCCACTTTTCGGGTTTGGATCCCGAACCACCACATTCCCAGTGCAATAAGAGGGATCAGTGTCGCTGCAACGAGTATCCTCCGCCAACGGATCATTCTCACCAGCGGCTTTACAGGAGGCTCATCCTCACCAGACGATAAAAGGGGCTCCGGATTTCCTATTTTCAGCCAGACCCTGGCCAATGCAAGTTCCTCGTTGATCCCCGAACGGGTCCCGGAGTTCCAATAGAACTTCAGCTTTTCGAATATTAATTGAAAGGATTTATTGCCGGCAACCAGTTGTTGCAAATGCTGTTCTTCCTCCGGGAGATGATTTCCGGATAAAACTTTTATGGCAAGTAATATGAAGATGTCCTCGTTCAGGCAGTATCGCTTTTAAACAAGGACAGGGAAAATAAAAAAACTACTTACAGGACAGGAAATTATTTTTAAAAGAATTTAACGCGGTTCCGGATAAGCAAAAACCGGATAGCCTCGGGAAGTAAGGAGGTAAAGTCCAGCTGAATGGAGAGATCGGGTGAATCGGATGGGCCAGGCGATTTAAAAGAACCCGGCTGATCCGGCTGATCAGCCGGATTATCCGAATCTGTCCGGCTTACCTGGTCGGATAAAACGATCCGCAGCTTTTTCACCGCTCTGTATATTTGGGTTTCAACGGTGCGGGTTGAGATATTCAGGATCTCGGCGACTTCATGAAATTTTAAATTATCCTCCTTCACCATTTTGAAAATGAGACGGCATTGTTCCGGCAACTGCTCGATCGCCATATGCAAACGGTGCATCAGCTCCTTCATTTCCAGGCTTTTCTGGCTATTACCCGTATCGTAAAATTCCATTTCCCCACGTGTATCCAGCTGAAGATGAACGACGGAATACTTTTCACAGTAATTAAGACATCCGTTCTTGACAGAAACATATACATAAACTTCGAGGTTCCGGACTTCCAGAAGGGTTGCCCTTTTCTCCCAGATCTTCACAAATACATCGGAAACGATCTCTTCCGCGGCTTCGCGGGTATGAACAAACTGTATGGCAAACCGGACAAGCTTTGAATAATAATGACGGAAAAAATCATTAAATGAGGTTAGGTTGGAAGCCTGGATTCCTTTCTGCCAGGCACTTATCATATGGTTTTCTATTAAAGGCATTGCTGGTATCCGGTGGATCACCGATCGCTAAACTACCATTTTTTTTTAATTCTTTTTTACCGGTGATGTTGTCGCTGGAAATTCTACTCCCAATTTTACAGCCAATCCCTGAAGTTCGGTTACTACAACATCAACAAGAGGAATACCAACTGCCAGGCGCTCTTTTTCCATCTCCCGTTCCGGGTCACCGGGGATCAGTACCTTTTCATGGCCCGGTGCCGGAGTGGCTGACCGGAATCTGCGTATCCAGTTATCCATATGTTGTTTGAACTCGTCTGCAGGGCGGAAAGCATCGATCCGCATGGCACCGAAGAAGTGACCGATCCCTTTGCCCGGCATGCCGGTTGGCATGGGCATATAAGCAGGGAAAGGAGGCACCCAGGGACCATAGTTGGCACCGCTCAAAACGCCAGAGAAAATATCAACGATCGCTCCCAGTGCATACCCTTTATGGCTTCCGTGATCACGATCACCGCCAAGGGGCAATAAGGCACCTCCCGTTTTTAAGGCATGCGGATCTATGGAACTATGGCCATCCTTATCCTGTATCCAGCCAGTCGGCGCCTCCATGTTCTTACGTTGAAGGAGCTCCAGCTTGCCATTTGCCGCTGTAGTGGTGGCCAGATCAGCCACAAAAGGAGGCTCTTCTCCACCCGGAACGGCCACAGAAATGGGATTGGTACCCAGCATTCTTTCTATGGAAAAAGTAGGCGCCACGAGGGCACTGGCATTGGTCATGGCAATTCCGATCATGTCTTCCTTTACGGCCTGCAAAGCATGATACCCGGCAATGCCAAAATGATTGGAATGCTGCACGCTCACCCATCCCGTACCGACATTTCTTGCTTTTTCAATGGCAATCTGCATGGCATAAGGGGCTACGACCAAACCCAGTCCTCCATCCCCATCCACAACTGCAGTGGAGGGCGTCTCATGAATGATCCGGATATCGGGCGTCGGATTTGCCCGCTTAGCCTCCCACAAACGCACGTACCCAATAAGCCGTGCGATCCCATGTGAGTCGATCCCCCGCAGATCGGCGCTCAGCAAGGCCGTTGCTGCTGTGTCCGCATCCTTTTCGGGGCAGCCGATTTTGCGGAAGATCCTTACCGTAAAGGAGAATAGTTCTTTATAAGAAAATAGCTGTTCTGTAGAAGAATTTTCCCCTGAATGCTTTTCTGCCATCGGTTGATTTTAGGCTGGCAAAGATCGGGAAAGGAATCAAACTCTTTCTCCGTCAGTCTTAGATTTATTCCTTTATTCGGAGCGAAGGCTTTCCACCGGATTGACAAAAGCGGCTTTAACTGCCTGGTAACTCACTGTTATCAAGGCGATAAGCAGGGAAGCAACCCCTGCCAGTACGAATATCCACCAATTGATTTTGATGCGGTAAGCATAATCAAGCAGCCAATGATTCATCATATACCAGGCAACGGGTGAGGCGATCAGGATCGACAACAGAACCAACTTCAAAAAATCTTTGGACAACATATACATAATTGCGGAAGCATTAGCCCCCAAGATTTTGCGGATCCCGATTTCCTTAGTGCGCTGGATCGTGAAGAAGGAGATAAGCCCCAAAAGCCCCAGGCAGCTTATGGCTATTGCGATCGCTGCCGTGGCATTTATTAATTTGTTCAGTAGATCTTCTTTATGATAATATTCATCGATCTGCTCATTCAGATAATGGTATTCAAAAACATGTGCCGGATAAACGGCTTCCCAGGCTTTCCGGATCCTGCTGCGCAAATCTGCCGGGTTGCCTCCTTTGAATTTTATAGCCGCATATTCATACCGGTCCCTTTTGGTAGTGAACAGCACCGGTTCAACCGGCTTGTTCAAGGTTTGAACATTAAAATCTTTTACCACCCCCACGATAATTCCCGGATGATCATCCAGCCCGCCGGCAACCAGTCGCCGGCCAATCACCTGTTTCGGATCGCCGATCCCCAATTGGCGGACAAGGGTCTCGTTAATGAGAAATTCCCGGACGGTATCGCTTTCCGTTATATTCCTTCCGGTTAAAAGAGCTATTCCGAATGTTGGCAGATAATCAGCATCGCCGATAATGGTGCGGGAATTAAATTTTTCCCATGATCTGTTATCATAACTTACAGATCCCCCCAGACTCCTTTCCGATAATGGAGCGCTATAACAGAAGGATACGGCTTGTATGGCCGGATCCATTTTAAGCAGACTTTCCAGATAGGACGATTTTCCTTTTGCCGGATCCGGAACGGGCACCATAATCACCGCTTCTTTTACAAAGCCGGGATCGGTGGTCTTCAGATGTTTTATCTGAAGCGTAATGATGAGCGTGCAGATGATAAGCACCTGGACAACCACATTCTGAAAGACGATCAGTCCTTTGCGAAACAGGGATGAACCGGGGCTGTTGATTTGTTTCTTCAGGGCATCAACAGGTTTCCAGCGACTCAGGATAATCGCCGGATAAAAACCAGCCGTTGCCGTTACCAGTATGGCCAGGAGTAGTACCGCCATCGATAATCTCAAATCCCGGAACGGATTAAATGGCAATAAGATCTGTAACCATTTATCGGACAATGGCAGGATTAATTTAATCCAGAGAAGGGATAACAAGGTTGCGAGTAGTACCAGGCAGGCGGTTTCGGTCATGAATTGCCGGAAAATTGCCATCCTGGAGCTGCCCAATACTTTTCTCGTGCCGATCTCCCTGGCTCGTTTGGCGCTTTGCGCTGTCGCCAGATTGATGAAATTAAAGCAGGCAATGATGACCAGGAACAAGCCAATAACGGCCAGTGTAAGGAGTAAAGACCGCTGTATGGTTCCCCCGTAACGGCCATCGAAATGTATTTCTTTTAACGGCTGCAAATGAAAATGATATACCGATGCCACATCTGGCTCAAAATGTATTTTTGTAAGACGGGCCATGGCGGCAGTTACCTTTTTTTCAGAAAGTGTTTCGGACTGCTTTTCAGGCAGCCAAACAAATGACTGGGTAGTGGTATTGATGAATCCCCAACTCCTGTACATAGCCTCTTCCGTGCCCGGATAAAAAGCAGTAAAAGAAGGGCGCGAAAAGAACAACTCCGTCCTGAAATCAGAATTGGCAGGAAGATCTTTTAATACGCCTGTAATGGTCACCGTATATTTATTATCCAACCGGATCGTTTGGCCAATGGCTTCCGCGTTACCGAAATACTTATCTGCCAGCCGCCGGGAAATTACCGCCGTATTCGGTTGCTGTAAAGAGCTGGCTGCATTCCCTTCTTCCCAGGTATAATCGAATAAATTAAACCAATGCTGATCGGTGAATCCAATATTTTCTTTTTCTTCAAAATATTTCCATTGCCCGGCGCCCGGAACACTGATAGTAACCGTTCGTAATTTTAACAGAACAGCCTGGTCTTTTATTGTGGGAAACTCATCTTGTAAAGCGGCCGTCAGGCCGAGCGGAGATCCCGAAACATTGATGACGGATCCATCATCCAGATGAAGATCAGTGACCGCCCGGTATAATTGTCCTGACTTTTGGTGATACCTGTCATAGCTGAGATGGTAGCTAATAAATTGGAACAGAATCAGTCCCCCGGCCATACCGAGAGATAGTCCAAATATGTTTATAGCAGCATGGAATTTTTGCTTCCACAAATTCCGCCAGGCAATATTGAAATAAGTCGATAACATAATTATCTTTTTACATTCCTATTCACCGGACTATCCCTTAAGCTTCATAACTATCCCTTAACCTTCATATTTACCGGATCCCAATAGATGATCTTATTCTGAAAATAACTTTCATTGGCTGCCAGGCAAGGAGCAGCGGCCCTGAAGCCAAATACCGGATCTTCTATGACCGGACTGCCTGTGCGTACGCTGGTAAAAAAATTCGTGAAATGTTCCAGGTGTTCGTCAAAACCGTCGGGTTCCTTGTATATGGTTGGTGGTGAAGTGGTTTCCTGACGCTGTGCCGGTGTATATTTTTCATTGTACCGCCGAACCAACTCGTCCTGCATGGCCTGAGGATAGGTCTCCAGGGAGTCCCAACCACCAATGCCGGGAGCCACCGACATTTTATGATGCCGGATCGTAAAACCGTTATCCCCGAATTCCAGCACTCCTTCCGAACCGATGAACTTCACCGTACTGGTCTCCCCCTGCCCGCTCACGAAATTTACCCGCAGCGTCAATTCGAAAGCAGGATGCTCCGGGCTATCCGGATAATGCATGAGTGCGGTCATCAGATCCGGAACATCACGTCCATCTTTCCACCAGGCGATCTGCCCCGAGGAAACGATCCGTTCAGGCCCTTTGGAGCCGGTAATGAAATGAATACCCGATAATAAATGCACGAAAAGATCACCGGCCACTCCCGTCCCGAAAGCACGGTAGTTCCGCCACCAGAAGAATTTCTTTGGATCATATGGCTCTTTGGGCATCCCGGCAATATAACGGTCCCAGTCAACCGTTTCCGCCGATCCGTCCGTTGGTTGGGTATACTCCCAGGCTCCCAGGGCGCTTTGCCTGTCGAAGGAAGCTTCGATACAGGTCAATTGCCCGATCTCGCCCGCCTTGAACAATTCACGGGCTTTTGCATATGCAACGCTGCTGACCCGCTGACTGCCGATCTGCATCGCCTTTTTTGTCCGCTGTTGCGTGGCGATAAGCGGCAATCCTTCTTTTAACTGGTGGACCATCGGCTTCTCGCAATATACCGCCTTGCCTTTTTCCAGGGCCTCCGTGGCAATACGGGCATGCCAGCTATCGCTGGTAGCAATGATCACCGCGTCAATATCCTTACGGTTCAGTATTTCCCGGTAATCCCGTGTCGTAAATAATTCCTGGCCCGGATAGGCCTTCTTACTGATTTCCTTTGCCCTTTCCAACCTGCCCGTATAAAGATCACTGGCAGCAACCCACTCGATTCCCGGCACCTTCAGGGCCGTCCGCAGGTCGTTATGCCCCATAATACCCATCCCGATCACCCCGATACGGAGCGTATCGTTTGGGCTGATCCTTTTCTCCGCCGCCAGTATCCTGGTTTCAGCCGCCTCCTGCGCAGCCAGGGAAGAAAGGCCTGAAAATAAAAGCGTGGCGCCGCCAGCCTGGTGCAGGAATTGACGACGGGATTGGTTCTTACGGGGTTGGTGGTAGTTGGATTTGTTGTTGTTAAAGGGATTCATTTTCCAAAATGGTTTTATTCGTTTTGTTTTTCGGGTTGGTTGTTAGGTTGGTTGCTTTTTAGGGCTAAGGCTTTAATTTACTACAAAAAAAGCAGCTACGCTACCATTCGATATAAGAATTGGATAAATGGAAAGAAAAAGGGCTATCCTTTTTTGGAGGATAGCCCTTACGAAATTGGTTATAAAATAGAAGTTATAAGAAATGACGGCAATAAAAACGGCTATAATTTCGAGACCTGCTCGTTATAATATTTAACGGTCTGGATCACATCGGGTACATTGTTCTCCCAGTTGTTCTCTCTTTCGATAGAGAACATTCCGTTGAATTTCTGACGCAGCAGTTCTTTGAAGATGCCGGGGAAAGGAACAACACCCGTCCCTACGATAAGGTCTTTCGCATGAGTATTGCCCGCCGTATCGATATCTTTCAGATGCACTCCGAATATATGGCCCTCCAGTTTTTTCAAACATTCGACAGGATCGAGACCATTGCGGGTCCAGTGACCTACATCTGCACAAGAACCGATGTTCGGATGACCCTGTACGGCTGCCAAAACGGAATCAGGATGCCAGTAGGCATTAGGCTTGGGATGGTCGTGGATAGCCACTTTGATACCATAAGAACCGGCCAGGCTGTCCAGTGCATTCCACTGATCTTTCAGCGGCTCGGCCGTGATATAACTCAGCCCGAAGTCCTTGGCCAGGTCAAAATAGGTTTTCCATTCAGCCATATTCTTGGGAGAAATCACACCCAGGGCTACGATCTGAATTCCCTTGGACTGGAGGAGCTTCTTGATCTTTGCCCTGCTCTCAGGAGTCATTTCAGGACCAAAGGATTCTTTCATGTCGCCGCCCAGTTTCATGCCGGGGAAGGCTTCTACAAATTTTACACCGGCACTGTCTGCCTTGTCGATAGCCTGCACAAATGTGAACAGACGGAACGTCCACAACTGGACACCGATCTTCCAGTCTTTGGTGATTGTCCTGGCATCTACGGCAACGGTGGTAGAGTCGGATTTTTTTTCTTCGGCCTGTTTGGGCTGATCATTACAGGCGGAAAGGCCGATAAGCGCAGAAAAGCACAGCAAACAGGAATACGTTAGTTTGTTCATGTTTTACGTTTTACAGATCTTAATAAAGAGTAGGTCAAAAAATAAGGGCTGAAATTAAGGGTTTTTCAGGGCTTTTTCTGTTTAATTTAGCCGGATGATTTATCCCGTGATCCTTGCAGGGGCATTAAGAAAAACATTAAGATGGGCATTAAGGTATTGTCTGATCTGGCTGACGGCCTCCATGCTGATTCCCTTCAGTTCCCTTGCCCAACCGAAAAGGGAGGAGATCTATACCGATTTCGTGCTTTACCAGAAAAGGACCGCCCTGGAAAAAGACCTCCGGGAAAGGATCATCGAACGTGCTTTTTCCATGCCCCTGGACAGTAACTCCGAGGACAGGTATATGTCTGCCTGCTGGGCAATTTCTCAATTCCTCTTTTCGTCGGCCCTCGTTGAAAAAGGCTTTCATACTCTTTTTACTGGATACGACGCCCTCTCCTATGATACCAAAAAGGCATTCCTGGAAGCCGTTTACGCGACATACCCGAAACTCTTTACCCCTGAAATGCAGACAGTCCTGGACAAGGAAACGGATCCCAAATTATTCTGCTTGTCCGCCGTTTATTTATTCCGCAGCGACTCGGGTACCGATAACAGCAATACGCTGAAGATCCGGATGGTGGAAAAATTTCCGGATTATGATACCCTGCCCCTCCTGAAAGAACTGGAGACCTATCTCAGCTATCATACCTCCCTTGTGCGAAGCAAAACACCTGATATACGCCAGCTTTTCAGCTACCGGCAGAACCCGGGTCAAAAGGTCATTTATTCTTTTCAGCGCTGGAACCGGGACTATCCCGGGCTGGCCATCGTTCAAAATGCGGACGGAAGTTTTGCACGCAATGCCCAGGGGAAATTGCAGGTCTTTGAACAACTCGCCCGCTCCGGTTCCGATCTCCCCTATTTTATTACGAATGGCAGCACCCCTCAGGGAGCCTATAGTATACAAGGCACCGATATCTCCCGGACACATTTTATCGGTCCAACACCAAATCTGCAGCTGTTGTTACCTTTCGAGGGAAAATGGGAACGTTATTTCCAGGAGCCTGATCCGAATAGGGAAACCACTGATCCTGCCGGACCCCCTCCTGTCGATTCTCTTCGTTTTTATAGGGAATTGTGGCCTCCTGACTGGAGGAATTATGCGCCGGTAATGGAAGCCTGGGCCGCAGGTAAGATCGGAAGGACAGAGATCATCGCCCATGGCACCACGATCGATCCGGAGTTTTTTAAAGACAAACCATTTTATCCGCTCACCCCGACGATGGGTTGTCTTTGCGCCAAAGAGCTCTGGAATCCTACGACAGGTCATCCCCTGGTGAGTGAACAGCTAAATCTCGTCAGCGCTTTTTTATCCACTCCGGGCAGGAAAGGATATCTGTTCGTGATCAATCTCGATGATCAACGCAAACCGGTAAGCCGTGAGGAGCTGGAAGCATGGGTGAAGTGACTGCTGGAAGATTTATTTATTTCTTCCCGCTTCACCCGGGTATAGGTCCCGGACATTGACGCTTTGCCAATACGCTTTGGAGGCTACGTTTAGGACCGTAATCTTCCCGGTAAATGCGGCGCCCGTATCCACGTTCCATACATTACAGGCCAGCATGGGAATATCGATATCGTAATTGGTCGTTGGAGTATGACCAATGTATATTTCATTATACAACAATAACCGCTTTGGGTATTTTTTTGAGGTTTTTTTCAATCGGGGATTCACCGACAAAGCCATTTCCCAGAGCGTTCTGTCCCACAATAAATTATTTTCAAACCGTTCCCGGGCCGGTCCATGCATGGAAGTAAATCCTGCATGGACGAATAACCGACCCTCTTCTTCAATCCTGTATTCCGGCATCCTCTCAAAAAATTCCAGATGTGTTGCCCTTTGTTCACTAGAATAGGTATTATAACTATTTATCGTAGCAGCTCCCCCATGAAGAAGCCAGGTCCCATCCGGTCCTTCCCCCCGTAACCACTCTTCACACCAGAGGTCATGATTCCCTTTAATAAAATGGCAATCGTATACTGGCTCCAACCTCATCAGATAATCAATCACCTGAGCCGACTCTGACCATCCGTCCACATAATCTCCCAGAAAGATCAACCTGTCCTCTTTTTGAAGCCCGATTTTACCCAGGACCTGCTCCAATGCCTTTAACGCGCCATGAATATCTCCGATTACGTATGTTTGGGGGATGCCGTTCATAATCTTTCCTGAAAATCTACTGGCAGACCTTGTCTTGATGGATACATAATATGCTATTGGAAGAAGGTTGCCTGGAATTAATTAGATGTACTTTTTGGAAAAGGATATTTCTTTGCGTTGATTTTGCAAAGCTTTGCGAAGTGCTTCGTAATCTTTTTTACTCATAATTAATACAAATATAATATTTTCCCATTTTATTCTCACTATTAACCAAATTTAGCTCAAAAATACATACAGATAATCCAAATATGAGTATAAGACTTTTGGTATTGTTCTTAATCCTGATTACCGGAGCAGTATATAGTATCCGTGCCCGTAAATTAACCATGCCTGCCGCGGTTGCCGGGGTCGTTTTGGCCCTCCTTGTCTACGGCGGTTCAGGATTTACAGGAATTGTCCTGATGACCTTCTTTTTCCTTTCGGGCTCGGCAGCCACTTCCTGGAAGTTAAAATGGAAACAACAAAATGGTTTAGCCGAAACAAATAAAGGTATCCGGAACGCCATGCAGGTAATCGCAAACGCAGGTATCCCCGCACTCGCAGGTTTAGCGGGCATCCTTGATACCCAAAACCAAATGCCATACGGGGAGTACATAGTTCCCTTGCTGATCGCTGCCGCCTTTGCAGCCGCAACCGCCGACACTTTATCCTCCGAATTGGGGAATATTTATGGCACCCGTTATTATAATATTCTTTCCTTCAAAAAAGATCAACGCGGCCTGAATGGCGTTATCAGCCTGGAGGGCTCCTTGTGGGGCCTGACGGGAAGTATCTTTATTTCAATTATTTTTGTCATTGGTTTTGGATGGAGCTCGTCTTCTTTCCTTATTATTATTCTGGCCGGTACTATAGGAAATATTTTCGACTCCATTCTTGGCGCTTCGGTAGAAAGAAGGGAATGGATCGGCAATAATGCTGTCAATTTTTTAAATACCCTGGTGGCCGCTTTAAGCGCATGGGGGCTATCCTACTTTTTTTAAATTAATAAAAAACAAAAGTTCACGTCTTAATTTATGGACAACGAAAAAAAAGTATGTTTAATAACAGGCGCAAGCAGCGGGATCGGTTACGCCATTGCAAAAGCGTTAAACGCCGAAGGATATGCCCTTGTCCTTACAGCACGCAGAGAAGACCGTTTAAGGGAATTAAAATCGTCTCTTAAGGATGAATCCTCCCAGACACCTTCCGATGTGAATTCCCCTGTGGACATTTTACCGGGGGATCTTAATTCACCCTCCTTCCAGGACAGTCTTGAAAATTTCATTTACGATAAATATAAAAAATGCGACTACTTGTTCAACTGCGCCGGCACAATCGAAGCAGGGACCATTGAAAATATCGATATCGATAAAGTGACGGCCATGCTCCGGCTCAATATCGAGTCGACATTCCGTTTAACGTATAAAATACTTAAACGTTTCACCAAACAAGGGTTTGGACATATCATCAACATCTCCAGCGTTCTTGGCACCAAAGTAAGACCTACCGCCGGTGCCTACGCCGCCTCTAAATTCGCCATGGAAGCCTTATCTGAGGCGCTACGGATGGAACTAACCGGGACCAGGATCAAGATTTCCTGTATTGAACCGGGTTTGGTAATGACGGAATTACATAAGGATTGGGAGGTCCACCCGAAAGAAGGAATGGGAATACATGAACCCTTAACCGTTGACGATGTAGTGGAAACTGTTAAATTCATTATGAAACAACCGGATCATGTACGCATTCCCAAATTAATGATCCTGCCCAATGATCATAATATATAGCTGTATATCTTTTTCAATTGATGTATATGTCTTTGTGTATGATAGATCATGAACCTGATCCATTCCAGTCTGGTAAGCGCTCCGATTCCCGGAATTTTGAATGCCGTACAAGTTTCAGAAAGATCCAGCGTTTGGACAGCATCGCTCACTTCTTTCCATTTATTCTCCAATTCATGAAGGATCTCTTCTTTTTTATGATAGGTCCCGGTAGGTAATATAAAATCAGGGGATTTCATCTTGATATCGAAGTTCAGGAATAACTCTTTGATGCCCAAATCCCTTTCATCGATAGGACGATGCGTTGTCTCCACCGGTCCGTAAAGGATATCCGCGCCCGTGAATTTTACCATATGTTCCCCTACCTGTCCTGCCGTCCAGCTTCCTTCAAAGGGAATCCGGTTGAACTGTTCTTCATTAAAAGAAGAAACAGTTTGTAATAGTTGCGGAACCGTGTTTTTAATAGCAGCTTCTAATTCCTTTTTCAATTCCCCCTGAACATCTTTATTTAATCCCGCTTTATTTAATTCCATAAACCTGTTTTTGTTTACCACTGCAAAACTGCAGTCATTACAAATGTAGACGCATTCATAAAATAAGACAGGGGGTAATCATGACAATTGAAGGACTAATTTGCGCCATTTAAAGGACTAATTTTCGCCATTTGTTTTACGCTGAAACGGGGCGATAATCCATTGAGCGCCTCCTTTGAATCCAATAGGACCCGGTTTATCGCCCATCAAACCGGTTAAACGGTAATAGTTCTCTAATTGTTTGGTTATTATAGCTTCTCCGGCTCCGACCTCTATTAACCCGGCATCCTGATCAGCGCCATAACCGCCCAATGCAGCCGATCTTACATCGGCGATATAACCAGGCCATTTTCCTCCGCTCCATGAATAGCCAAATAAAAAAGAACTGGCTTCCGTTAATTCCATCTTTTTTCTCCAATCAAGCTGAAGCTGAACAAACAGTTCCCCGGGACAAGCCGCTATTACGATGGTATTATTGATGATTATCGTTGACAGGTACACATTAAAATGAAGCGATTTACTGAACCGTCCCGTAAAATGCAGGGAATCTGTAATGACCTTAATTTCCGCCTTGTCACCGGAAGGAGGAGTTAAGGTTTTTGCCAGTTTGATAACTTCATAGGCAAGCAACTCTCCTGTCCTTTCCATCGGAGCATAATCGGTTTGGAAAGGATCATTCGGGCCTGACCTTCGTGAGCTTATTTGCAGGGACTCAATATTTCCCCCCGCGCCCTGCACAAAAAGGCAATTAATATTACCGCCAAAAGTTTCCTCCACTTTCCGGCAGGCAACTCCTGGATAGTCAGCTGATATCGCATAATTGTTACAAACAATATCCGCATGCATGGCATAATTCATAAGGATGACCCGCGGCCGGCCCTGCAAATCATCTATCCTGATGACGCCCACTTCCGGATCGACAGGCCCGAAGGGAATCCGTTCAGGGTTTTCAGAGGTATAATGATCATCGGAGAACCATGATTCGCGGGAATGCCCGTCATCCCTGACCACTAAACGGTTAAAACCCAGCTGGGGAAAGGTTCTATGTCCTCCGGTAATTCTTGCGGGAAACATATTATTAACCGCCAAACCTACAGCTGAAATTATCTGGTCTTCATAGAATGCAGTAAACGGATTTCCCTGAAAGGCCATTTTACCTGCCGCCCGTGGTTCGGAATGTGTATGGGAAGAACAAAGTATCAGCTGTGAAATGCCATATTTTTCCTTGCAGACTTTTTCTATCTTTTCATTGGTAAAAATTGCCAGATCAACGGAAATAAAGGCAATTCGCAAACCATTTGTCTCCAGCACCAAACTGCGGGCGTAAACAGAATCATGAAGGGGTTCATCGGTTTTGGGAGTGATACTCACCTTGGCGGTTCCCGCTAACAGTCCCCCACCTGAGCAGTACCCCTTAACCGACAGACACAAAAGGCCCGGGAAAATAAAAAACAGGATAAATGGTTTCATTAAATTGAACTATTTAATGGTAAAGAATAATTTATTCAGGCGGGTCGCCGGCCCATATCTCCCGGATCGTATCTTCATCGCCAAACCCGTCAGGTACTGCCTTGCCCGGTGAATTGGCAGAATACCATCGTTTGTGATCCAGCGGGGATGTCACCATGCGGCTGCCCGGCATTTCAAGAAAAGCGTTTGGGTCCGTTTCTTTTACCCAGTTGATGGCGTAGCGTAACCAATTACTGCGGTATTCTTTGTTCTGATGGGCAAACCAGCTGATCTCATCATATCCCCATATCCAATCAAAGCCTGTCCCTGTTCCTTCAGGGTTCGGCTGTCCCGGATGTTTGCTGACACCATAGTTGTCGAACTCTACCAGGTATGGCAGGTGTTCGCAGGTCCAGCCGCTATAAGTGATACCGCCTTTGCTTCTATTGTAGAGACCATCGGAAAATCCAAGTTGTAAAATCGCCTGTTGCGGCGTATCGGGAACTTCCATGATCCTGAGGGGGAAGGCATGAAAATCCATGAGCAGATGCCCATCACGGACAAAACCTCCTCCGGGAACATGGGAATTACAAAGCAGAATATGCCTACGTGCATGCATGGCCGCATAAGACCTTATCCAGGTAAGCAGTTCCGCATAATGATCGAGATGGGGATCGTTTTTGTTCATTAATTCAACCTGACCAAAATGTATCCCTTCTATTCCCAGGTCAATATAGGATACCGCCAGGAAATAGAACATCAATTTTGTTTCTGGTCTGCTCACATCCGGCACAGAGGAACCTTTTCCCCATTGATCGATCATCTTCCCGCTGGTATAGGTCATGCTGTCGTAACGAAAATTCCTTTTCTCTACAGGCAGGCCTAATGCTGTAAATGCCCAATCAGGAACCGGAACCTGATCTATCTGCCTGCTCACGATCTCGAAGATGCAGGCTTCCAGCATAATATCCGGATCCATTTGATGAATCTTTAGTGCCAGCACTCTCTCTTTTTCAAGATTCTTCAACAGCTTAGCTTCCTCACCCCATTGACAGACGCTTCGTCCGATGTACTTCGCTCCTGTGTTTTTCAGCATACGAAGGTTGTCCTCAAAATCGCCTTGGCCTGTCAGCAAACTTTGCATAGTAATGGCCCGGGACAGATAGTTCTCCAACACCCTCCGCGAAATGGTCTTGTCAAATTTATAGACATCCCGCACGGATTTATCGTCATTTGATCGTTGTGATTGCGCGGCTACATGTACCGGCCCTGTCAGGCCCGATACCCCAAAAATGACCAAGATCAGCCAAAGGAGTTTGGCCGCTCTGTTTAATTTGGCCGCTCTATTTAATATCGACGTTGTCCTGGTATTCATGTATTTCTTTGTTCGGTTCTGTTCCCCAGTTTTTATTTGGTTTTGGACCCATCGTCAATTCAAGGGTTCCGCCTTCTGTTAACTGGCGATGAGTGAACCAGGGTGTATTTAATGGTTGGCCATTCATTTTTGCCGACTGAATATATTTGTTCACTACAGAGCAATGATTGGCAATCACGGTAAATTTTTTCCCGTCAGACAACCGGATCGTAATCTTTTTAAAGAGAGGGCTTCCGATCGTATAGACCGGAATGCCCGGAGTCAACGGGTAAAAACCCATGGAAGAGAATACGACAAAGGCTGACATTCCCCCGCCGTCTTCATCGCCGGGGATTCCGAATATATTGTCGGAGAACCATACATCCAGCAGAAACCGGATACGCTTCTGGGTTTTCCAGGGTGAGCCGGTATAGTTGTACAGGTAAGGAATATGGAAGCTGGGTTCATTGCCCATGGAATGTTGTCCGACAAGACCGGTAGCATCCGGAAATTTTTCCCAGAAATCATATTTCGACCGGTCGAGTCCTTCCCTGAATAACTGATCCAGTCTGTCCTCAAATGGTTTTTTTCCACCCATCAAGCCGATCAGACCGGAAATATTCTGCTGCACCTGCCACTGATAGGTCCAGCCATTGTTCTCATCATAATAATCCCGGCCGCCGGGCCCTCCATCGAATTTCGGATCTATATGCAGCCAATTACCTTTGTCATCTTTCGGAAGAAATAACCCGGCCTCTTTATTCCAAAGGTTTTTGTAGTTTTCACCCCTCGGAGAAAAAAGAGTGTAATCCTCTTTTTTACCCAGGTCCCGGGCCATTTGGGCCAGGGCCCAGTCATCATAACTGCCTCCCAGCGTTACGGCAACAGCCTGTCTTTTTTCGAATGGATGGACGGCGTCCACGGTTTCCTTTTCTCCCGGGGGCAATCCGGGAAAATAACCATTCGAATAATAGAAATCATCCAGAACAGTCTTTGGGCCATTCCTCCAGGGAAGCATGGTCGCACTCACCGCATTCTTACGCATACCTTCATACGCCATTGTCTTGTCAAAATTCCGCAAACCTTTCCGCCAGGCATCCAAAAAGACAATAGAAGAATGAAAACCATTCATACAGGCATGATCTCCAAAAAGAACAGGAAAGGTTGGCAGCCATCCACTCTGCTCATACATCCTTACATACGATTGCAGCATATCTTCCTCCTGGGCCGGATGAAGGAGCATTCTTAACGGATGCAGGGCCAGGTAGGTATCCCAGGACCAGTCATCCACATAAAAGGGGCGCCCTTCCTTATGGATCTTTTTGTCGAACCCGCTATAATAAAGGGAATCTTCCGATATATCCACCATCCGCTCATAACAACGGTACAAGGCTGAATAAAATGATCTTTTCTGAGCCTCAGTCCCACCTTCCACTTCGATCTGGGACATGATCCCGGACCAGGCCTTTTGGCCTGCAGCGGCGATCTGTTCAAAACTCCGCCGGTCCAATTCTTCCTCAAAATTCTTTTTGGCCTGCTCCGCACTGATATAACTTATGGCGTATTTAAATTCTACCTCTTTAACAGCAGCAGGAAAACGGATAAAACTCTTGCTGCCTTTTCCGGTAACTCTACTACCATTTTTTATTTCATCATTTTCAAGAAAACCCGATTTCCCCTCCTGGCTAAATCTCCCGTACATATACACTTTTATATCACCGTTATAGGTCTCCATCCCTGTTATTTCACGGCCCGAAAGAAAACGCCATTCGGAAGGGCCGTCGTTGTATACATCGAAAAGAATGATTTTATCCTTTCCCTGAGGAAACCGGAAACGATAATAGCCCGCCTTACGGCCCGGGGTAAATTCTACGGTAATTTCATCATCAATTAAATAAGTCGAATAATACCAGGGTTTGTTCACTTCCAGTTCATGATCATAAGTCATTTTTACCTGCCAGGCCCTGGCATCGGTCTGCCGGCCAGTTTCCTGGATGGATGGCTTGATCGAAAAGACCTGTCCCAGCCGGTGTGAAACGATTGTCAACGGAAAACTGGAGATCTGGTCATCCAGGTAGTCTTTACGCTGCGGGGTAAAGCGGATCAATTGGTTCGGAAGCTGGGCCGTCGGCCGTGTGGGTTCCAGCAACTGCCCCACATTTCCAATCGTCGGATCAATGTATTCCAGATTGGAGCCGGAAGTCCTGGGGGAAGGGATACTGTCGTTTGCCCGTACGTTATTCCTTCCTTCTGCAAAACTTATGCATACTATCAGTGCCTTTAACCCAAAGCCCTTTATTCCCTCAACTACTTTTTTCATTACACGTTTGTTTATATTATTTCCGTTCAGGCATGGTCATGCTTAGCGGCTTTTCGTTACGAAGCATTTTTGTCGCTTCTCCGGTCAGCCACAGATAATGGTCCGATGGTTTGCCATCCATATTTATAAAAGATACATTCTCACCAACAGGAGGATTATCCGAACTTTTAAAGATGGCCGTACCCTCATTGACCTCGTCGAACATCGCCACATAGATCATCGTTGCGCCGGTCCGTATCGCCGTGGATAATTGCTGCCAGTAAAAACGACCTCCCTGCCTGGGTATCGAGGCTACAGGTTTGACATCATCCGGAAATTCATAGCGGCTCAAATTGTGCCAGCTAAAACCAGGACAAACACAAGGAACATATTCCAGCTTATTTTTCCTGCACCATTCCATATCTCCTGTCAGCTGATCGCGAAACCTATCCATATCATTATGGAGCAAGGGAGAAAACCGCTGTACCATCCAGGGCAGAACGATATCAGCCTGTCTGATGATCGTATGCAAATAAGGATCGTGAATACAATCCGCATTCAAATCACGCCAGAACGTTGGGACGCCTAACATTACCGCACATCCTCCATAAACAGGATCGTTCTTAAAAAAATCAATCAGTCGCTCAAGGCCGATATTACGGATATCATATGGTCTGTCGGGAAAACCGATCCCCCAGATAACAACGACAGGTTTGCCGTTCTCATGCAGATAGGTGTTTGTCCCCGGCTGCCGGGTAACTTTAATCTGATCAACCAGGTATTTCCAATCGGCTATTATAGAAGAACAGTCTTCACCATTCCCTTTCAACCCTGAAAGGTCATACATGACTGCAATGGCCCTCTTATATCTGGAAGCGGCTTCCAGGGCATTGCTTAATATAGCAGTTGCCGCTGCCTTGCCTTTGCCTTCCCTGGTGTCGTTAAAAAAACGCTGCATAAATACACCGTCGACTCCATATTCCTGCATCCATTTAAAATGAAGATCGATGGTGCTTTTATCATAAGAGCTAAAAAAACGTGCCGTTGAACCGTCTTTTAATTTAAAAGGGGTTTCATAGGTTTTGGGGTATTCCTGTACATCCGGCCAGAGGTCAATTCCGCTCCTGTTCTCATTTCCATAGGCATAATGGGTCGCTCCGGATCCATCACCCGCAGCCCTGAACCATCCCTGGTAACCTGCCATCACCAGGCCTTTATAGGTCGGATAGGCCGTTTGGGAACTATGCCTTGTTTGCGCGGATAAAGGATTTGGGCAAAACGCGAAACAAAAAACAAAAAGTAAAAACCAGTTTCTCATCCATCTGTTTGTTTTTCTCATCCATCTTTTTCTCATGTACCCTGTTTTAACAGACTAATTAAAAAAGCCCCCAGCCGCACGACCGGGGGCTTGTCAATCATTTATAAAGAGCAGTCACGACGCTTAAGTATTCACGGCTGTTCCGAAATTGGTTGTTCCGCAACACCTAAGTGTATTCCCGGCTGTTCCGCAACGCATAGAGTACTAGGTTTGACATCCGACCGAACTACGTCCTGAACACTGTTCAGGACTCGTTCCTAACCTTCGCTATGCTCGGTTATCACAAAAAAGCAGGGCAAACCTAGTACCAGGGAGCGGCGCGCAATTAGTAGCCGGCATTTTGAATCCATCCGGGTTCCAGGTTCATGTCTCTAAATGGTATCGGCGCCAGGTATTTTTGCTGAAGAACAGCAGGATCGCTGGTTATGCTCGTGGGAATCGGGTTTTCGCCCGCATCTCTGGCTGCAATGACCTGCGGCAGCAATTGCAGTCGAACGATATCGAACCAGCGTATGCCGAACTCACCGGCAAACTCATAGCCACGTTCATAGACAACGGCGTCACGGAAGGCTGTACCTGACAGGCCCGGGGTCAGCGGTCCTTCACCCGCTCTTTGACGCACCTGGTTGATGGCGGTATAGGCCTCCGAAGATGGGTTACCGGCTGCCATGGTGGATGCTTCGGCAAAGTCCAGCAATACCAGGGGATAACGAATGATGTCCAGGGCTTTGTTCGTGCTGGGATTCATGTAATTGATGGTGTTAGCTGTCTCGCTAACGCCGTCGCTGTTCAGACCGGCCCTGAATTTTTTATAATAAGGGTGGCGGGCCCTTGTCCTGGAATCGTCCCAATTGACCAGGGTGTAGGTTGTCTTATCGCTGTTCAATAACTTAATAGTGGTGTAGAAAGTAGCGTCTGTACGGCTGCATACCGGCGCATTCTTATAGAAATTGATCTCGGGGTAAAAATCATCCCAACCGCTGTTGCCATTGAGGGCGGTTTCCTCCAGGGGTACGCAGGAGTTGCCGTAACCGCGTTGGGGAAGATTGTTGGCCACGCTGAACTGAAGTGCGAAAACCGTCTCAGGGGTATTGTTCTTCGTAAATACCTGGTCATAAGGTGTGCTGAGGTTGAAAGGGCCGTTCTGGATGACATCCCCGGCTTCGGCAGCCGCCAGTGCATAGTTGGCGGTCTGGTTCAGCGGCCAGCCTGTCATAGTCAGGTATACATCGGCCAGCATGGATTTTGCAGCCCAGGCGGTAGCCCGGCCAATCTCTTTTGCCGGCCACTGATTGGGCAACAGTCTTTTTGCCATTTTAAGATCAGAGACGATGGTGTCATAGATTTTGGCGACTTCCGCACGCGGCGGATGGGAATTCGGGTTAACGGGCGTGGTTACCAGCGGCAGGGGCCCGTAGGTTCTTACCAGGTAATAATAGCCCATGGCCCTTAAGAAATAACATTGGCCTGCCACAACTTTCTTTATTGAGTCGGGTGCATCCGCTTTCTGGTAAACGAACAGCAGGTTGTTGACCTGATAAATACCTTTCCAGGCATTATACACATCCATGGCTGTATTTTGAGAGGTGCCGCTTAGCCTGTCGAACTCACGAAGTGGCCCTTTGTTCAAACCCGGATCTGTAGTCAGGTCATCGGAACCGAAATAGGTGGTCATTCTGTTGGTAAAGCCGAAGGTTCCGTCATAAGCATATTGTTCATATACCCCGGACAGGCCTGCCTGAAGATCGGCAGCTGTGTTATAATAGGTCCCCGCCGTAATTGTCGCCTTGGGGTCTTCGGTCAGCTTCTGGCACCCGGTGAAGATCAGCGAGCCCAGGATTGCAAGTGGAATCAAATATTTTGTGCTCATTTTTATAAAAATTTATACTACTCAGTTGATATTGTATTGAACTTTTTTTAGCGGTTAAAAACTCGCTCTCATTCCAAAGGTGTAGGTACGGGGATTGGGCACTACGCCTGTTTCCAGGCCTTGGGCCATCGCCGGGTGCGCGCCGTAGTTGGCATTGCTCACTTCGGGATCGTAACCGGGATAATGTGTCACCGTAACCAGGTTTTGTCCGCTAACATAGATTTCCAGGCTGCGGATCCTGGCCCGGTTCAGTAAAGCCTGAGGCAGACGATAGCTGACGGACAGGTTCTTTAGTTTGGCATAACTCGCGTCATATACAAAACGGCTGCTGTTGATGGCATGGAGGTTACTTTGACTCATGGTCGGAATATCCGTCTCATGTTTGGAACTCCAGGAGTTGAGAAAATCCCTGATTGTCGGGTTTCTCGCATCGCCTTCGCCGCCGAATGCATAAGGGATGGTACCGGAGAAAATCTGGTTACCATGGGTACCCTGGATCATGAAGCTGAGGTTCCAGTTCCCGTAGCTGAAATCATTGATCCAGCCGAAAGAATATTTCGGGGTACCATTGCCGATGATCATATAGTCGGAGCTGGAGTAAGCATGGTCGCCATTGCGATCAAAATATCTGGAATCGCCCGGGTTATATTGCCCGGCATAACCGGCAGCTTCGGAAGCTTCGGCGCTCTTCCAGGTACCCAGGAATTTATAGCCGTAAAAATTACCCAATGGCTGGCCTTTAACGAGAATTACAGTACCATTTTGGGCCGAACCTACATTGCCTTCCACTACACTGTCGATACCACCAAGCGTCAGCAGCTTGTTCCGGTTGAAGGAAAGCGTTAGATTGGTGCTCCATTTGAACTTGCCTTCGGAAACGGGCGAGCCTCCGAGAGCGAATTCAATCCCTTTATTCTCCATGCTGCCTATGTTGTTCTGATAGGTGCCGCCATTGTTCCATCCCGGGTTGGGCTGGGCATATAATAGATCGGTTATTTTTTTATAATAAGCATCTATCGAAAAATTAATGCGGCCATTGAAAAAAGAGGCGTCGATGCCGGCATCAGTGGTGGCATCTCTTTCCCATTTCAGGGTAGTGGTCGTAGGTTGTCCAAGAGGGGTAGCTACGGAAAGGGTCGTTCCGTCAAAGAAATATCCTGCGTTGCCATAGGGTGTTGACGACTGGCCGTCCACCTTCCGGATAGTAGCATAAGCCGGCACTGCCTGGTTGCCCGCGACACCGTATCCGGCGCGTAGTTTCAGGCTTGATATCCAGCTGACATTTTCCAGAAATTTTTCCTTGTTGATCAGCCAGCCTGCCGCCAGGGAAGGAAAGGTCGACCATTTGTTGGTAAGGTGGGAGGAGCCGTCAGTACGTACACTGGCAGTGAGCAGGTATTTGTCCCGGAAAGAATAGTTCACCCTTCCCATATAGGACTCGAGCACATCTTTGTAATAGTCGGATGTGGTTTTCTGCGCTGCGCCGACCCCCAGATTGTAGTATCCGTTGCCATAGTTTGACAAGTTGGTCGATTGGGCCCTTATGCGTGTATTTGCATCTACCTGTTGCTCATAGAGGGCTAATACCGTGATCGCATGCCCTCCAAAACGGTTGGTATAGGTAAGAAAATTACTATTCTGCCAGTTGTAGAATTTGTTGGTAGTGACAGCGGCAAAATCCGACCCCACTATCCCCTGGGCTGTCTGAGGGCCATACAATTCCTGCTGAAGGGAATTCGTAGACTGGTATGAACTGTTCGTCGTAAAGGTCAATCCTTTTAAGATCCGGTAGTTCAATACCCCTGTCCCGATGATGGTAGTGCCGCTGTTGTCATTCAATCCATTGGTCAGCTGCGCAACGGGGTTGGTTGCATTCGATCCCAGGTTCGATTGAAGAATAAAATGGCCCGAGGCATCCCTGATCGGGGAGATCGGATTCCACTGATAGGCCTGTGCAAAAGGATCGGTAATGTCTCCTGCGAAATCGTTGTTCCGGCTATTGGGTAACAGGACGGAGAGATTGAACTTTACACTAAGGCGGTCGTTCAGCTTCGCATCCACATTGGCCCTGAGCGCAGTCCTTTTATACCAGCTGTTGATGAGCAGACCCGGCTGGTCCAGGTGGTTGAAAGAGAACAGATATCTTACATCGGAGGAACCGCCGGATACACTGAGCTGGTAATTCTGGATCCAGGGCTTTTGGGCGACGGCATCCTGCCAGTCGGTGCCCCGGGTGGTTTTAAGCGTAGTCAAATCGGCATCGGAGAAAGGAGGGGTTTGCCCCCGATGGGCCTGTTCGGTCTGAAGATTGACCCCTAATCCGAATTCATAAGGGTTCATCAGATTAAGTTTTTTAGGCATTTCCGCCTTACTGAACCAGGGATTCAAATCGACCTTGGCCTTTCCTGCCTTACCTGATTTGGTAGTAATAAGAACCACGCCATTGGAACCTCTTGAACCGTAGATGGCGGTGGCGGAGGCATCCTTCAGGATCTCCAGGGATTCAATATCTTCCATAGACAGGGCATCGATGCTGCCCCCGATGAATCCATCAATAACATATAGGGGTTCATTGCTGCCTGTTATGGAGCTGGCGCCCCTGATGCGAACGCTAAGGCCTTTCCCCGGCTGGCCGCTATTGGACTGGACGACGACACCGGAAGTAGTACCCTGGAGGGCCTGTTCCACCCTTACCAGGGGGCGTTTGGCTATTTCGTCAGCTTTAATGGTGGACGTGGAACCGGTAACATCCCTTTTGCGTTGGGTACCATACCCTACCACCACAACATCGGCCAGAGCTTTGGAGTCTTGCAGGAGATGGATCGTCAGATCAGCACGGCCTTTTACCGGGGTTTCCTCGGTCTGGTAACCTACATAGGTAATTACAAGGACGGGTCTTACGAGATCACCGGCAGAAATCTCAAAATTTCCTGACGGGTCCGTGGTGGTAGTAAGGGTCGTGCCCTTAACAGCCACCGTTGCTCCGGCCAGTGGTTTGTTATTTTCATCCGTGATTTTTCCTTTGAGGAGTTGTCGCTGGGCAAAACCTTCCAGGATGGAAAAGCCCAATAATAGCAGTAACAGAAGTCTTTTCATACACAAGCAATTATTTGATTAACTAATAAGATGCAATTAATGAGGTTAGCCTTAACGAAAGGCCTAATTAGGAACTAATTACAGGACTAACCAATGTTATTTTATAAAAAAAATCAATTTCAGGGTCACTGTAAACTTTTTAGCCTGATGACAAGCGAAAGAGCTTCTTTATTTCCAGGTTCCATCTCCAGAATCTTTCCCGCATATTTCAACCCGGCTTCTTTATTGCCCATCATAATATATTTTACCGCGATCTGGTTCAGAATAGCCAGGTTGGCGGTATCTTTTTCCAGGTTTTTTTTCGATTGCCCGATCTCCTGGGCAAATTGTTTGACCGGAGCCAGGTTAAGACCTGAAACATTGTTCCGGATGGCATAGTCCAGGTATGGGATCGCCTCGTCCGGTCTGTCCATCTTTAAGTAAATCACAAACAGATACCTGGCCATGTCGAAAGAAGGGGATAAAGAAAATGCTTTTTTGAAATAAAATGCCGCCTGCTCATTATCCCTGAGTTCCCCGCAGATATTCGCCGTTTTTTCATAATACGATTCTTCCAGAGGGTATTCGAGCACCAATCCTTCCAATACTTTTTTTGCTTTTACCAAATCCCGCTCCTGGATATAATAAGCGTACAGCTCGTTCATCGCATCCAGCCAGGGCAATTTGGAAAAAGCCAATTTATTGGCCAGTTTTTCTTCCTGTCTTACTCCGGGCAGGAAGTCTGCTGCCGGCACAGGTGCTTCCGGGTTCCTCCCGGGGATCTTTTCGTCGGTGTTTTTTTCGTTTTTAAAGGGCCAGCCCTTTTTAAGACTGGCTATTTTGTAAGCGCCGGTCAAAGAATCTACTTCAGTAATGGGCATAGTTTGCAGCAATTCCTGATAACTCATTTCTTTTTCCTTCCCGATCCGAAAAAGCCCCCGCTGTTTCATCGCTTCATAAAACACATCCGACAGCAGGGCATACCCGGCCAGGTTGGGATGGACATGTTCCAGGATCAGCTCATCCCCGGTAATATGACCTGGGGACCGGGCCTCGAAGGCAGTTCTGGTATCCACCAACTCCGCACCTGCGTATTTATGACACAGTGTTGAGATGATGGTATTAAGAGAATCCGGCGCCCTGAACCGCAAGGCATCCAGATCCCGGGCCCGGGAAAACCAGGTCTTTGCTCCGGTGGAATCGCCCAGTCTGAAAGCCAGACGGCCTAAATAAAAATTACAAAGCGCATGGGCAGGATAAGCCTGGTTAGCTGCCAGGAAAAAGCCATAGGCTCCTGCCCAATCCTCTTTTTCAAAGGCCTTTCGTCCCGATGCATAGTTTTGCGCGAACCGGGGTGAACCAAGGCTGTCCGCCTGAATGCTTATAAAAGGGGGCAGGTCCTTTTCATTGGATACCAGATTACTGATAAAAACAGGAATATGCCGGGAGGTTAATATTTGCAGAGTCTCCTCCATATTCGATCTGAACTGTTCAATGCCTCTGTCGAAAAGCTTCGATCCATAAGAAATCTGCTGATCACCGACCATCAGTTCCATCCGCCGCATTCCCGATTTTGACCGGGAACTCCCGAAAGTCCGGAGGATCGCTTCATAAGTGTGGGTAATTAATTGGGTGAGCCGAAGTTGCCTTAGCGCCATTATAAAGGTTATGACGGCAGTACTTCCCCCTATATTCTGAGTGGAGCCAACACCCAACGCCCCATAATATTCATTATGTCCGGTATAGATGAGAATAGCATCCGGCTGGTAACCGGTCACTTCCCTGGCGAAACCAAGAACGGTATAGGAGTTGACGGCAGTAAGGGAAAGATTGATAATCTCGAACTGCCGGTCAGGAAAGGTATGCATCAGGCGGTATTGGAGCCAGCGGTGAAAGGATCCGTTATGAAAATAAGGATACCCGATCGTAGTGGATTCCCCCAAAACGAAGATCCTCAGGGTATTTTCTTCCTTTTTTTTCCTGAATAATTCAAGATTGCCGGTAGGGGCAATTTCCTGATCCGAAAAATATTTTTTTGACGCGGCAGGGTTTAAAACCAGGAAGTTTTTATCGGCCGGCGACTCGATGAAAAGCCCCAGGTCTTGTCCATAATGAAAAAATCGTAAGGATAATTCCAACAGCCCTAAAACCAGGATAGGTATCAGGAGTGAAATGCCTCTAAATAAGAGCCCTTTAAAAAACAGGGCCCTTTTTTTAGAAGGATGGCGGATCGGAGGGGGATCTTCAGCGGGTTTTGGCTTTGAGGCAGACATTAATAAAATTTGGCAAACAATGATTATTATGGCTATCGGGCATCTGACAATCGTTATTACCTGTAATTACGGAATGAACCATTAACAAATGCACTAATAAGGAACTAATTGAAAAAAACAGGAGAAGATTGAATGGATTTAACTGATAACCTCATGGAAGGTTTGCTGAAAATCTTCGCCGTACATCTGTTGATATTCTTTGGCAAACTTTTCGAAAGTGGCTTTTGCCAAAGAATGACGGCCGAGCAAACTGAGGCTTTTACATTTTATGCGTAAGGCGTCTTCGTTGATCGAGTCAAAAAGAAATAAACCATTGGATATTTCCAAAAGGAGTTCGGCATCTGTAGAAAATTGCAGGGTAGCACCGGATAACAGATCCAGCGCCTTGCCCGAAATTTCGGATTTGATATCTTCCAGCCAGGGATAATCCGTGTCCGTCAGGAACGCTCCCCGGTTTATGATCTTCAGTAATTTGCGGATGTTGTCCTTATCAAGAAGCTGTGCCGGCGGGAGCAGAGGCAGAAATTCCGCCAGGTCGATCCTGATCTGGTCCGGATCGTATTGAAAGATCCATTTATCCCCCTCCTTCACGATGCCGCATGGTCCCAGTTTATCGAGGATGGCCTTGAGCTTGACCATATTGACAGACCGGTTGTTCTGTGCGTCTTTATTGGATTTGTCTCTCCATAAGGTGGAATAGAGTTTCTCAGAAGATATTCCCTTTCCCGATCGCAGGGAATAAATACCAATCAATAGATAAAGTTCTTTTAATAAGGGAGTGAATAATTTGGTCAGATCATGTCCCTCCTTATCGTATAATTCAAAGGACCCGAATAAAAAGATCGTTGACTTCGGAGTTTCCCCTTCCTGCGGTACAGGATTGGCCGGTAGCGAATGGATTGCCGGAGACCGCAGGCCGGTTTCAGATATAGGAAGCGCCGCGCCGCCCCCTGTCTCTGTTCCCTGACGTAGAATTCCTTGTCCGGATACTTCCGTTTGATGATTTGTTTGCTGCGGGTTTCTTTCCTGCAGGTTCCCTTGTTGCGGAGCCTTCTTTTTAAACCGGAAGAAAAGATATATTCCTGCTGCTGTTACCAACAGGACCAGGATCAGAGAACGCCAGGGAAAACTCTTTTCTGCTACCGGAACAGCAGACAGCAACTGGTTCGGGGGAAATGCGATCGTATAGATCTTCACGTCCGTAACGGTATCTTTCGAGGTATATAAGGTCACCGCTACCAGTTTTTTCGTAACGGGGCTATAATACAGATCGGCAAAGGACCGTACATCATAAAAATTATAAGGAATCGGATCCCCGAGTAAGGTGTATCCCGGTGAGCCAAGCGAACCCCTGATCAATTGAAGCTTCGAATTAAATTTATCATTCGCAAAGATCAGCGCATAATATTCCCTGGCTTCCGTATCCAGGATCAGGCTGTTGGCAAAACAAAAAGGCGAGTCCGGTTCTTTAAAATGGTAAAGGGTCCTGAAGGTCCTTTCTTTAACCCGGTATTCCAGCAGATCGTAGTTATATTTGGGATTTACCATCTGGTCTCCCGTATTACTTCCGTACCCTCCGATGATATAGGCCGTATCTCCGTTATGGGTAGCACCCAATGCAGCGAGATAACGGGGTGACAAAATATCGCCTTCGGTTTTTACCGTATCCCATCTTTTTTCCGGAAAACGATAGCGCTGGACAATATTCTTATACCGTAATTGACCATATCCCCCAATCGTATACAAGGAACTATCCCCGTAGGAAAAGAATTTATTGGCATGCCAGAATTCCGTTAGCGGCCCGGTAACAAAATTGAGGTCCCATTTGCGGGTTTCCGGATGATAGGTACGCACTTTTCGCTGGTCGATATAGACATTAAAGAGCTTATTGGTGAGCGGACTATAGACCGATTGATTTCCGGCAAGCAGGTCACCCCCTTTTTCCGCCAGTTTCTCACCGGATAATTGCCCTTTGCTCGCCGGAAAATGAAAAACAGAATCCGTTGTGACCAGGAAAATCTTTTCATCCCTGGGATCAAAGGCCACGCTGGGAGAGCCATTTACTCTGAATGACCTGGTTAGTTCCCAATTCTGGTAGCGGGGCCTTATCCATACCGGGTTGGTCACTTTGGCCGATTTACCGTGGCTGCTGTCCATACCGGTCTCTCCGGAAGTCTCCGATAAAGGCCAATAATATTTGGTCTTGCCGTTCTCCAGCATTCGTATATCACGGATGCTCATAGGAGGCAAATCGGCCGTTTGAAATTCATCGAAACTGCTCGTGCCAAAGGATAATTTAAAACAGAGATCGTCTTTATATTTTACTTTCCCCTTTCCAATGAACCGGTTACCCGCATAAAACAGGATATCGTGTTCCTTTATCTTGAAAACTAGGGTAATCCTGTTCCATTCCTTATATAATTTCAGCGAATCGATCGTAAAAGTTCCCGAAACGGTTTCGCCGATAATAAAATTAAAGTTCTGGAACCTTTGGTTATAGATCAGGTCGATGTTCTGGTTGTCCGTGGTAATCAATCGGAATATATAGCCGAAATAGGTCTCCATCAGGGGAGCAAAACTCAGATCGAAGGATATTTCCGCATCATTTTTAAAGCATATGGATTCGGATGTACTCAGGTTCAGCGAAGTCCTCTTTTCCTGTACGGCCTCATGGCTGGAAAATTGTAATCCGTATGATTGTGAATAGCCTACATTTTTTAGAAGAAAGAACAATATGGTGAAACAAACAGATCTTCTCATATCGCAGTAAAAAATAAAAATACGCACTTTTTTTGTATAGAGAAGCATTTGTATCAGCTTACCCCTTGACCCAAGGCCGGCGCTAACCGGTTCCGGCCTCCTTCAGGATAAAACCGACGATCGGAGCCGGATCCGGGAGGCTATGGGGATGATGTCTGAAACCGGGTTTATGCATAACGGTGATTTTCCCGTTCAGGGATTTCACCTTTTGTTCGAACAAAACTGTATTTTCTTCAGGAGGAACTGCTTCGTCGGCATCCGCACAAAGGATGAGTATTGGGTATCCGCCCTTTACGATGGCGGGGACCTTATCCACCGGACTCCCCGTAAAATGCTGCAATTCCTCTGCCGTCTTTAGCTGATATTGCCGCAACATCAGGGACCAGCGTATATTCGTGACCGGGTTCCCAGGAACCCGTATCCGGCAAGTCCCGCCCAACAAGGACCGTATAACCAACCTGGTCAGTTTACCATCCGGATAAAGCCCGAATAAATGCGAGACATACCGGTGATCATCTTTTGGGTCGTCCAGGGCCTGCATCCATTCCTGCAATTGACCATATTGCCCGATCTGCATGGGTTGCAACCGTTTTTTTTGCCGCAAGGGGTTCTTTGCTGCCTGTGATGGAGCTGGCGCCCCTGATGCGAACGCTAAGGCCTTTCCCGGGCTGGGCCACTATTGGACTGGACGACACCGGAAGTTGAACCCTGGAGGACCTGTTCCACCCTTACCAGGGGGCGTTTGGCTATTTTGTCAGTTTTAATGGTGGACGTGGAGCCGGTAACATCCCTTTTCCGTGTGGTCAGCCTGGGAGATACCTTATGCGGAACGGCCGGAAATATTTTCGATTCGGTCCTGGAAGCTACCCTAGAAAGAAAATACCGGATCGGGAATAATGCGGTCAATTTTTTAAATACGGCCATTGCCGCATTATGCGCGCGGATTTTACCATTTTATAACCTATAAATTTATGGAAGACAAGATCAAACCCAACAAAGACATGGGCCATAAAAACAAGGGTTCGCGCATATTATCAATATTTCAAGTGTTCCCGGAACCAAGGTCGGGCCAACCGCCTGGGGCGTACGCAATCCCTTTATTTATTGTATTTTTTGTAGTATTATTGCTCAATTCATTTATTATCAGCGACTGACCTAGTATTTTTTATGGCCCTTATTACAACATCAATTCTCTATGCTATTCAATTCATTTAGTTTTATTCTTTTCTTTCTTACTGTCACAATACTATATTATATATTGCCTTTCAGGTTTCGCTGGATACTGCTTCTGTCTGCCAGCTGTCTTTTTTACATGGCTTTTATACCCATTTACATTCTCATACTAATTATCACCATCGTTATTGATTATTTGGCTGGAATATATATAGAAAAAGCTCAAAATCCATTGCATAAAAAAGCCCTGTTGACGATTAGTATAATAAGCACTTGTTTGGTTTTGTGCATTTTCAAATATTATAATTTTATTGTTGTAAACTATAATGAGATAGCAAAAGTATTGCATTGGAACTACAGGATAGAAATCCTGAAGATCATATTGCCTATCGGGTTGTCCTTTCATACTTTTCAGAGCCTGAGTTATGTCATTGAAGTTTACCGGGGTCACCAAAAGGCCGAAAAACATTTTGGGGTATATTCTTTATATGTAATGTATTATCCTCAATTGGTGGCCGGCCCGATAGAAAGGCCTCAGAATTTGTTGTATCAGTTTAAGACTAAAGTAAATTTCGATTTAAATGTCTTAGCCCAGGGCTTGAAATTGATGTGTATGGGTTTCTTTATGAAGCTTGTAGTTGCGGACCGATGCTCTTTATATGTAAATGCAGTCTATAATAATGTTCATGCTCATTCAGGAATTACCTTTATAGTAGCTACATTTTTCTTTGCATTTCAGATTTATTGCGATTTTGCAGGATATTCTTTAATTGCAATCGGGGCTTCTAAAGCAATGGGAATTCAATTGATGACGAACTTCCGGACACCTTATGCATCAAATAGCCTTTCCGAATTTTGGAGAAGATGGCATATTTCGTTGTCAACGTGGTTCAGAGATTACTTGTATGTCCCTCTCGGAGGTAGCCGTGGTTCAAAATTCAACACCTATAGGAATTTATTCATTACCTTTTTAATTAGCGGTCTTTGGCATGGCGCAAATTGGACATTTATAATATGGGGCGCATTCCATGGACTTTATCTCATACTTGAGTCATTCGTATCAAACGGTAAAAAACCTAAATATCCTCAAATCCTGGTTTTTGCGGTCGTATGTTTTGGATGGATATTTTTCAGGTCGAATACCGTTCAGGATTCATTCTTTATTATTAAATCCATTTTCACTCATCCTGGAAAATTATTTGTCCCTACCAATCAGGATGTAACTGCACCAATATATGCGGTAATTGCCATTGCCATATTATTGATCCTGGAGAACCGTTCAAGAATTACAAAAATGTTATTGCCTGATAATAAACCGGTAACCCCTTCCATGAAGACGCTGTTTTACATTTCTTTAATTTTAGTGATTATATATTTAGGCGTATTTGACGGGGGACAGTTTATTTACTTTCAATTTTAGTCTTATGAATAAAAAAGGCATTTTTCAGGTGGTTATTTTTTTAATCGCCCTTATTTTTTGTGATTTTATTTTTGGCCTGTTCTCCAGGTTTATTTTTTATTCGCAAAAAAGCGGGAAATATGCAAGGTTAACTTATATAGTAAATGCCGACACTTCGGCTATAATTGTTTTGGGAAGTTCACATGCAATGAAGCATTACGTTCCGGAAATTATTCGGGATTCTCTTCATGAATCGGCTTTTAATTATGGAACAATGGGGCAAAAGTTATTATTTAATGAGGCTATTTATGAAATCCGGACAAGGCGGTCAAAGCCAAAAATGATCATTCTGAATGTCGATGCAGACTGGTTTTCTAATAAACCTAATCAGCAGGAAAGGATGTCGGATCTTTTTCCATATTATAATAGTGTGGGTGATATAATTTTCAAGGATTTTAGCAGGAAAGACAAGTTCGTACAGCGTTTAAAATTTTTATCAAAAACATTTCCCTATAATTCCACTATTGTTCATGTTATAAAATATAAGCTAAAACCGCAGTATGATTATAGTGGTTATGCGCCGTTATATGAGGTGGTAGATTCCCTCCAATTAGAATCGAAACTAAATGCTGAAAAAGAGAAGAGTAAAATGAAATTGCTCCCGCCTGACTGTGACAGTTCGTTAATTAATTTGTTTAGCCGGTTTATCGATAATATAAACAGAAATAATATCAGGCTTTTTGTAGTAGTATCTCCCGATTTGTTAAAGCCCGACTATCCTGAAATGTATGTTAATAACATTGTTCGAGAAATCTGCAATAACAGGAGTACCCCGTTGCTCGATTTTTCAAATTGCACTGTTTTTAATAATAACAGACTATTGTTTAACGATTTTGGTCATTTAAATGATTCCGGGGCCCGGATCTTTACCAAACTTCTTACAGATAGCATTAAGCTAAGAATTGGTCATTAGTTCCCAGTTAGATTTAGCCTGGTATCGCCAGGATTAGCAGAAAAAAAGCCGTCTGCCTATTTTTAGGAGACGGCTTTTTACCAGTTGGTTATTTACTTGTTTTATAATTTCAGCATTTTTCTCACTTCCGTCCAATTCCCGATCTGGACCCGGATAAAATACATACCTGCGGAAAGATTCCCGACCGGGAGACTCGTATGAAGATAGTTCTGATCTTTCACTATATTAAACGTATTTACAATATTACCAGCCTGGTTGACGATCTGCACCAGCATCTTACCCGAATAGACATTATTAAAATCCATGTTCAGGTTATCGTGCACCGGGTTTGGATAAATCGTGAAACTGGCAGCAGACGAAGCATCGGTTTGCGGGGTTAGGATTGAAGCGCCCTGACCGCTGGCTGTTGCCTGTGCGTCTTTCGAACTGGTCGTACCGCTGGCAAAACTCAACCAGTTGATATTCCAGCCGGAGTTGCTGGTAGAAATCAACCGGATGGTTTGAAGGCCGGCTGGAAGAACGACGGTGGTGTTAACCGTTTGCCAGTCCTTGAAACTGCTGCCATAAGCCGGCAGGTTCAATGAAGCCAGGACCGCTCCGTTGGCCAGCCTTAATTGAAGCGAGGTGCCGGTATATGGAACCGATAACCGCAAACTAACGGTATAGGTACCGGCAGCGGCCACATTAACATTATAATCCATCCAGTCTCCATTTTCGATCCAGCCCACGACCGCGCCGCCTCCTACATCGTTGGTGGATTGCGTATCCACGCCGGACATGGCATTCCAGTTCTCCGCTTCAATCTTACCGGGAATGGCCTTCGTACCAGGGGGAGGATTGGAAGAGGTAACAGGACCCACAACTATATTCACATCGGAAGAATTGGTAAGCCCGGTATTATCGGTGACCGTCAGACGGAAAACATAGGTTCCTACGCCCAGATTGGTAAGAATGGGATTTTTGATCGTTGTGCTGCTGATTGTGAAAGTGCTTGGACCGCCGGGTTTGGTCCATAAATAAGAGGTGATCGTCCCGCTGGCGGAAGTGCCGCTTCCGTTAAGTGTTACTCTGTTCGTCGGCAGGGTTATTATCTGGTCAGGGCCTGCATTCGCAACAGGCGCGGTAGCTACAGCCGGATTGACGGTGATCGTAATAAAGGCCTGGGCTGTAGCGCCATCGTTATCGGTCACCACATATTTAAATATATAGGTTCCCGCTACCATGCCGGTGATAGAAGGATTTTGACTATTCGGGTTGGTGATCGTTCCCGCTGAAGGGCCGCTGTATTTTGTCCAGGCATACCCGACAACGGTTCCATCGGCATCCGTTCCTTTTCCGGTAAGAATTATCGAATTCACGGGAAGAGTAATCGAAGGAGCAACACTGCCATAAGCCATGGGTTGTTGGTTGGCAGTTTTGGCTGGATTTACCGTAATGACCACATCCGAGGAAGCGGTCAGACCGCCATTATCGGTCACGGTCAGGCGGAAGGTATAGGTTCCTGCAACCAGGTTGGTAAGAACCGGGTTCTTTATGGTCGTGCTACTGATCGTGAAAGTGGCCGGACCTCCGGGTTTGGTCCATAAATAAGCCGCGATCGTCCCATCGGCATCCGTGCCGCTACCCGCCAGGGTAACACTGTTCGTTGGAAGGGTGATCGACTGGGCAGTACCCGCACTGGCAACCGGAGGTTTGTTTCCCGCCGGAGCACTATTAACCGTAATAGCTACGTCGCTATAGGCAGTAAGACCGCCATTGTCGGTCACCGTCAGGCGGAAGGTATAGGTTCCGGCTACCAAATTGCTGATGACCGGATTTTTTATGGCCGTATTGCTAATGGTGAACGAAGTCGGTCCGGCAGTTTTGGTCCATGCATAAGCAGCGATGGTCCCGTCGGCATCTGTGCCGCTACCAGCCAGGGTAACACTGCTGGCAGGGAGAGTGATCGTCTGGGCGGCACCCGCAGTCGCTACGGGGGCCTTGTTTGCCGCTGCATTTACGGTAATATTAATATCTGAATTAGCCGTAAGACCGGAGTTGTCGGTCACTGTCAGCCGGAAAGTATAGGTCCCGGCAACCAGGCTGCTGATGACGGGATTTTTGATCGCCGCATTACTGATGGCAAAGGAAGTTGGCCCCGCAGTCTTGGTCCATGCATAGGAGGCGATCGTTCCATCCGCATCCGTTCCGCTACCGGCAAGCGTAACACTGCTCGTTGGCAGCGTAATCGTCTGCGCAGTACCTGCAACTGATACGGGCGGAGTTGTCCCTGAAGATCCACCGTTCACTTTTATAGTTACATTGGCACTTTGGGTACCCTTATTATTATCTGTAGTCAACAGGTTAAATACATAAGTTCCGGTGGCCAGACCGGTAACTGTGGTGATAGCTGAATTCGGTAGGGTGATCGTCCCGCTTGCCGGGCCACTGACCTTGGTCCACTTGTAGGAGACAATATTAAAACCAACGAGGTCGATTAAATTAGCTGCTATAGAGGTGGTTTTGGTCAGTTGGGGTGCCTTGGCCAAACCGGTCAGGGTGCCTATCGATCCTGTTATCGTTTGGGCCCCTCCTGCACTGATGGAAGGGGCGGTGAAATTGTAGCGTTGAAAAGCGGTCGTGAGCGGGGTAACCTTGGTGGGTACCAATACATCCATGGCATTGGGGGAATACTGCTCCTGCATATTTAAGAAACCATTCCCCAGATCCAGGGCCTTGTTCCGGCCCCAGGAATAAAGATTACCATTAACATCCAATGCATATTTATAGAAGGAGAACCAGTTATTACTAAAAAGCTGGCTCCACTGGGTCCCTGCGCTTATTTGTTTGGCCGGAACGCCGGAGAAGCCTTCCCCATCCGTGAAGGACCAGGAATAAGAGGGAAAACTGCTGTAATTATATTGGCTCACCAATTCGCTTCCGATGCCAACTTCTCCCTGAACATTGAAGCCCAAACCCCACATCCTATTCTGATCGTCAATATAATGGGTGGTATTCCAGTTGACATCGATCGTCTTTATCGGAGATTGTACACCCCAAAGCGTTTTTACCGAAGTCGGCTGGGAATAACCCGTATTACCGCCCCATGCTCCGAAATAGTAACCCCATACGTAGGGGTAACCCGTCGTACCTCCTGCAGTGGCGGGAATGATACAGCCGGCGTAATCCACATGAGAAGCAAAAATATCGATGGCAGGAGCCGGAATGGTTTTCTGAACGGGTGTAGTACCCTTACCAAAGGTCCATTCATATACCTGGCCGGCAGAAGTTAGACCAACCAGCCGGTTTCCGCCGAACTTTATTTTTTTAAACACCATACCCTTAGGCGAAAGCTGGGTGGGCTTCATATCCACTTTACCGGTGGTATGAAAAAAGTGAAAGGTATCATCGCCAAAATACCAGACGCTGCCATCTGTACGAATGGTAGCCGAGGTATTCGCATAAGCATCCACCGATATATTCTTGTCAAAGGGGGCACCGGATGCATCGGTATCGAATCTGTTCGTATTGGTTGTTAAATCCTGCGCTGAGTTCCAGATATAACCCTGATCGTCCAATACCCTGAATTTATTGAAGCCGCCGGCCCCATCGATAGCCGTCCTTCCGTTGATCGGGATCTGCACCACCTTCGGCGAACCGGCATTAAAGGAATAGATTTTTCCGTCGCTGGCAATATAAAAAGTGCGGTACTCACATAAAATCACTTTTTTGACGGTAAGACCAGCAGTTTGGGAATGGGCAGTGAGGCTTAGGAAAGCACACAACACTACGTAAAGGTTCTTCATTGATATTTATTTTGCGGATTAAATAATACCTGCATTTTCGGGACAAAAAATATCAGGTATCAAAAGTTTTAAAAACAGGATGGTTTAATGGCACGAAATACCTTGGTGTAAGTCAATAGAAACCCTATCAGCCACATGTACGACGATACTCAGGTGTTTCGTCCCACGGGCTGTGGATGAGGTTAGCTATTCTTAATGTAAAGGGATTATTAAGGGAAATTCAATAGGGCAAACAAAAAAAGAATGATTACATATACTATCCGGCAGGTTTACATTTTTGGTTATCCGCTTCATAGTGCTACTGCTAAAAAAATAAAATAATCAGGTACTTCACAATGTTGATTCGATGCAAACATTTCACTATAACCATGCCAAAGGGATAATTAGTTGTAGAATTTAATCCACAAATCGTGGCGAGTGTGAAAGAATATCCTCAATGGGTTGCCGTATTATCCTGATGGAGCAAGGCATTGGCATATGCCGCCTGCATTTAGAAAAAAGTTGCCTGTTTTTATAAAATGTGTGAATGTCTTAAAAGAGAGTCAAGAGCTGGTTTAAAAATTGGTATTGTCGTTTTTATAGATGCAGGGACTTATACAGAAAAACCCTTGTCTGTTTTTTGGGGAAAAGCTTTTTTATTTTTTTCATGGAAAAAAATCATAATTTGAAACACGAAATGCGCTGATCATCTAAGCCCCCAACCACTTACTATATGAAAAAACACCTGTTCTTCCTCCTGTTTATCAGTGCACCTGTCTTAAAGACTATGGCAGTCTATGCTATTACAGACGACGCCTACCCCACCGAAGCGCTTATCTTCGGCCACAAGATACCCAACAGGGAAAAAATGGCCGGTAACCCGGCGAAACCCGGTATGCCTGATGACACAGTCAGGATAAAGGCCATCCCCCATCCCTGCCAGCTATTGGATAACCCGACAGATTATAAAGTGCTCTCTGATAATTCGCTTTCCATAACTGCCGGAAAGGAGACAGACCTGTATAGTTTCGTAGATGGAACCTATTATATAAATAATGCACCTAAGTTCCTGTTCACCCCTGACGCCGACTTTATTTTCACCGCCAAAGTACAGCCTGTCTTTGACAGTGTGTACAACGGCGGCGCTATCCTGTTGTATAGTGATACGGCCAATTGGGCAAAACTATTGTTTGAAAAAAACGAGGACGGGACCATTGGTGTAGGTGCATCCGTGGTGGATAACAAAATAACCGACGATAGTTATCATTCCGCAGGAAATTTTAAGGCAGTCTATCTGAAAGTCGTTAAATCCGACCATATTTTTTGTTTTTATTTTTCGGCCAACAGCAAAACCTGGACCCTGGTCAGGACATTCGCCTATCCGAAGGCAGCATCCATGAAAATCGGGTTTTATGCCCAGTCTCCCAAGGGGCCTCAATGCAAGGTGATTTTTTCATCGATTAACTACCGGAACGCCAAATTCAAAAACTTTTTCTCAGGGGAGTGACCAAAGGAGCGCTTCGCTAAAATATAGCACCCCTTTGGTCACTCTCTTATGATGGGCCTAACGGCCTTTTTGTGACCGTGTCACAAATTTAACAACAGGGGGGTACTTTAAATTTACCCCCAATGGTCATTCCTTTAATGTCTGGGGCTTACAGCCCGCTTTGTGACTGTGTCACAAAGGGAACCAAATAGGCGCTTCGCTAAAGTTTAGCTCCCCTGCTATCATTCTCTTATGATGGGTCTAACGGCCTTTTTTGTGACTATTCCCACTTCCAATCGCGGATCTCAGGCATGTCGCGGCCTTCGCGAACGATATATTGTTTGTGTCTGATCAGGCTGTCTTCCATTTCCTGTTTGAGATAGGCGCATTTCTCCCCCAACTGAGGCAGCCGTTCCAAAACATCCATGACCAGGTGAAAACGGTCCATATCATTAAGGACGGTCATGTCAAAGGCGGTGGTAATGGTCCCTTCCTCCTTATAACCCCGTACATGGATGTTGTTGTGATTGGTGCGCTTATAGGTGAGGCGGTGGATCAGCCAGGGATAGCCATGATAGGCAAAGATGATAGGTTTATCCCGTGTGAACAGCATATCAAAATCCGGATCGCTTAACCCATGGGGATGCTCGCTCCGGGGTTGCAGTTTCATCAGATCGACCACATTGACCACCCTGATCTTCAGATCGGGCAGGCCTTTGCGCAAAATAGAAACGGCGGCAAGGGTTTCCAGTGTCGGTACATCACCTGCGCAGGCCATGACCAGGTCGGGTTCCAGGTTCAGGTCATTACTGGCCCAATCCCAAATCCCTATCCCCCGGGCACAATGACTGACGGCCTCTTCCATGGAAAGCCATTGGGGAGCCGGGTGTTTACCCGCAACGATCACATTCACATAATGACGGCTGCGCAGACAATGATCCATGGTAGATAACAGGCAATTCGCATCCGGAGGAAGATATACCCGCACGACCTCGGCTTTTTTATTGACCACATGATCTATAAAACCAGGATCCTGGTGGGTGAACCCATTATGGTCCTGACGCCAGACATGAGAAGCCAGCAGGTAATTCAGGGAAGCGATCTTCCGGCGCCAGGGCAGGTGCGCCGTGATCTTTAACCATTTGGCATGCTGATTGAACATGGAATCAACGATATGGATGAAAGCCTCATAACTATTGAAGACCCCATGTCTGCCGGTTAGCAGGTATCCTTCCAGCCAACCTTCGCATTGATGTTCGCTCAATACTTCCATCACCCTTCCATCCCGGCTAAGGAATTGGTCGCCTTCAACAACTTCGCCCTCCCATTGGCGGTCCGTGGCCTCGAAAACCGCATTTAATTTATTGGAAAGCGTTTCATCCGGACCAAAGATCCGGAAGTTCCTATGTCCCTGATTCATTTTGATAACGTCCCGCAAAAAAGCTCCTACAACCAGGGTGTCGGAAGCCAGGCTTTTGCCCGGGCCAGCCATTTTCACCCCATATTCCCGGTAATCCGGCATTTCCAGATCCACCAGCAAAAGTCCTCCGTTCGCATGGGGGTTGGCCCCCATCCGGCGTGTCCCTTTTGGAGCCAGCTCCGCTAATGCTGGTTTTAGGGCCCCGCTCTCCTCAAACAACTCTTCCGGCTTGTAACTTTTCATCCAGTCTTCCAATAATTGGAGATGCTCCGGATTTTGAGCGGGGTCGGTTATAGGTACCTGATGAGCCCTGAAGGTTCCCTCTATCGGAATGCCATCCACTTTTTTCGGCCCTGTCCACCCTTTGGGTGTTTTCAGCACCAGCATGGGCCAGCGGGGTCGCACTGTATTACCGTTTTTGCGGGCATCTTCCTGTATCTTTTTTATTTGCCCGATCATCTTATCGAGCGTGCCGGCCATTTCCTGATGCATGATTTCCGGGTCATCCCCTTCCACAAAAAAAGGTTCCCATCCATACCCTTTGAACAATTGTTCCAGTTCGCTGTGAGGGATCCGGGCAAGGATAGTGGGGTTGGCGATTTTATAGCCATTCAGATGAAGGATAGGTAAGACCACTCCATCCGTTACCGGGTTCAGAAATTTATTCGAATGCCATGCCGTGGCAAGCGGACCCGTTTCGGCCTCCCCGTCTCCCACCACACATCCCACTATAAGATCCGGGTTATCGAATACAGCTCCGAATGCGTGACTCAGAGAATAGCCCAATTCGCCTCCTTCGTGAATCGATCCCGGGCATTCAGGAGAGACATGGCTGGGAATGCCACCGGGGAAAGAGAATTGCGTAAATAATTTTTTCAGGCCCGCCTCATCGCGGGTAATATTGGGATAAACTTCAGTATAGGTCCCTTCCAGGTAGGTGTTCGCCACCAGTGCCGGTCCGCCATGCCCCGGTCCGGATACATAGATCATATCCAGATCGAATTCCCGGATAAGGCGGTTCAGGTGTACATATATAAAGTTCTGACCCGGGGAAGTACCCCAATGTCCCAATAACATCTGTTTGATATGTTCAGGTTTCAGCGGTTCCTTTAATAAAGGATTGTCCCAAAGATACATTTGACCAACAGACAAATAATTAGCCGCCCGCCAGTAGGCATCCATCGTTTTTAAGGCAATGGGCGTGAGCGGTGCTTCTTTTTGCGCTTTCATAAAGATCTTGTTTTATTGTAAAGGAATCCTTTTATCCACTCTATAATTGCCCATCCAGCAATTTGTCCACCAGCTTTGCAATCATCCGCTCTTCATCTGTAGGTATGACGTAGATACTCACCTTGGTTTGGCCGGAAGAGGTCCCCGAAGAGATTCCCGAAGAGATCAATACCTCGTTTTTTTTGTTTGGGATATCCGCTAATTCAACTCCCAGGTACTCCATCCCCTCACAGATCCTGGCCCGGATCACCGGGGATCTTTCCCCGATACCACCTGTAAAGACAAGCGTATCCAGCCCGCCTAATACTGCCGAATAGGAGCCGATCCATTTTTTTACCTGGTAACAAAATAAAGCCACCGCTTCGGCTGCCCTGACATCCGTTCCCTCCTTTTCCAACAAATCCCGCATATCGGGGCTCGTTTCGGAGATGCCTAACAAACCAGACTGGTGATTGATCAGGTCGTTGAATTGGGGGCCGTTTAATTTTTCTTTTTGCAACAGATACCACAAAGCTCCAGGATCGAGATCCCCCGGTCTGGTCCCCATGACCAAACCTCCGGCAGGTGTAAACCCCATACTGGTATCTATGCTTTTACCTTCCCGTACTGCAGTAATGCTCGCCCCACTGCCTAAATGGGCAAGAATCAGGCGGCCATTCGCTGTTTGCGTACCGGCTATCCGGCCTAGCTCTTCCAGCAGATAACTATAAGAAAGTCCGTGAAAGCCATAACGCCTGACACCTGCATCATCGAAACGCCGCGGTAAAGGCAGGAGTCTGGCGACACGCGGCAGACCGGCGTGAAAGGATGTATCGAAACAGGCTACCTGCGGCAAACCAGGATATCGTTTCCTGCAGCTTTCGATCAGGGCTATTTCCCCGGGCAGGTGATCCGGATCATAATCGCTTATCCGGCCCAGTTCTGTCAGCAAGGCTTCGTCGATGAAGGCCGCCCCGGTATGATCCATTCCATGTACTACCCGGTGGCCTATGGCTGATAGCGGCAGGGCATCTTCTCTTTTCTCCAGCATATCCAGCATTTGCTGCGCAGCCTCCTCCATGGTAGCTGCTTTCACCGGAACAGGACCGGTTGTCTCATTTTGACCGGAATTGTCCTTTCCGGAATTGTCCGTTATAGTCAGCAGAGGGTCGTCCAGGCCGATCCGTTCGATTTTCCCATTTATCTTTTTTTGAAATTGCCCTGGTCCGTTGTCCTCTTCCCTATTAGTCGAATGTTCGCCATGGGTTGAATGTTCGTCATGGGTTGAATATAAAGCAAACTTGATACTGGATGAACCGCCATTGATCGTTAATATGTTTTTACTTTTTCCATTCATATTTTTCCGAACCATCATTACCTTTTAAATATCGCCAATTCTTTAAGGCAAAGGATGATCCAGTTATAAACAAATGGTTAGATTTTGAGATTATTGGCAAAAGAATTCAGGAAGCAGGGAGACCTGGGGTTTACCCGGTTAGTAAATAAGTGTAACCATTTATATATAATTAACTGGATTGGAATTGTTAAAATGATATAAAAATTTTACATTATCTAATGCATCTGGATAAATATTAAACAAAATTCAACTTTGTTGCTTTTTTTCGGAGCACTGACAAAACATTTCCCGGGTTACCTGCTTCCGGTCAAACTCCAGACGAAAACCGATCATTTTTCCCTCGGTAACTTTAGTACCGTCAACATTTAGTCATTCTCTAACCAACAAAAACTAACAGCACATGAGAACAGTGTTACTATTCCTATGCGGTTTTGTCTTTCTTTCTGGTCATCTTTCCGCTCAGGAAAGAGTTGTTACCGGTACCGTCCTGGATGCGAACGGTGCAGTCGTTCCATCCGCTTCCATCACCGTTAAAGGATCGAAAAGAGGTACTGCCAGCGGTGCCGACGGAAATTTCCGGATCACAGTCCCGGCAAGCGCTAAAGCCCTGATCATTTCAGGGATCAATCTCGCCTCCACAGAGGTCGATATTACAGGCAAAACAAACTTGGGCAACATTACTCTTCAAACGAGAAATAAAAGCCTGGATGAGGTTGTCGTCGTAGCCTATGGAACAGCTAAAAAAAGTGATCTTACAGGGTCTGTTGTAACTGTAAATGGAGGCCAATTGGCCGACAAGCCCTTTTCATCAGTGGATAAGACCTTGCAGGGTAGTGTTGCGGGTTTACAAGTGACTTCCACTTCCGGCGCACCGGGCTCTGCTACGGATATCCGTCTGCGTGGGATCGGCTCCATTACCGCAAGCGCCTCCCCCCTATGGGTGATCGACGGTGTTATCGCCAATACCAATGATGTTTCCGTGAATACCACTACCGCCAATCCGCTGAGTTCGCTTAACCCTGACGATATTGAGAGCATTTCTGTTCTGAAGGACGCCGCTTCTGCAGCCATCTATGGATCAAGGGCTGCCAATGGTGTAATTATCGTCACCACCAAAAAAGGTAAGGCAGGGCTGACCCACTTTAACCTGGTTACTGAGATCGGTCAGAATAGCCAGGCTTACAAGCCCAGTAATAAACCCATGAACAGCATCCAATATCAGAACTATTTACGTCAGGGTTCTATCAATGCAGGATACGCTACTGACAATGCCACAGCAGATGCTTTCATAATCGACCCAGCTAACGGTTTGGGTCTGATGCCAAATTATGCGTCAGTCTATACCGACTGGCATGATGTGGTGACCCAAAAAGGTAATCAATCCCAGGTCAATCTGAATCTTAGTGGAGGAAATGAAAAGACCCAGTTCTATGCTTCCGCAGGATTTTTCAACCAGATCGGCACATCGATCGCCACCGATTTCAGACGCTTTAACGGAGCATTCTCTCTTACCCATAAAGCATCCGACCGGTTCACTTTTTCCACTACCGTGAGCGGAAGCAATGCCATTCAAAATACGCCAAGCAGTGGCGGAGCTTTTTCCAACCCGGTCGGTGGCGCTTATTTCCTGCAGCCCTGGTATACCCCTTATACGCCGGATGGTAAATTACGTTACAATCAATATGATTCCCTATTTGAATTCCAGTCGTCCGTAAAGACAAGTTTTAACCCGGTAGTCCAGGCCGCCTTTGATAAAAACACCTATAATCAAACTATATTCAGGGGAAATGTGACTGGAGAAGCCAAAATCATCGATAACCTGAAGTTCACCTCCCGTTTTGCTGCTGAGTATTCCGATATTTCGGAAGACCAATACCGGAATCCGTTTTATGGGGATGCCGATACTCACGGTGGGGATGCTTTTTCTGCGTATCACCGTATTTTTGATTACACCTGGAGCAATTTTTTTGACTTCAGGCAAGGTCTTAACAAGGACAATGATTTTATGCTCAGTTTGAAGGCTGGTTTTGAAGCACAGGAATATAAAAAATTCGACCTGCAGTCAGGTGCACAGGGTTTCCCCCAAACATTATCGCTACGTTACCTGGCATCGGCAGCCACACCTAATGCTGCGTTTAGTCTGCCCACTTCCAGTTCCACGACCTCCATTTTTACCCTGGGAGATATCAACTACAAGGAACGTTATATCCTGAGCGCAAGTTTCCGCAGAGATGGATCTTCCGTTTTCGGTGCTAACCGCCGTTATGGAAATTTCTATTCAGTGGGGGGCGCCTGGAATATCAGCAAAGAAGATTTTTTTAATAGCCAGGAATTAATCAGCAATTTAAAATTACGGAGTTCATATGGCGAAACGGGTAATGCCCTGGGATTTGGGTTATATACACCTATAGCCACTTATGGATTTGGCTATAATTATGCCGGTCAGCCAGGGAGCGCACCGGCAAGTCCCGGAAACCCGAATCTTACCTGGGAAAAAAATAAAATGTTCAATATCGCCCTTGATTTCGGTTTGCTGAAGAACCGTATCTCCGGTACTTTCGAATATTATCACCGGACAACCGACGATCTGCTTCTTTCAGTACCTCTTTCTTACACTGCCGGAGTAATTAACCCGGTTGATCCAACTCTTTCGACTACAAGCCAAAATACCCAGAATGAAAATGTCGGAAGCCTGGTGAACAAAGGCATCGAACTCACCCTGGCAGGCACACCGGTGGTTACCAAAGATTTTACCTGGACCGTCTCCTTTAATATTGCCCATAACGTCAACAGGGTTACCTCCCTTTACCTGAATAACCCCATTGCCAGCCCTAATGGGAATTTTGTTTATACTGTCGGCCATGACCTGCTGAATTTTTTCACCCGTCAATGGGCCGGCGTGGATCCGGCTAATGGTGATGCACTATGGTATACGGACAGTACCCGTAAAACCACTACCAATAATGTCAACAAGGTTAAAAGGGTCATGCTGCCAAACAGATCCGCTTCTCCTAAATTCTTCGGAGCTTTAACCAATACCTTTTCCTTCAAAGGCATTACGCTAGACGTTCAATTCAATTATAATTTCGGAAATTATCTTTATGACTCCTGGGGAAATTATCTGCTGGCAGACGGAGCCCAATATGCTTTCACGAACCAGTTGACAAAACAGTTACAAGCCTGGCAAAAACCAGGTGACAAGACGGATGTACCCCAGATCCGTTTGGGCGGAAATAACAACTCCGACCGAAACTCCACCCGTTATTTATATAAGGGCGATTTTATCCGTATGAGGAATATTCAGATAGCCTACGTAATCCCGACTGCTTTATTGCAAAAGATCCATATCGGAAGCGCCAGCATCTATTTCAGGGGAACCAACCTGTTTACTTTCGGTACGGATAAAGACCTTCCCTATGATCCTGAATCCGGGGTCTATAATTCCACCAATCTGGAAGTATTCATTCCTAAAACAATTACCGGAGGTATCAGGATCGGATTTTAAGGATCGCTATTTTGAAAATAACAGATCATCATAAAAAATATTCGCATGAAAAGTATAGTAAACAAGCTAATCATAGGAACCTTGGCCTTTACCCTGTTACTGACAAGCTGTTCCAAAAATTATCTAAAAAAGAATCCGCAGGATTCGGTTCCTCTCGATCTCGCTTTGGTCGATTCAAATGCCATGCAGGCTGCTTTGTATGGCGCTTACGCTCAATTACGGGCAGTTGGTATGTATGGCAGGGACCTGCCGGTGTTGGGAGATCTTATGGGAGACAATACCTATGTGGAAAAAAGCAATAGTGGCAGATACCTCCCCAATTATGCTTATACCGTAACCCAAAGCGATGGAACAGCCCTGAATATGTGGCAGGCAGCTTATGCTGCCATCCTTAGGGCCAATCAGATCATAGATTCCAAACTCACCGGTAACCTGGTCAACCAGGTAAAAGCACAGGCCTATGGAATCCGGGCCCTTTGTTATTTTAAACTGGTCAATATCTTTGCCAAGCCGTATACGGATGATCCGCATGCTTTGGGTGTACCATTGGTGTTGCATTATGCACCGGACTATCTGCCAAAACGCAGCCCGGTGGACAGCGTATATATGCAGATCGTAAGCGATCTCAAAGCAGGCGTACCTTTGGCACCGGACTATGTCAGTTCTGTGACCCTAAGCAAATATGCCATCGAAGGGCTGCTGGCAAGGGCCTATCTCTATATGGGAGATAACACCAATGCCGAAGCGACAGCTACGGATGTCATCAATAATAGCGGATTTACGCTGGTAACTCCCGGCGGATATTCCGATTTCTGGTCAAACCCCGCCGCACAAACAGACCAGGTGGAAGTCATGTTTGAGGTCGATGCAGATGTCATTAACAATAATACTTTCGACGGTTTAAGTAACATATATTACCCCGGAGGATATAAGGATATCTATGCCTCACAACAATTGTACAACCTTTATACCTCAGCGGATATCAGGCAAAGTCTCCTGGTTCCCGGAACGACTAAGAGTGGCGCTGCTGCATACGTTGTCACTAAATTTCCCAATGCGGCCAATCCGGATCCGGATAATCTAAAAGTGATCCGTCTTGCAGAAGTTTACCTCATTGCTGCAGAAGCTGCCCCGGATGATGCCACGGCACTGGGATTTCTGAACGATCTAATGGCCCAACGGGATCCCAGCCTGGTGTATGCCTCATCAGGGGTACAGTTAAAGGACGATATAATAAAGGAAAGAAGAAAGGAGCTGGCATTTGAAGGAGACCGTTTATATGATCTCAATCGTCTTAAGTTGGCTATCACCAGGCAGTCCAATCCCGGTGCAATCCTGGCAGGTCCCGGGGATGTGAACCTGACAGTACCCTATCCCGATAACCGCCGGGTACAGCCGATACCGCAATCCGAGACACAGGCAAATGCGAATATCGCGGATCAGCAAAATCCCGGATATTTTTAGATACTGTTTAAATTGCTGATAATATTTTTTATAAGAAAAAGCCGCTTATGGTTGAAGCGGCTTTTTCTTATAAACAGTTGAAACTAATAAAATCGAACGAAAAGCTTAGAAAGGAAGATCATCGATAGGTTCGGTCATATCGTTTGCAGAAGCCGACCTCGGAGCTGAAGCGCCCTGTGAAGTATAGCCTCCATCGGAAGCGCCGCCGCTGTAACCACCCCCTCCGGTGCCTTCAGATTTGCTGCCCAATAACTGAACGCTCTGAACCCGCAGGGAAAGCGAAACACCCGTCGTACCGTCATTTTTTGGATAGGTACGTACTTCCGGCGTTCCTTCCGCATATACCTGTGTTCCTTTTTTCAGATAAGGAGCAATCGCCGTACGATCGGTCCAATAAGCACATTCCACCCAAATGGTCTTGTCCTTCTGATTACCCTGTGCATCCTTGAATTTCTCCGTGTGCGCCACGCTGAAATTGATCACACTTTTACCATTCACCGCGTTGGTGACACAGTCCTTACCCAAGTTCCCGATTACTTGTAACTTTATCATATTAATAAATTTAAAAAAAGTAGAGGGAGCAAATTACTGTTTTTATGGTTCGCCCAAAATATAAGTTTTCCGGATTTTACCCACTGCCAGAGGTACTAGCTGAAAACACGGAGGTACTAGCTGAAAACAGGGACCTTCAAGCTACAAGTTTAGACTTCCGGCTTGAGGGTACTGGCTATTCGCAACAAAAAAATACACAACTAATTAATAAACAAATACTTATCCGCCAACCCCTGCCTTACTTGAAGCTTGTCCCTTGAAGCTTGCCGCTATTTCGTAACTTTGCCGTCCTGAATTTTATGAACGGACCTAACCGAGCGAAGCGTAAGTGAGTTTCGCTCCAGTGGAGCGAAGCGAAAGTTACGAGCGTAGCTCATACGAACGAGGAAGGAGCATGGCGAAGCAGCTCCGACGAAGTTCTCCGTTGGCCGAAGGCCCGACATTAGCGCATATGGCGCGGCGGGCTATCTTGCGCAAAAAGCCCGCAAGCGCTATAATTATGAGCCGTAAAGGAAAAGTCCTGGTAGCAATGAGCGGTGGTATTGACAGTACCATTACAGCGCTTATGCTGCACGATCAGGGCTATGAAGTGGTAGGCATTACCATGAAAACATGGGATTATGCCAGCGCGGGGCCCTCCAAGAAAGAGACGGGCTGCTGCAACCTGGATAGTTTTAACGACGCCCGTATGGCTGCCGTTCAACACGGATTCCCGCATTTTGTGCTCGATATCCGGGACGAATTCGGAGGCTTTGTCATCGAAAATTTCGTAGACGAATATATCGCCGGCCGGACTCCGAATCCCTGTGTACTCTGCAATACCCATATTAAATGGAGGGCCCTGCTGAAACGGGCAGACGCCCTGGATTGCGAATTCATTGCCACCGGCCATTACGGCAAGGTGAACCGACATCCGAACGGGCGCTATTTTATCAGTAAGGGCGTTGATGAGACCAAAGACCAGAGTTACGTTCTCTGGGGTCTTCAGCAGGATCTGCTCGCCCGGACCCTTTTGCCCCTGGGGCCCTATCGCAAAACGGAGATCCGGCAAAGGGCCCTCGATTACGGATACCCGGAACTGGCAGGCAAAAGCGAAAGCTACGAGATCTGTTTTGTACCGGATAATGATTACCGGGGTTTTTTGAAACGGAAGGTGGAAGGATTGGAAGAAAGAGTTGCCGGAGGAAATTTCGTCAACAAAGAAGGTAAAATTCTGGGTCACCATAAGGGATACCCCTTCTATACGATCGGGCAGCGGAGAGGACTGGATATTACTTTCGGAAAACCGGTCTTTGTTACGGCTATCCTGCCGGATTCCAATACCGTCGTCCTGGGTGACGAAGAAGACCTGGAACAACAGGAAATGCGGGTGGGTAAGCTGAACCTGATGAAATACGATTCTATCACTCCGGGAATGGAAGCGATCACCAAGATCCGCTACCGGGATGCAGGGGCGCTAAGTAATATTTACCCCGAGGCGGGTGGCCATAACCTGAATGTTCGTTTTTACGAAAAAGCCAAAAGCATTGCTCCCGGCCAAAGCGCCGTTTTTTATGAAGGCGATGATGTGATCGGAGGCGGCAATATTATAAGTGGTTGGTAATCTGCATGAGGATCAACAGGAAAGAGCAATAATATCAATTTTTTTTCGTTAGCTATCCGGGAAGAATGTTTCCCGGATTTTTATTTTATATATTTGTAAGTACCGGATTATGAATAACTTTAGTCAATAACTAACCGCCCGCATGCAAAAAATCCATTCCGTAGTTATCCTGGCTTTAGCAGCCGTTCTGATCATTGCTGCCTGTAAAAAAGTAAGTTACCCCAATCCGGGCAGTCCGATCGTACCGTATTCTCCTGCTTTTCAGGTTGGCAAGTATATCACCTACCGGCTCGATTCCCTGGCTTTTTATTATTACGGGCAAAAAGATACCATTACCAGCTACCTGGCAAAAGACTCGGTGGAAGAAGCCTTTACGGATAACCAGGGACGTCCCAGCTGGAGGATCGTCCGTTATCTGACCGATGCCACGGGAACACTTCCCTGGGCTCCCACAGAAACCTACTCTGTCACTCCTACATCAGCCAGTTTGGAAATGAACGAAAATAATTTAAGGGTTGTAAAACTCGCTTTACCCCTGAGCGAAGGTTATTCCTGGAGCGGGAACTCTTATCTCCCTTATGATCCTTACCAGGATTTTTTTGATTTCAGCGATGCCTCGCATCTGAACCTCAAGCTCTGGAATTTCACCTATCAAAATGTCAACCAGCCGTATACCATAAATAATCAGACCTATGACAGTACGGTAACTGTATTACAGGTAAACGATTCAATTAATGTCCCGATCCTGATCGATACCTCTTTTGCTTCCAGGAGTTATTGGTCCGAGACCTATTCCAAAAATATCGGATTGATTTACAGGCACACTATTTTATGGGAATATCAGCCGCCTACTCCGAATAATACGCAGGTGGGTTATAAGATCGGTTTTGAAATGACCCTTTCCATGATCGATCATAACTAATCCTGTTGTGAGAAATAATCCAACTGTGAAGTATCCGGCAAATCCTAATGTGAAGTACAAAAACGGGCGGCAAACATAGAATCAGCCCCCTGATCATAACCATTTATATGCTCCACCCGCTCGGGTGTGGAACCGGCAGCATTGCCTATAAAGTCAACCATTTCTTCATTCTCTTTTTTAAATACGGAACAGGTGCTATAGATCATACGACCTCCAGGGGCTAACCACGGTAAACTATTGGACACGATCTTTTTTTGCAAGGCGCTGTACCGCCCGATCTTCTCAGGATTAAAAAAATACAGTTCCTCCGGAGTCCGGCTCCAGGTCCCGCTTCCTGTACAGGGTACATCCATCAGGATCAGATCGAAGGAAAAGGAAGGGTTGGTATTTGCCGGATCACCCGGCTTCCCTGAAGAGTGGACCGGATCTTTTGTGGCAGCAGGTGAATGAAACTTTCCGGGAGGTAAATGGGTTTTTGCCGTAGCCTTTGACAGGTCGGCCATAAAAGAGTGATAGCGGGATATTCCCGCCTGGCTGAAACGACGGTGCAGATTTTCCAATATAGATTCCCGTATATCCGATACCGTAATATCAATCCCGGGATTCAGGTCAAAGGCCAGGATGGCTTTTCCACCACTGGCTGCACAGGCATCCCAAAAGGAAAATGAACCGGAAGGCCCCTGCAGAAAAGAAGCCAGACGCTGCGAACTGCTGTCCTGTATGACAACCTCCTTATCCGGAGTGAAAAATTCTTCTACTTTAAAACCGTTAGGCAGACAAAGAGTGAATGGCGGCAGGAATGAAAAGGGCACCTGCTTTTTTACCTGCTTTTCCGGCAGATCATGCTGCTGGTTTTGCGGCAAGGCAAGCGCCAGTTTTTGCAGTACGAATTCCTGCTGTCCAGGCCGGATCCGAAGAAAAAGGTGAGGTTGGCGAAGGAAGGAAAGACAAAAGGCATAATGATCGATATCTTCCGATAGTTCTTCTTTCCAGGGAAAGATTTCCCTCGGATCTATGCTTATTCCCGACTCTCTGCAAATAACAAACTTCTCTTCCAGGGACCGGTTGATCTGCTCATTCCAATCCGGTTTGAAATACCCCAGCATCTCCTGCGGACTCGCATTGCATAAAAAAAGTCCCGTCAGGATGCGCTCTTCAACAGGCAGATCCCGGACCGCATGCCCCAGGCGATAAAAGCCATAGACCATATTACTGAGCTGTCTGCGATCACGGGAACCCATTTGTTTGTGCTCGCGGAAAAAATCCTTTAACCACGCATGAAGCGGCATTTCGCCCTTATAAGCAGCGATGATCGCAGATCCGTACCGTAACTGGTTGTCGAATTTCATACTTATAACTCCAGCAGGGCCTTCACCGGATCTTTACCGAACAATAACTGATCGGGAGTTTCCAGTAATTCTTTGACCCTCACCAGGAAGCTAACGGACTCCCGGCCATCGATGATCCGGTGATCGTAACTTACCGCCAGATACATCATCGGGCGTATTACAATCTGACCGTTCACAACTACTGCACGTTCTTCGATCTTGTGCATTCCCAATATGGCAGATTGCGGAATATTGATGATGGGTGTGGACATCAGACTACCGAATACCCCTCCATTGGTGATGGTAAAAGTACCTCCCTGCATTTCTTCCATGGTGAGTTTGTTATCCCGGGCCTTCGTTGCCAGCTCCACTACCTTCTTTTCTATTTCGGCCATGCTGAGACTTTCCGCATTACGAATGATCGGAACGACCAAACCCTTGGGCGCAGAAACGGCAATGGATATATCGCAGTAATCATGATAGACCAGTTCATCCCCGTCAATATATGCATTCACCGCAGGCCATTCCTGTAAGGCATAACAAACCGCCTTAGTGAAAAAGCTCATGAAGCCAAGACCTACCCCGTGTTTTTCCTTGAACTTATCCTTGTATTTAGCGCGAAGGGCCATAACGGCGCTCATATCCACTTCATTGAACGTGGTGAGCATAGCCGTCGTATTCTTTGCCTCCACCAGTCTCCTGGAGACAGTCTTACGCAGATTGCTCATTTTCTCGCGTCTGTCCTTGCGGGTAAATAATTCCTTTCCGGGAGCCCGCCCGGGATGGGCCAGTGCTTCCAGCACGTCCTGTTTCAGGATCTTACCTCCGCTGCCGGAAGGAGTGATCGCGCCGGCATCTATTTTTTTGTCGGATATGATCGCCGCTGCAACGGGGGTTGCCTTGAGATCGTTGGGAATGGAGGTCACTGCTCCCTGTGCTGCCGGAACGGCTGTTGAAGAACCGGCGGACGTGCCGCCCGATGCAGCAACGCCTGCTTCCGGTTTAGCGGCAGCGGTTCCATTTGACGACTGGCCGGAAGCGGACTGCGGCGGAGCCGCCCGCTCTTCTTTTTTTCCTTCGGGACGGGTTGCCGTTTCGTCGATCTGTGCCACCACATCTCCTATCTTCAGGGTATCGCCTTCTTTGCCGATCGTCTTCAGTACCCCTGCCTTTTCGGCATTTACTTCAAAAGTAGCTTTCTCACTTTCCAGTTCTGCAATTACTTCGTCACGGTCTACATATTGCCCTTCCTGTTTTAACCATTTTACTAAGGTCACCTCGCTGATGGATTCACCTACTGCCGGAACTTTAATATCGATCATTTTACTTCTTTTATTTTATTTGCCTATAGCCTTTATTTCTGGTAGCCAGGTTTTTTGGCTAGCCGGTTTGCTTCGTTATTTTGCCTTTACTATTGTAAAGTTATATCGAAAATGCCGTTTCTATAATTTCTGCCTGCTCCTGGGCATGAACTTTTGAATAACCGGTGGCCGTTGCCGCACTTGGCTGACGACTGATCACTCCGTAATTGATTGTTTTCAGGTTCATCTGCAGAAAGGATGCCGCTCCCATATTGAGGGGCTCTTCCTGTACCCAGAACCAGGTGGCTGCCTGACTGTATTTTTTGTATAAATTTTCCAGCTGTGTCAGGGGCAAAGGATATAACTGCTCCAGCCGGATGATGGCCACATCCTTGCGGACTTCTTTTTGCTGGCGGTCAGCCAGGTCGAAATAAACCTTTCCCGAACAGAACAATACCTTTTTCACCTGGTTCGCATTATCAACAAACGGGTCATCCATCACTTCCTGGAAACCGCCTTTGGTAAATTCTTCCATTTTTGAATAAGTGCCCGGATTCCGAAGATTCGCTTTCGGTGAAAAATTGATCAACGGTTTGCGGAATGGCCAGGCCAATTGTCTCCTGAAAGCATGGAACAGGTTTGCCGTCGTGGTGATATTCGTCACGATGATATTCCATTCCGCACACATCTGCAGAAAACGTTCCATCCTGGCACTGCTGTGCTCTGGGCCCTGCCCTTCATATCCATGCGGCAACAAAAGTGTTATTCCGTTCATGCGCTGCCATTTCTGCTCGCCGGCAACGATGAACTGGTCTATCATTATCTGGGCGCCATTGCCGAAATCTCCGAACTGGGCTTCCCAAATGACAAGCGCGTTCGGATTGGCCAGTGCATATCCATATTCAAAACCCAAAACACCATATTCACTCAGCAAAGAATTATAGATCAGAAACTGCCCTTTGGCATCGGGGAGTCTGCTCAGCCGGTTATAGGCCTCGTCCGTATTTTCATCCAGCAGGACCGCATGGCGGTGTGAGAAAGTACCGCGCTGAACGTCCTGGCCGCTCATCCGCACATCTTTTCCTTCCAGCAACAGGCTGCCATAAGCCAGCAGTTCGCCCGATGCCCAATCCACCTTACTTTCCTCCGTGAATAGTTTCACTTTGTCCTGCAGCAGTTTTTCTACCTTGCGCAGGGGCTTAAAAGCTTCCGGCCATTTCATGATAGCCTCGAATATTTTACGAAAATCCCCTTCGCTGATTGCTGTAGACGGAGATTGTTCAAAATCCGCGCCCGTAGCCTTACGGAGACTTCTCCACGCCAGTTCCGGCTGCTGATATTTATAAGGCAAGGGATGTTGTTTCACCTCATCGAGACGTTCCTGTAAATCTCCCCAGAATTTCTTTTCCATCTCCTTGGCCAGGTCCCTGGCATCGGCCTCTCCGTTCTCGATCAGAAATTGCGTATATACTTCCCTGGGATTGGGGTGCTGATCGATCAACGCATACAGATGAGGCTGGGTAAGTTTGGGATCATCACCTTCATTATGTCCGTGACGACGGTAACAAACCATGTCGATGAAGATATCTGAATTGAACTCCTGGCGGTAGCGTGTTGCTATCTGTGCACATTTAACCACCGCTTCCGCATCGTCCCCGTTGACATGCAATACCGGTGCATGGATGGCTGCGGCCAGTGAAGTACAATAGTCAGAACTGCGGGCATCGTCAAAATCCGTGGTAAACCCGATCTGGTTATTGATCACGAAATGCATGGTGCCCCCGGTATAATATCCTTTCAGATCGCTCATCTGCAGTACCTCATATACGATCCCCTGTCCGGCAACCGAGGCATCGCCATGGATAAGGATGGGAAGTATCTTATCATAATCGCTGGCATACAACACATCGGCCTTGGCCCTGGCAAAACCAACCACTACCGGATCGACAGCTTCGAGATGGGAAGGATTCGGCATCAGCTTCAGGTGAACCGTTTGGTCCTTGTCGGTCTGCACTTCACTGCCATAACCCATATGGTATTTCACGTCGCCGCTGCCCATGGTCTGGTCCAGTTTGGCCGTGCCCTCGAATTCACTGAATATCTGCTCATAGGTCTTGCCCATGATATTGGCCAGCACGTTCAACCGGCCACGGTGAGCCATTCCAATGACCACTTCCTGAACACCATGTTCAGCAGCCGTATTGATGATGGCATCCAAAGCAGGTATGGTGGTCTCTCCTCCTTCCAGGGAAAACCGTTTCTGGCCGATATATTTGGTATGCAGGAATTTCTCGAACATAACCCCGTGGTTCAGCTTTTCCAGGATCCTCTTTTTCTTCTGCAAGGGCAAAGGGTCCAGAAATCTTTTCTCCATTTCCGTCGTCAGCCAGTCTATCTTTTTCTGATCGCTGATATATTTGAACTCGATCCCTACATGGGAAGCATAACAACTTTGCAGATGGGTCAGAATGGCCCGCAAACTGGTCGTACCGAGCCCGATCAGGTTACCGGCAAAAAACGATTTGTCCATATCTGCTTCGGTAAATCCGTAAAAGGACAATTCGAGATTGGCCCCCCGGTCTTTTCTGGGGCGGATGGGATTGGTCTTTGCCAGCAGATGCCCCTTATTTCGGTATCCCAGGATAAGGCGGTATGCCCCAAGCTCCTTTTTCCAGTCCACTCCATCGGAGGTCGTAAGGGTGGCAGATGTTCCGGGCTGCAGGGTGCCGGCGGCAGACCCGGCAGTCAGCGCGCCATTGGCGCCAGCTGTCCTGGCGGCGGTGGCAGTACCATTGGACTGGCCGCTATTAGCTGATCCGTTGGCGCCATTAACGCCACCATTTACTTTGCCCTGGGTGACGGCAAAATCGAATCCTTCAAAAAATTTCCTGAATTCAGGGTCTACCGCAGCAGGATCCTTAACAAAATCCTGATACAGGCCCTCGATGTAAGCGGGATGGGAATTAGTAATAAACGAATAGTCTTTCATAGACGTGCTGGTTGTTCAAATTGTTTCCAGAATTGGCCTACAAATATCGTTCAAAATTTCTCATGGAATAGAACGATTTTGCCTGTTTTTGGGCTTTTTTTAGTTTTTTTGCAGGACGGGTCGCTTTATTCAAGTGGTTGAGTTTTACCCCGATAGGGTGGGCTCCCTTATCCGATCCGAGGATGTTTTTATCCCCTTACGGTTCTTTTCATGAGTTTAACCCTTTCAAATTTGGTACTTCCATTGATTGAACATACCTTTGCCGTCCTAAAAATGTCGAGTTCATGGCAAATCATAAGGCAACCAAAAAAGATGTAAGGCAAGCTGAAAAGCGCAGAGATCGTAACCGTTACTATGGTAAAACCACCCGTAACGCTATCCGTGATCTGAGAGAGATCAAGGTGAAGAAAGAAGCTGGCGATAAATTGCCGGAAGTAGCTTCCCAGATCGACAAGCTGGCTAAAAAAGGAATTATCCATAAGAACAAAGCCGCTAATCTGAAAAGAAAGCTGGCCAGAAAGGTTAATAAGTTAGCTGCTTAATTAAGCCGTTCTTAACTCTTTATACTAAGAGGCATCCCCTTACCCGGGATGCCTCTTTTTTGTTCGTATAAATGGTTTATCTTAATTGTTCTATTGAATTCGAATATACATGCGCTATACTTTTTATTCCATGCTACTGGCGGGTCTCCTTTTTGCCCACCAGTCCTCCAATGGCCAGGGACAAGTTAATGATCGTGGCCAGGGTCAGGGCAGGAGCAAGGTACAGGATCTGTCGACCCCGTTTGAAAGATCGAAGGGCACAAGGACGGCAACCTATGCAGAATGTATCCGGTTCTACCGCCAACTGGATAAGATATCTCCAAACCTGTCCATCAGGGAGATGGGTATGAGCGATGCCGGTTATCCCTATCACCTGGTCCTTTATTCCAACGACGGCCATTTCGAACCGGACACCTGGCACAGACAACATAAAATTGTCTTACTGATCAATAACGGAATCCATCCCGGAGAACCGGATGGCGTAGACGCCTCCATGCTCCTGCTGCGGGACATTATCACCCAAAAAATACATATTCCGGATAATGTCGCCCTAGCCGTAATCCCCCTCTATAATATCGGGGGCGCCCTGAATCGCGGGTCGTGGTCGAGAGCAAATCAGAATGGTCCCGAATCCTACGGATTCAGGGGCAATGCACAGAACCTGGACCTCAACCGGGATTTCACCAAGAACGATACCCGTGACGCCCGGTCCTTTGTCCAAATCTTTCATTGGGTAAACCCGGATATCCAGATCGATAATCATGTGAGCGATGGAGCGGATTACCAATATACCATGACCCTGTTGAGCTCACAATGGAATAAACTGGGTGGAGAACTGGGAACATTTCTGCACGACCGGTTTCAACCCGCTCTTTTTTCAGCCATGGAAAAGGAAGGATGGCCCCTGACCCCTTATGTAAATTTTGAGGAAAGCACTCCCGAAACGGGTTGGGAGGCTTTTTATGACCCTCCCCGGTATTCCAGCGGTTATGCGGCTCTTTTTCACACCATCGCCTTTATGCCGGAAACCCATATGTTGAAACCCTTCGTCGACCGGGTCCGCGCAACCGATGCCCTTTTGCAGGTAATGATCGGGCAGGCTTCCCGATACGCAGGTGATATCCTGGAAAAAAGAAAAAAGGATATTGCCGGAGACCTGGTTAAAGATCAGTTCCCTCTGTTCTGGAAGGCTGATACCAACCGGTATGACCTGATCCGTTTCCGGGGCTACGAGGCTGCTAACAAAACCAGCGAGGTGACCGGTATGCCACGTCTGTATTATGATCATTCCCGTCCCTTCGAAAAAGAGGTAAGAATTTACAACTATTTCGTTCCGGATAGTTTTATCCGGATCCCTAAAGCCTATGTAATCCCCCAGGGCTGGCATGAAGTCATCGGCCTGCTTCAAAATAATGGCGTCCACATGCGCCGGTTGACAAAGGATTCCTCTCTGGAAGCAGAGGTGCTTCATATCGATGATTACCATTCCTATTCCCAGGCCTATGAAAAACATCATCGTAATGAAAAGGTTAAAGTTTCGGCCTCACGACAGTCTCTCTTTTTTCTGAAGGGGGATTATATCATTCCAACCGATCAGGAGGCAAGACGGTTCCTCGTAGAAATGCTGGAACCAACCGGCGATGATTCTTATTTTTCCTGGAATTTTTTTGATGCCATCCTTCAGCAAAAAGAAGGTTACAGCGCCTACCGCTGGGAAGACCTGGCGGCCGGATGGTTAAAGGATCATCCCGCACTGAGACAGGAGCTGGAAGAGAAAAAAAAGGCCGATACCGGCTTCGCCAGGAACGCAGACGCGCAATTGGATTTTGTATATAAACATTCCCGGTATTATGAGCCGGAGCATCTCCGCTATCCCGTATACAGGATACTGCGGTAATCCATGCGGTAATCCATTAATAGCCGCGGTTACAAAATAAGGTAAAAGGGCACTCTTTATTACAAGGGTATTCCTGCTCCTTTACACTTTAAACCCTATTGCCATGCGATTTACACTCATTGTCCCGAGACCGGTCTTACACCGGCCCCGGGCCGTATTTCTTTTATCGTTTTGCCTCTTTTTTCTTCTCCGCCAAAATCCGGCGGCCGCGCAGCCTTCTATCGACAGCCTTTTGCCGGTTAGAGGATTCTGTATCGACGCGCCACGTCCGGCAGGCGTAGATTCATTCGTACAATTCATCGTTAAAGAACTGGCTCCCCGCAAGGTAAACACCTTATTCCTCCTGGTCGATTACCACTATCAATTTAAATCCCATCCGGAATTGACGGATAGTTTCGCTCTTTCGAATGCGGATGTGAAAAAGATAGTTAAGGCCTGCGCAGGCGACCGGATCCGCATCATCCCGCAGATCAACCTGCTGGGTCATCAGTCCTGGGCCAATAAAACAGGTAAGTTACTGGCCGCATACCCACAGTTCGACGAAACGCCTTATGTAAAAATGCCGGAAAAATATGAATGGCCCAATGCGGACAATCTTTATTGCAGAAGTTATTGCCCCCTGGCGCCCGGCCTGCATGAAGTCCTTTTCCCCGTGATAGACGAATTATGCGATGCTTTTGAAAGTAATGCCTTCCATGCCGGAATGGATGAAGTATTTTACCTCGGTGAAGATAAATGTCCCCGGTGCGTCGGTATGGATAAAGCGGTACTTTTCGCCGGAGAGGTGAGGGCCATTCATGATCATCTCGCTCAAAAAGGTAAAGAATGCTGGATCTGGGGCGATCGTCTCCTGGACGGAAAAACAACAGGCCTGGGGATGTGGGAAGCCAGTTATAACAACACTTACCGGGCTATCGATCTGATCCCAAAAGATGTAGTGATTTGCGACTGGCATTATGAACGGGCGGATAAATCAGCCGTGTATTTTGCCATGAAAGGTTTTCGGGTGGTGACCTGCCCCTGGAGAATAGGTTCCATCGGAGTCTCCCAGGTTAACGATATGATTGCCTTCCGTCAGCAGTCCACTCCTGAAATGAAAGATCGTTTCTTCGGCATCGTAGAGACCACCTGGTCTCCTACTGCATTTTTCTTAAAGGGGTTTTATGGAAATCTGCCAGCTCGGGTAAACAGCGAAAACGCGCGAAGCGAAAATACACCCTGGAATTGTTTTAAAGCGATCTTTGTCAGAACGGGAGAGTTGGGCAAATAACAACCACCGGGAATTCTTTGAGGATCGAAAATAAAAAAAAGTAAAGCGGCTGAAGAGTCGCTTTACTTTTTTTTATCTTTTATCAGTCAGGTTTTCTTTAGTCAGGTTTTCTTTTTAATATCTTCTGGGGGGCCGGTTGTCGTTACGATCCCGATCGTCCTGGCCGCCACCGCCGCCTTCTCCGCCACCACGGTAACCGCCACCACTATTTCCGCTATTTCCACCATTCCCTCCATTTCCGCCGTTGCCGCCGTCTCCACCTCCACGATATCCACCGCCTCCACCGCCACCGCGATATCCGCCACCACTATTTCCACCATCACCACCGCGGTAACCTCCGCCACCGCCGCCTCCACCGCGATAACCACCACCGCCGCCTCCGCCACGGTAGCCGCCACCACCACCGCGATCATCACGACCGCCACGGCTTCCGCCACCGCCCCTGGATTGCTCCTCGGCTTCTTTCACAGCCAGTTTCTTTCCGCGGATAGCTGCACCATCGAGCGTCTCAATGGCTTGTCTTGCCTCGGTATCATCGGGCATATCTACAAAGCCAAAGCCTTTGCTTTTCCCGGTTTCTCTATCCATTACTACTTTGCCTGAATTAACGGCGCCATACAATTCGAACATTTCCTTTAGATCCACATCATCAAAATCGTAAGGAAGACCTGCTACAAATAGCTTCATGCCAATATTTTTATGAGGTAAAAGTACAAAGACTCCGGTTATGTAGAGTAATAAATGTCAAATTACTTGAATTTAACCGTAAAATCATACAATTCAAAGGCAATCATCACAAATAGAGGGTATTACTATTTTTTTGCTCCTGGCTTTGGCTTAAGGACCGTTGTTCTTCCCGATTAGTTTTTAACCATTGCCCATGTTGCAGCGCAAGATCCAATAATAAACCCAGCTTTTTTTCGGGGCGCGGATCCTGTAAAAGAACAAGGTCCTGCTGAGTCTTAATGGCCAATGCTCCTTCCTTTGCCAGGGAAAGCAGGGTATCTTCCAATCCACTGCGTTCCAGCAGCCCCGCTACAGTATACTTTTCGCCCAGATCCCGGTCCCGGGTAATGGTCCTGGTTTGAAGATTGATGTAGAAAAATTCCGGCACACCATCCTGAATTTTACCCTTTATCTTTCGTGGCAAAAAAATGACCACCCGGATCCGCTCCTTTTCTGCCAGGGAATCCATAAAAGCAGGCAGACTGTCCGGTTTCCCTATCAGGGTCCAATCAATGGCCGTTCTGATATGGAGCAGGTCCTTTCTTTCCGGATCCAATTCCAGTTTCTGCTGGTTTTCCCGGAATTTTTGTTCCAAACGTTTCAGTATGGGTTTGTTATCAAAAGCACTCGCCTTGATCGGAGCACCTATCTTTTTACCCGTCTCATCGATCATCCGGTAATAAAGACCTTTGCTTTTGTACATCAGTCCCTTTTCGTTTCCCCGGTCTGCCCGGACATTATACTGTCCCAGCAAGGCATTCCAGTGATCCAGGGAGGTGAAGTTATACGTATCCAAATGGGCCTCCAGCACTTTAGCTATGCCGGTCTTGGTCGGAGACTGGCCATAGATCAGTTTTTTTGCATTCCCCTCTTTATTTAGTATGGCCAGACGGGTCTTATCCCTGGCCGGCACCAGGCCATGCGTCTGTTCAAGCTGTATGCAGATTTTTATGAGTTTCCAGACTGCCAGTCCGTCGTTTGGGATCCGGTCCCCATCCGGTTTGATATTGATGGTAACGATATGGGCATGGGGATGGCCCGCATCAATATGCCGGTATACCAGGTATGGCTGTCTGCCAAAACCAATTTCTTCCATAAATTCCGATGCGATCTGTTTCAATTTTTCATCCGACAATACGTCCTTGTTGTGAAAATTCAGCGAGAAATGTGCTGTATTCGCCTCAACCCGGTCATTCAGCCGGGTAAGATTCCTGAAACGTTTAATTTTGTCCTCAAAGCTCAATTCTTCCGTTTCCTGTAAATAATTAAACGCGCCCAGGAGTATGGCGGCCTTTTCGGTGACCTTCTCTTCATTATAGGCTAAAGTCTGACGGATATCCCTGGAAGGTTCTATTCGGTGGACCATTTTTCCCAAATTTGCCGGATGAATAATTTAATGGCCTTTGTTTCCTGCAGGATCAACTGCCCGTTCTCCCCGGTCAATTTACCGGCCAGTAGCTCCAGTTTATTTTTTATATCGATCATTACCTCCAGCAATTCATCCACCGACTGATTGCGGACATTGACCAAAACCGGTTTCCTGGTCAATACTTTTTTTACATATTCCGTAAGACTGCGGCAGGTAGTGTTGTTCAACAGGTTATTAACCTGTTCCATTTCTGTGGGCGACAGGCGGATCGACAGAAAACGTACTTTTTTATCTTCTTCCGGTTTGCCCGGATTCCTATCCGGGTTTTTTTCTTCCGGGTGGCTTGTTTTATTTTTTTTCATATGTAAGGTTTTGAGGCTAAATATATAAGGCCAACAAAGTTACATATACAAAAAATCATATTTACTACCGCCCTGAACCTTTTTTTTGATTTTTTCCTACAATCTTTGGGAAGGTGGAAATCGGGGAAGGATGAGAGACGATCAGGGAACGATCAGGGTTTTGGTGCGGATGGTCTGTGCGCTGAAGTAACCCATACATCCTCCCTGAATATTACTGATCGGGTTTGCCGGTGATGCATTCTGATTTGTACCGGTAGCTCCCTGAAGGCTGAACCAATATTTATATACAGCCGGATCCAGGCAAAGCATATCGATCCTGACCGTTTTGCCGGTTTCAATATTCCGGGCCTTGTTGTCATTGTCGTTATTATAGGAAAGCTGGGCTTTTACCCTTGTCTGACCATCGGTAAATTCATCGTTCTCTGTAAATATCGTTTTCTCTTTCAACCCGTCCACATACTGCGCGTACCGGTAGTAATTGGCAACCCCGGGAGGATCATGATGCAAGGCCGTTATATATTTATTCGTACTGAGATCTTGCTTATAAACATAAATGCTGTCCAGCTCAACCGGCTGCGGCATAGTAGAAGAAGCTGTAAATACCTGGTCATTGATCGTTACCGATAATTGGTAGGTAAGGCCGGGTTTACCATTTATAATATTGGTCTGGTATATGCCTGGCTTGGTTTCAGCCAGGGTAACCACTGCGCCCTGATCATTTACCGTCACTTTTGCGCCGCTTATTCCTGGAAATTGATTGTCATCGCTGATATTTTTTGTCTGACTGATGGAGACTATACAATATCCCGGCTGGTCCGTAATAATCCCTTCTATTACATATTCCCGGGCACTGGGCTCGAGTTTAAGATTGATCACTTTCTGACAGGAACTAACCAGCAGCAATAAGAGCATGATAAAAGTAAAACTGATGACCGAACTGACCATGGCCAGATCAATGGATCGTATTTTTTTTCTGATCACCAATCGCATGGAACTAAAATATCTCATGGAAATACAATATCGCATGGAACTAAAATTTAAAGTTGTAAGAAATGGAAGGAATGAAGGAGAACAAGGACAACTGAACCGCCTCTGTTTTATTCGGATCGTCTTTGTTATCCCGGAAAGAAATCTGATATGCATTCTGCCTTCCATATGCATTATACAGGCTGAAATTAAGTTCAGAGGAAAAATGTTTCCCCTTTTTCAGCTGGCAGGTCGCCCCTATGTCAAGCCTGTGGTAATTTGGCATCCGGTAAGCATTCCGACTGGTGTATAAATAAAATACATTACCGTCGACACTGTATTTTCCGCTGGGGAAGGTAATGGCATCCCCGGTATAAAAGATCCAATCGGCGGACAGGGTCCATTTTTTATTAAGGTGGTAAATCCCTACGAGGGCAATATCGTGCGTCCTGTCCTGGCGGGCATTGTACCATTGATTATTATTGATCCCATCGATCTTTCGTTCGGTTTTGGAAAGGGTGTAGCTTATCCAGCCGGTAAACCGTCCGGTTTTCTTTTTAAACAACCATTCGATCCCATAAGCCCGTCCCTTGCCAAATAATAATTGGGTCTCGATCGGCCGGTTGGTATAGACGTCGGCTCCATCCCTGTAGTCGATCTGATTGCCCATACTCTTGTAATAGGTTTCTACAGTAAGTTCATATTTTCCTTCGCTGAGATTCTTATAATAACCTATGGCTACCTGGTCCGAAATTTCGGGTTTGATGATATTGGTACTTGCCACCCATCTGTCTGTGGGAGAAGACGAGGTGGAATTGGAGATCAAATGCAGGCTCTGCGTATTGCGTACATAGGAGGCTTTCAGAGCAGTCGAACCATTGAGCTGGTATCCGAATGCTACCCGGGGTTCCGGGTTCAGATAGGTTTTTACCGCCTGCCCCGAATTATAA
>NZ_JBTLQH010000018.1:0-129448 GCF_054461575.1 Flavitalea flava
ATAAAGACCCACAGGAAGATCATGAGCCCGGAAAGGAAAGCTACCAGGGATTCTTTTATACGAAAGATAAGACAGAGCCCCCCCCCGATCAGCAATACCCCGGCAAAATAAGCCCAGAAAAGATGACCGGGAATCCAGGCAGGGACCAGGGTGGCCACCAAATCCGGATATTGAAAATGAACGATTCCGCAAATAAAAAGAAATAAACCGACAAAAATCTGGCTCACCGGAAGGAGTTTGTTCATCACCCGGGAGTTCACCAATAATTTGCTGAAATGGTTTTCCTGAACGGAAGAATATAATCCGGCCACGATAAAAGCTCCGCCGGTTAGCGCAAGGCCTTTCCCGGCATTTACCCAGATTCCTCCGTTAGTCAGATTGGATCCGGCCAATACCAGGTTCCGCAATCCTGCCCATAAAAAGATCATGATTCCAACAAGTAACCCGGCCAAACGGGGCTTTTTCTCCAGTAAGATGGCCAATCCGGCGATAACAAGAATGCTCCCGGAAAGATAGGCCCAAAGGAGTTTCCCGGGTACGTCTGCCGGCCAGGCAGGAGCCCGGCCTGCTACAAAATCGCCAACGATGAAATTTTGTATACCGAAAACGATAAGGGCGATGGAAAAGAAAATGCGACCTGGCTTAATCAATTTATCCATAGTTTGAGGTTAATCTTTGTAGAAACCATAATTTACAAATCTTTTCCAGATGAATCCGGCATTTTCAACCGTTGGCAACAATCGCTTCAATGCTTGATACTTTTTACTTCAACCGGACCTATGCCTTCGGCTCCCAGCCGGGTTCATAGGTCCGGCTCCAGAACTTTTGTGCTTCCCCGTCATTCAGGATATGTCCGTTCTTCGGATCGATATGCAGATCATGACCAACCCGCCAGGCAATATTACCCAGCTGCATGGACAACACGCTTTTATGCCCCAACTCAACATCACAGTTCGGCAAGCGGCCATTACGGATGGCATCCAGAAAATCTGCCACATGAAGACTGTCCCACCCAAGGCTTGGACTCGTTGTGTTGCGCCCCTGCACGATGCCTGATGATTCCGGGGCTTTTATTTCCCTGACGAACTTACCATTTTGGTCATATATTTTATATTCATCTCCTCCAGTATCCAGGCTTCCGTTTTCGCCGTAGAAGATTACCCCCCGGTCTCCTCCTTCGATCTTTCGTCCGTTGGAACTCCGGCACTCCCACATTAAGGAGATGCGGCCGGGAAAATCCATAGTGACGATCTGGGTATCCGGCGTTTCCCAGGAGTCGTTATACTGATAACGGCCTCCCACCGATCCGATATGAGTAGGAAAATCGACTCCCAACCCCCAACGGGCCAGATCCACCTCATGCGTTCCATTGTTCAGCGCCTCTCCAGTACCCCAGTGCCAAAACCAATGCCAGTTGTAATGTATCAATCCGTCCTGAAATGATTTTCTGGGCGCCGGGCCCTGCCACAACTCATAATTTAATCCGGCGGGAACGGTTCCCGGCTTAAGGAAGGTGGCTTTTCGGTTATTCGTGTACCAGGCTTTGGCAAAGTATACACGCCCGATGATGCCATTTTGCAATTGATCGACTGCTTCCCGGATAATCGGTGCCGAACGGCGCTGGGCTCCCATTTGCACGACCCTTTTGTGTTTGCGGGCTGCAGCCACGGCCATTTCGCCTTCCGCAGGATTATGACTCAGGGGTTTTTCCACATAAACATGTTTGCCTGCCTGGCAACCCATGATCGTAAGCGGCGCATGCCAATGATCCGGGGTAGCAATATAGAGCGCATCGATATTTTTATTTTCCAACACCTTACGGCAATCCTCCTCCGTCCGGGGGACATTGACCTGGCCCGCATCGGCCACTGCTTTCAGCGCTTTGGGCAAGGTCGCGGAATCGACATCGCAAATACAGGCCACTTCCGCGTTTTTATCACCGGCAATTGTTCCGGCCATACTCGTACCCCTTCCGTTCACGCCGATGACAGCCAGGTGAAACCGCTCATTCGCGCCCATGATATTCCGATAGTTTTTGGCAGGCATACTCAGTAAGGAATTGCCAAGGGCCATGCCGGTGGAAGTAATGGCCATTTTTTTTATAAAATCGCGTCGTTTTTCCATATAGAAGAGTCGTTTTTTTGATCAGGTTTTATACTATTCAGATTATATAAGGTCCTGGTTTCATCCGGAAGTTAAGCAAAAAGATTATATTGTATATCGCAAAACAACCTTGTTTATGGCCAAAATGACCCCATTCATAAAAGATATCGCCGTATTCATAACGGAAGGAGTAAAATAATATGAACGAGTATTTGACAAAAGACGGGCGGGCATTTATCATTAGACGACCGAATGAGAATGACGCTGAAGACATTATTAACTATTCAAAAAATCTTTTCGCCTCAACAGACCAGGTATTAACGACACTGGAAGAATATACGATCTCGGTTGGGGACGAGAAAACCTGGATAAATAAGGCCAACCAGCATCCTGACGCATTAACGTTAATTGCTGTGAATAATGACCAGATCCTGGGGCTGCTGTTTTTTTCTCCTGGCAATAAGAAAAAAAATTCCCATGCGGGAGAATTTGGAGTTAGTGTACACCCGGATTTCCAGGGTTTGGGAATCGGGTTATCCTTGTTGGAGAGGTTACTAAAATGGGCAAAAGACAATAAAAATATTGAAAAGGTATTTTTAAATGTTTTTGATACCAATGAAAAGGCGATCAGATTATATAAAGCGCTGGGATTTAAGGAGGAAGGGCGGCACATCAAAGCGATAAAACAAATATCGGGCGAATATGCCGACGTTCTTCAATTTTATATTGATACAAAATGAATGCCCTTATTTTTCGAAAACCACGGCATCGGTTTCGGCGCCAAGACCGGTAAGTGTCGCAGAAATATCCAGGATCATCTGATCAGGACCGCAGATATAGAAATGTTTTTTAAAATCGGAAACATTTTTTTTGAGAAAGATCTCATCGATGCGTTCGTTCCGGTAACCAGAATCTTTCTCTTTGGAGATAAGGAATACTGCCTGGTCACCCAGCATATCCACCAGTTCTTCTTCATAAATGATATCATCGGCGGTTTTATTGGAAAAGAAAAGGGTATTGCCCCCTAATTTGTCTTCTTTATGTAATTCCCGGAGGATGGACAAAAAAGGAGTGATCCCTGCCCCTCCGGCAATAAAATAGCCCGGCCCTTTGTAGGAGATCGCGCCCCATACGTCTCTTATTATAACCTCATCCCCGGGTGCTAACTGGTGTAATTGGTCCGTCACTCCTTTATGGTCTTCATACCGTTTGATCGTGAATTCGAGATAAGGCTGGTCATTCAACGCCGTAAAGGTAAAGGGGCGTAATTGATCCTTCCATCCTGGTTTATTAATAGAAACATCCGTAGCCTGGCCGGGAATAAATTGGTAACCGGCAGGTTTTTCTATCCGAAAACTCTTTACATCATGCGTAACTTTCTTTATAGACAGGATCTTTACGATATACTCCATGGGATCAATGCTGTTTTAAGGACACCGGTTTTTATAATAGCCGTTTTTTAAGCCTTAAAGGTAGGGATAAATCTAAAAAACCTTTGTCTTCTTCTTAAGACTGATCTTCCATAGTCGCATCCGGCGCATTGGTTTTTACAGAGGAGATTCCGTTTTCACGGGCAGATTCGCTCTCATACATTTCACTGCTCCCGATGATCTGGCCGTTTGTTGCTTTTAAATTAAAGTAAGGTTTACCATTGTTAGAAGTCTTTCGATCATACTTGCTGTCATCCGTTGCATTTTTCTTTACGGAAGCTATCCCGTTCTCACAATTGACCTTTGCCGTATACCCTTCGCTGGTGAGGATCACCTGGCCATTGGAGGCCTTGAGGTTAAACTGAAATTCTCCGTTCGCTCTTTTGGAAATGACAAATTTGCCCATAAAAATAAGATTTATTTAAAGATATGCTGTTTTTGTTTAATATAACATGCCTGAATACCTGTTCTTTGCCAAGAATTTAAAATTCCCCGGTTAATCCTTCTTACATTTAAGAAACGTAAAACTTGTCAGATGAACCCTCTATATATTCTTTGGATCAGCTCCCGGAAGACTTTAAATGTCCTGGTCTTTCTTTGTTTTTTTCTTACCGGACGGATTTCCGCTGTGACAGCACAAAAAGTACTACGGGTCGGCGTCGCAGGGCTGTCACATGATCATGTTCATAATGTCATGAACCAGTATAAAAAAGGTCAGGTGATCATTGTCGGTATAGCAGAAGGAGATGAACAACTGATACAACGTTATAAGAAAAGTTATGCCTTACCCGACTCTCTGTTTTTCCCAAACCTGACCGCTCTCCTTCACCATACCAAACCCGATATTGTTCTGGCTTACAATGCCATTGCCGAACATCTGAAGGTGGTGGAAACCTGCGCCCCTGAAGGGATTCCGGTCATGGTAGAAAAACCTCTCGCCACAACTGTTAAAGATGCGGACCGGATTGCGGTCCTTGCCAGGCAATTCCATATTGCCATTCTCACGAATTATGAAACGACCTGGTATAACAGTAATCAGCAGATATATGAACTGGTGAACGATAAACAGGAGCTCGGTGAAATACGTAAGATGGTGGTCCATGACGGTCATCAGGGTCCTAAGGAAATCGGTTGCAGTCCTGATTTCTTAAGCTGGCTGACTGACCCGGTAAAAAATGGCGGAGGCGCCCTGATGGATTTTGGCTGTTACGGTGCCAATCTGATGACCTGGTTAATGAAAGGTAAAGCACCCATTGCCGTCACAGCCATTACCCGTCATTACAAACCAGCCGTGTATCCGAAAGTGGAAGACGATGCCACCATTTTACTGGAATATACCGGCGCCACCGGCCTTATCGAAGCCTCCTGGAACTGGCCTTTCGGCATTAAGGATCTGGAAGTCTTCGGAGCTACCGGTTACCTGCATGCACTGAATGGGAATGCTGTTCAGCGAAGAGATAAAATGACTTATGATTCGGTGACGGTAAAACCCGCCCGGTATAATGATAATATACCCTATCTCGAAGATTTTCTGAGTGGAAGGATAAAGAGCGGAGCGCAATCCGGATCTAACCCCGATCCACAAAACGATCTCTCCTCCCTGGAGAATAACTTAATAGTGGTGCGGATACTGGAAGCCGCCAAAAGGTCAGCCAGCGAAGGAAAACGAATTGTGTTATAGTGGTACCCTGTATTCGTCAAACTACAAATTTCCCCGACAGGTCCTCATCGCCTTGAACCTGTGCATCGAGCTGCTGATAGGCGTTCTCTCTTTTGATGGATATAGTGACCTCAAATTCGCCTTCACCCGGCGGTGTGATCTTCAGCAGGTCTTCCGGAGGAGTTTTTCTGAATAACCTGACCAGAAAGCAGGGCCGGTATCTTTTCAGGGAGAGCCGGATACTGATTTCGGAGATCCCCAGCCCATCGGGCGTCAGATTATACAGATCGGATTTATTATGATAATAGTTCTGCAATAATTTAAAATCCCTGTCAGCCCGGGATACCTGGTCCGTAAAATGCCGGACAAACTCCTCAAAGGGAATGGGTTTCTTCATGTATAGGAAGAATAGGTCAAAAAGAATGTTTACACATTCTTTACCGAAAATGAATTGGTAAGAAAGTCAAGTACCTTGGCCAACCCCTCGGGAACAGGCGCCTGGCTGGCATGTACGGTAATTTCCAGGAATCCGCTCCGGTTCATCGTCGATTCCTGTTTGGAAGTACTGCTGATATGACCGTTCAGACTGACGCTCCACCAGGCCAGGCCTGCCTTGGCAGCCAGATCCGCGCCCTTGTCATTCTGCGTGGAATTGGAGAGAGTCTGGGTCACTTCGTATTTAAAATCTATCGTGAGGCTGTCGATCTTCAGATTGGGAATGGGAAGGATCGATAAGAGCGGGGCGCTCACCGTCACATTCTGGGTGCTTTTTGTACTATCCGTACCGGTAGTTACTTCCGAATTGAAAGATACCATTCTGGGAACTCCTTTCTCATCGATAAAGGAATTGATGAAATCCGAAGTAGCCACCGCAGAAGCCTTTTGCGCCTTAATCGCGGCCAATAAAGGTTGTGCAATAACCGCATCCAGGGGTAAGGCCTGGAAATCCGCACCTGGGAACGCCGTTGGAGCGGGAATTGCCGGAGTTGTACTTGTTGCCATAATATTCGTTTTTTTAAGTAAAGAATCTTGTTATTTTAGGGTGTTTTAGGAGCCGGCGGAGGGGTCTTTATTTCTGCCGGAGGCACCACACTTCCTGTTGGCGGTGACGTATTGATCAGCGTTTGCTGGGTCAGGTGCGTCAACAGGTTATCCAGTGCCGCAGGAAGCGGGCTTTTGGAAACTTTGATGACGATATCGATAGTCGTCTCCTGACTGGATCCGGTTTTAGCCCCCGCACTGGAGGTAATGTTCCCCTTCATACTGATCGGATCCTTGACGAGAAACCAGGGTCTTTTCCCATCCGGATCGTCCCCGTCGGCTATCCTGGAATCCTGGACCTGCTGGTGATTGTCGATATAGGAGATGTTCATCCCGAATTTAAATTCACCCGAATCTATGGCCAGGGAATTAAAAGGGATCAGGGCCAGCGCCGGTATGCTGATATCATATTTTGCGCTGTTCCCGTTATTATCGCTAACAATATGATTGAACGGGATATAAAATGGTTTGTTCCTGTTCTCATCCTGCAGATCTTCCTGCAAAGGCAGCATGGTTTCTTTGTTGATCCGGATATTCGGGTAACCGATCTGCAGGATCAGGTTCAGAAAAGACCTGGCCGCATGGATCTGCGCCTTAAATAAGGCATCCAGCGGAGACAGGATCGCCTGCGAAAGGGAGATCACCGAATCGCTCGCTTTGCCCGGCGTAAAGCCAGGAACATTATCGTTGCCGTCTCCGTTACCTGGTCCTGCTTTGGATTTACGTTCGTTTGCCATGCTGGGATTATTTTTTACGGGTTGTTATAATTATGTCATGATCCCGAATGCTTTTTTCGCCTTGTTATAATATTGAACCCGTTGACTAAGGCCAATATATCCTCCATTGATCCGATGGGTGATCTCCCTGAAATTGCCTGCGTCGGCATAACTGTTCAGGTTATTCGATTTCCATTCTTCGCAGGCGGAAAGCACAGCAAATCTGGCCGTGGAGAGGAGATCGGGATTTGTCAGAAAATCGACATGGGTAAGTAAGGTGATCTTCCGGTAAAAGCCTTTACCGGTGCCGTTAAACCATCCCCTGCCCCGGTAATTATAACCATCGCCGGTTTCCGGAGCGCCATTGCCCATCCGGTTGGCATAAACATTATTGCCCAGTTTTTCCGGTTGATGAGCATAAGGCTGCGCTGCCTCAAGCGTATGAAAACGGCTTGGCCAGACCTGCATGATCCGGGGAGCCGAATAGTTCATGTTCTCCGTCAACTCATGCAATTCTCCGCTCTCATGGGCGCCTTGGGCGATATATGCGGCAATCCTCAGTGGTTTGGTGATTTGGTACAAGGGCAACTGCCGGTTAAACTCCGTATAATAAATACTCAGTGGTTTGGCAGGAGCACCCGGCATGATCTGTTTCAGCTGGATCATGGAAATGCATTCGGCAGTTTCTTTTTTATTTCCGGTCAAAGGTTCATTCATGCGCTTACTGGTTTAGCCAAGTGCCGGCCCGGTTATGCCGGCAATCATTATTTCATAATGGAATGCGTCGAAACAAGAAGGTGTAGAGTAGGAATTTTTAAAGAGATCCAGGGACGGAAAGGCGACAAAGGGAGCGGATAAATGGCTAAACAAATATTTGTCTTTTTTCTTATATTTCAAATACCCACTTTAGGGTATTTATGGTCCGGTTTTTCATCCGGCAACTATTTGCTTACGTAACTGTAATAGACTGTGACATTAAATATATACTAAATTGTCCATATGCTGAAAAAGATACTTACCCTCGGTTATTTACTGCTGTTGGTTTCCACGGTGGTTTCCTGCCAGGAAAATAAAAACAAAGAATTATCTACAGGCGACCTTATCCCAGTCTTTTCATTGCCGGATCAGGACGGGAAAGTCTTTAACAGCGCGGATCATATCGGAAAAAGCAGCCTGGTCATTTTTTTCTATCCCAAAGACGAAAGCATGATTTGTACCAAGGAAGCCTGTAGTTTTCGTGACCGTTACGGCGATCTTACCAGGGCAGGGGCCGTTATAGTTGGGATTAATGGCGGTTCGGTGGCCAGCCACAAACAATTCCAGACCAATGACCGGCTCCCCTACCCTCTTTTGAGTGATTCTGGGAATAAGGTCCTCAAAGCGTTTGGCATACCCAACAAATTTTTTCTGTCTGGTCGTAAGACCTTTGTTGTGGATAAAACAGGAAAGATCGTTTTTACCTACAACTCATCCCTGAAAGGCGCCAAACATGCCGAAGAAGCCCTGGCATTTTTGAAAGAACACCCGGCTGATTGAATTAAGGAACAACCGGCCAAATGAATATTTAAACCAGGTATTTTTTGTAGACTGGTTTATAACCCGACAAATAGGCAATGGGCTTAAGCAGGCTAAATAAGACCTTTTGCACCAGGAAGGGTGGTTTGGATAGACGGAGCACTCTACCAAATCTTCCCGCAGTTAGAGCTATCTGTAGAATGGGCGGCATTCCCGATTCATTTGTTTTACCGTCAACCGCCAGTCCGGTCATTGTTTCCAGTAAGTTTTCCGTATCCATCGCCGGGCGAACCTGCCAGTTGACAATGGTCTTTTCGGTACCGGCATTCCACATCGAATGGACCTGGTTGGACGGAATATGCAAACGGTCTCCCGCCTTCAGCGTTTGCCGGTCTTTCCCATTGATCTTCACAGTAAGTTCCCCTGTAATCACCCTAAAATCCTCTTCCTGGAAGGGGTGGTAATGGGCAACAGGTTCTTTGGACCGGCCATGGTAGGTGGCTTCCATCTCCAGCAATCTTCCTTCCGTATCCCTGCTCGTCTGCAAAAAATGAATATCCTGCTTTGTTACAGGATTGGAAATTATTTTATTTTTATAGGCCATTCTTACAAATTTTTCAATGAGCGAACAAAGTACCAATTGTTATTTCAGTTTTTTTACCGGTTATCCTAATATCTTAACACAAGGGATACAAACCTTGCTAATCCCCTGATTTTCCATATCATGGAAAACCATTATTTTTATCCTTAATATGGCGATCAGAATTTTTGTAACCGGAGGAACTTTTGATAAGGAATATAATGAATTGACAGGGCAGCTCTTTTTTAAGGAGACCCACCTGCCTGAAATGCTGCAACGCAGCAGAAGTACATTGGATGTTACCGTAAGGACCCTCATGATGATCGACAGCCTTCACATGACCGATGAGGACCGCCACCTGATCGCCCATCAATGCAAGGCGGCCGAAGAAGATCAGATCATCGTTACCCATGGTACAGATACCATGGATGTGACCGCCCGCCTACTCGCCGATAAAGTACCGGGCAAAACGATCGTCCTGACCGGGGCCATGATCCCCTATAAATTCGGAAGCTCGGACGGGTTCTTTAATTTGGGCAGCGCTTTGGCCTTCGTCCAGTCACTCTCCCCCGGGATCTATGTATGTATGAACGGCCGTTATTTTACCTGGGACAATGTCAGGAAAAATAAACGTACAGGACATTTCGAGGAATTGTAGAAATCCTCCCTGGTAACCCCGGTAGTTTGCGTATATTTCGGTTTTATTTTTGAAGATATGCGCACTGATTACAGCAAGCCCCTGGCAGGAAACTTTTTTAGCCTGTCACCAAACCGTTTTCGTCTTCTTTCTGCCCTTCCGGTCCTACTCTTTTTATTGATGTCAGCCTCCTCTGGCGCACAAACCTCCGATCAGGGCCTTCCGGGGAAAGTCGCGATCCTGACCGTCCCTGCAACCGATGCCTTTACGCATATTGACTTTACCGGAAAAAGCGTTTTGCCAAGCGGCCGGTACGTTACCCCGGCAGGCAAAACAATACAAATAACCCACGACCCTTTTGGGATGGCCCTTTCCCCGGATGGAAGGACCACGGTCACCCTGCATAACGGGGTTTTCACCATTATCAATAATAGTACCCTGGATCAGATCCGGGTGCCCAGCTATGATGGCCGTATCCTCTCCCCGCTGTCCAAAAGTTCTTTCCTGGGTGTTGCTTTTGCCCCGGATTCCAGGACCATCTTTCTCAGTGGAGGGGATAATGGAGCGGTTCTCATTTATGATATCCGTAATCTTAAGCGGATTGATTCGATCTCCTTAAATGGTATCGTCGATTCTGTGGATTATCAGGACAGTTTTACCTCCGATCTACTTTACAATGAACCGGGTCACGAACTACTGGTCCTGGACAGAGGGAATTTCAGGCTGGTTCGTATTGACCTGCAAACGAAAAAGATCACAGCTTCGATAAAAACCGGGAGACAACCCTTCGGGCTGGCGATCAGCCCCGATCACCAAACGGCTTTTGAAGCAAATGTGGGCATGTATGATTACCCATTGCTGCCTGATCTTACGGAAAAAAATTTTGACAGTTTATTACTCCCCTTTCATCCTTATGGAAACGATACGAAGGAATCCCGGGAAGGGTATACCTGGCATGGCCGAAAGATCCCCGGCGTCGGGGATCCTTTAGCCCCCGAGGCAATGAGCGTGTATGCCATCGATCTTGCCACTAACCGGGTGACAGACCGTTTCAAACCCGGACACCAGATCGGACAACTGGTGGAGGGCGCCGAAGTAGTGGGCGGAGCCAGTCCTAATTCACTGGCGGTGGGCAGCCGGTTCGCCTATGTTAGCAATGCCACCAATGATAATATTTCCGTGATCGATTACAGAAACCATCAGATTGTCGCGCATATCCCTATCCGTGTGGACAGCCTTATCGACCACTACCGGGGATTATTGCCTTTTGGTCTTACGCTGAGCAAGGATGAGAAAACGTTGTATGTCACGTTGCTGGGATTTAATGCTGTCGCAGTGATCGACGTTGAAAGCCAGGTAACCAAAGGATTGATTCCTACAGGCTGGGGACCGGCCAGGGTCCTGTTGAGCGGAGACGAAAAGGACTTATATGTGATCACCTGCCGCGGTTATGGCGCCGGACCCAATGGAGGGAAAAATTTTACAGCCCCGGTACAGGGTACGTATATCGGAGATATTCAGCTTGGTACTTTTCAAAAGATCCCGGTACCCGATGCTTCCCAACTGGCTGCATACACCCGGCAGTCGCTTGACAATACGTTTATCCGGAAGTTTATTGCCGACGATGGAAAAAATCCTCTCCCTCCTTTACAGGGAATCCGGAAAAGCCCCATCCAATACATCGTGTATATCACCAAAGAAAACAGGTCATATGATGAAGTGTTGGGCCAACTGAGCTCAGGTAAAGGTGATTCGTCGCTGGCCCGTTACGGTATAAATGTTTCCATTCAGGAAAAGGATAAAACGCTTGTTCATGTAAACGTAGCGCCGAATCACCTGAAAGTCGCCAGGGAGTTTGCCTTCGCGGATAATTATTATTGCGACAGCGATGCCTCCATTCATGGACATCATTGGATGATGGGCGTCATTCCGAATGAATGGGTGGAAACGAATTCCAGCGTGGATAAAACGGCCATGTTGTTCTCGAAGGCTTCGGGTCGGAGATTCCCGGGTTCGACCGGTAGCATGGACCCTGAGGATTATGCGGAAAGGGGTGGATTGTGGGAGGCAATGGAACGCAGCCATGTCAGCTTTTATAATTTCGGAGAAGCCAATGAAACAGCCCATGTCAGGGAAGAATGGATGGATACGGCTACCGGCGCCTCACATGCGGTCATGGTCCCCATGCAAAAGGCTTTATGGCCCAGGACCAGTCATAATTATGCCGGTTTTAATACGAATATACCAGACCAATTCCGGATGGAACAATTCGAATCGGAATTCACCGAAATGTGGCTCAAGGGACAAACCAAAATGCCTTCACTGATCACGATGCAGGTTCCCAATGACCATACTGCGGGTCCGAGGCCAAAGGACGGTTATCCCTTTCACCATTCCTATGTGGCGGATAATGACCTGGCGGTCGGAAGGATTCTTCATTTCCTTTCCCGGACTCCCTATTGGAAAAATATGCTGGTCATCATCACCGAAGATGATCCGCAGGGAGGGGTCGATCATATCGACGCGCACAGAAGTATTTTATTGATGGCAGGCCCTTATATAAAAAGGGGATATACTTCCCATACACATGCGAACTTCGGGGCTATTCTAAAGACTATCTATACGATCCTCAACGTTCCTTACGTGAACCAATACGATGCAACCGGCTCCCTTTTGCAGGATTTTTTTACGGATAAGCCGGATTTCCGGCCTTATAACCTGGTTTTCCCTTCTAAAGAAGTATTCGATCCCCGGGTCGCTATGAAACGATATCATAAAGATATCGATTGGCGTAAGATCGAAAAGGGGCCGGATATGGACGATGAGAAGGAAGAAAGAAAGAACCATTATCAACGGCAGAAGGTGCAAATAAAAAAAAGCGATCCCGAATAATTATTCTTTTACCCCCGTCGTATTCGACGGTTTCTCAAAGAACCATTCGCTTTTATCCAGAACCCGATTGGCGGGATAGATCTCATTACAGGTATTGCCGTCATACAAACGGCCATTTTTCATGACATAGACAACCGTATTGGTGTTACGGATATTATCCAGGGGGTTTTTATCCAGGATGACGAAGTCTGCCAATTTACCCGCTTTCAGACTCCCCAGGTCCTTATCCAGCCCAAGCCCCGTAGCGCCGAGGATAGTGGCAGTCTTCAACACGTCTATCGGCCGCATTCCTCCCGATTGCATGGCCCACATTTCCCAATGATAGCCAATGCCCTGGAATTCGCCATGGCTTCCGATCCCGGCCAGGCCACCGGCTTCCACCAGGGCCTTCATCGTTCTGGCATGTTTGGGGAAGACCTGTTCCTCGGGCATAAACCAGCCAGCTTTATCCCTTCTGGTTTTGCCGGCTAACTCTTCATAGGGAAAGAAATACTGGACCTTGGCATCGTGATAAGGGTTTTCAGTTTCCCAGAAATAGTTCTCCGCAAATGGTCCGCCATAAGATACGATCAAAGTGGGCGTAACGCACATCTGCGCCTGTGAGATCGATTTGATCAAATCTCCATAAAGCGGGTATACCGGAATCGCATGCTCATGACCGGGATAGCCATCCAGCAAATTGGTGATATTAAGCTTAATGTTCAGACCTCCTTCCGTCGTCGGCATCAACTGCTGATTTCGGGCCGCCATGATGATCCACTCACGCTGCTGGCGGTTGCCCGTCAGGTACATTTTGATATATTTCGTATGAAAGTATTTGCTGTACTGACGCAGGATATCCTCGGCCTGAGCGGAATCCTTAACATTATAATCCCAGAAACCCACTCCGGGGCCGGTGGAATAGATACGGGGCCCTAAGACCTTTCCGGCATCTACCTGATCGCCATAGGTGAGCACATCCGTCGTGGCTGTTTGCGGATCGCGGGTTGTCGTTACTCCATAAGCCAGGTTGACCGCATATTTCCAAACCTGGTTCTTATGAATACCCCATTGCGGCCATAAATGGGCATGCGTATCCACAAAACCCGGCACAATGGTCTTTCCCGTTGCATCGATGATCTTCGCCCCCGAAGGAACGGTCAGTGTTCCAGACCGGCCGATTGCTTTGATCCGGTTGTTCTCCACCAGTATGTCGCTGTTCTCTAATATTTCCTCCCCTTCCATGGTAATGATCCGCGCTCCTTTGAACAGGATGATCCCCTGCGGTTGATCCTTGGCGTAATAGACCTTTATTTCCGTCTCTGCCGCCCTGAACTTCGGCTCTTCTTTTTTCCCGCCTTTTTTGGCCAGGCTATCTGTTTTGGCCTTGGAAATACTATCGGTTTTGTTTTTGACGGAATCGGCCTTTGCCTTCGCCAGGCCGCCCTTACCTGCAGAAGTATCCACTTTAATAGCAGCCAGGGAATCGGCCAGATGTTTCTCCTGTGCCTTTTTGGCGATCTTTATACTGTCGTCAAAAGCTTCGGCGGCATCCACATCAAATATAAAGTGGGCATTTCCCAGACTCCAATGTACTTTTTTGCCATCCGATTCCCAGTAGGGAAATTCTCCACCCAATTCGGTGAGTTTGCGGGCAGGGAATTGGGCCGAGCCGGCATCTGCCAGGGAAATATTGGTCAGTTTGCCGGTCTGGGGAAGAGTGAATACATATATTTCATTATTGATCTGTGCGAAGGCACGTTTACCGGTTGGGGATTCGGTTATGAAACCAGCCGGTGTCGGTTGACTTACTTCAGTCGCCTCCGCATCGGCTTCATTCATCAGGCAATTATCCCCCTGAACGGGTCTGCCGTTTTTCAGCACACTTATTCCAAAGGTCGTGATCCCGGTAACATGTGCCAGTATCTTTTCATCCGTTCCATCCCATTTGATAGAAACCAGGTCACCTTTATCATTATTCAAAAAGATCCGGTCATCCTTTCCCTGGACAAAATGCGGATTAAATCGTTGATTCGCCTTTTCGATCACATGGATCTCGCCTCCGGTGGGAGCCATCCAGCAAAGTTCATCTTCCGCATCGTCATAACCCGGTTCGGTCGAATTCCGGAATTTCTGCGCCCCGCTACGGGTAAAAATAAGTCTGTCGCCTTTATAATTAAATACGGGGTTTTGAAAAAACCCTGCCTGGCTGGTCAGTTTCTGAAGCGCAGGTGTACCGGAAATATTGATCTTGTACAAACTTCCCCCTTCCGCAGACCAGGTTACAAAAACCAGGGATTTTCCATCCCTGCTCCAGTTGGGCTGAGCCTCGGTAAAATCGTTCTTTGTTAACCGCCTTGCTGTGCCGCCCGGATAGTCCATGACATACAAACGATCGAGAACGGTGAAGGCCAGTTTTTTTCCATCGGGAGAAGGAACCGCATCCCTGATCTGTGTAGCCAGCGAAAAAGCAGTATCCACAACCGGATATTTGAATTCCAACCTTGGTCCCAGTTCCAGCTGCATATCCACACTGAAGGGCAGCACTGTGGGAGCGCTGCCGTCAACAGGTATCCGGTGTATCCTGCCTCCGTAGGAAGCGAGCAAAGTCTTGCTGTCGGGTGTGAAAGCCATACCCGGCAAAACGCCCATGGTAGCAATCGATTCCTGGTCATCGCGTTGGACGGGGTAAGCCAGCCATTTTTCATCCCCGGTTTCCAGGTTCCGGATCACCAGGCCTGTCTTATCTTCAAAACGGCTTCCATAGACCAGCCATTTGCCATCTTTGGAAGGCGTCGGCGTAAACCCGGATCCATAGCGGGAGGTGATCACATTGTTTTTTCCATTTTCCCGGTCATAAACGCCGACCTGGTATTGGGGTAACTGCGCATTATAATTCCAGGGACCAATCCTCCGGGAAAAATAGATCAGTTTGCCATCGGGACTAACGGCAGGGTCGATCGTCTTTAAAGTTGGCGGCGCGTCGATCAGTTGGATACCTCCCCCCCCGTTCTTATGGACCATATATAACTGCACCACCATCTTGCCTTTTGAATAGACAATGTAATCGCCGTCTGGCGTCCAGGTGGCACTGGGGAAATTCTGATCTTTTTCTTTGGTCACCTGGAAGGTGTCCTTCTTTTCCAGATCGATCCACCAGAGATTTTCAGATCCACTCCGGTCGGATGTAAAGAGTAATTTTTTTCCATCCGGGCTGAACCGCGGATGCGTATCGAAGGCGATCCCCCTGGTTACAGCAATTGCCTTTCCTCCTTCGGCAGGCATGGTATAAATATCTCCCATCAGATCAAACGCTATGGTTTTACCGTCGGGACTTATATCCAGTGAGGTCCAGGTGCCTTCGGTAGTAGTAAAGTTGATCTTACGCTGGGGCTTTAAGGGTAACTCTTTAAAGTTTTCATATTTTACCCTGACCGTGTCCTTGCCGGTAGAATCGATTGAAAGTGCTGCGTTGAATGAGCCCGCATTAGCAGAAGCTGCAGTAACGTAAATAAAAGTAAGTGTAAAGACAGTTAAGGCCAACGGGAGGAATCGTTTGCTTGGTTTGGTTAATGAATGCATTTGAATAATTTTTTGCAGAACCAGAAAATTACTAAGATTTTGATATTTTATTAATTCTAATACGATGTTTTATATAAGCGGTAAATTAAAAACGCAGTTGCGCGTGAGGGCTGGCCGGACTGAATGAGATGGCGATATAACTAAAAAATAAAATGCTAAGGATCGCAAAGGCCCACCATTTTAATAAGGTAGTGCCGTATGGAATGAGCTCTCCGGTAAAAATATCTTGTTCCGGGGGTACCCTGTTCATCACTGAAACTGTTTCCTTTCTCCGAAACAGAAAATACAAAACCACCACGTTCACCCAATATAAATGCTGGGAGCTGAACCTGGCCGTTAACCAGGTCGCCCCGATAATATTACTGATGAGGATATACCAGGTCAGGTAGATCAGGGTAAGGATAAGCGCTGTTTTTTTTTGCGGTACGGACCGGTATAGAAAACGGTAACCAATCAATCCGATCACGATCATACAAACGATGGACAGTATCCATGAGGTCCATTGCCAGGAGGAAGCGAAAGAAGCCGGGCCGGAGAAATGAAGCTGCTCTCCCAGGCGCGCCATGGTTTTTGTATTGACGCCTTCGATCAGGTTGATCACCGGCAGCAGAATGACCAGAAAGATCCAACCGGTCTTATTGGAAATTTTGTCCGGAGCGTTCGTCTTCGGCCAGTTGCCAACGGAGAAAACCCCATAGGCCATCCCCAATCCTCCAAAAAAACCAATGGAATATTCCATTACATTCCACCAATTAAAAGGGATCCCCGAAGCCTGTCCCATCCGTTGCAAAAAATTACCGGTTCCAAATCCAAAACCCGCTCCAAGCGCGCTGAAGAAGGCCGTCCTTAGGGCATTCCGGTACCCATTGCGGTAAAGATACCAGCCCAGCGCAAGGGCTGCCCCTAAACAACCTGCCCATAGTTCGGACCGGGGAGGGGTCATCAACCACTCCAGCTGGTAGATAAAAAATCCCCAGCATAAATACCCCCCAATAAATAGCTGTGTAAAAAGGATCGCCCAATCCGGTTTGTTTCCGGAGGAAGACTCCAATACAAGCCCGGTAATACCACCACCCAGGAAGCCATATAATCCGCCGATCAGGAACAGGCACATCAACCCATAACTCACGTTCAGGTAATTTCCCGAATGCCCATAACCTACGACCATTCCATAACTGATAATGCCGCTTATTCCCCAGCCAATGGCGCCAAGCGCTGCAATAACCGGCAAACGAGCATACCAATCACTGCGACCGGACAGTACGATCACCGCCAATACACCTATAGCTCCTGCCCAGGCAGCGCCATATTCATGGCCGATCTGGCCCCTGGCGGCCCAGGCCGTACCTAAAGCAATCGCAACCGGCAACATTTTTTGGAAGAAAACAGCAGAACGTTTCATACGCTAAATGTAATAATTATCAGGAAGGCAGCCCGATAGATCGACATCAGCGATCCTTATTTGTCGGATGGAGAAGATTTTTGCTAAAAGCAAAACTGCCGGTTTCCCGGCAGTTTTGCTTTTATGAAGACATTTAGGTAGACTTCAATAATACTTCAGGAGAGCCTAATCCAAAGGCTTTACCCTTATATTTTTAAAGTATACGATGCTCTTTGGATCATGGCCTTGCAACGCGAAAGTGCCACTTCCGATAAGCCGTCCGGGATGATCTTCCGGTGGTTTGACATTTTCCGGTTCTGTATAGTCAACTACCGTTTTGTCATTGATCTTTATGACAACCCTTTTCCCCTTTACGATGATATGCTCCGTGAACCAAACTTTGTCCTTTACATAAACTTCCTTTACATCCACTATATCATACAGGCTACCCGTTCTTTTCCAGTCCGTATGCGAATTATTCACCTGTACCTCAAACCCTTTATCGGGCCATCCGCTTTCCTGGTATTGGGTGTGAAAATAGATCCCGGAATTGGAGCCCGGCTCCGTCATTACATCGGCCTTTAATTCGAAATTCTTAAAATTATGATCCTTAAAATCTCCAACATAGAACAAATGGGCCGTTTTCCCATGAACCACGATCTTGCCATCCTCAACCGAGAAAGTTTCTGCATTGTTGCCCACCTTCCAATTAGTGAGGGACTTCCCGTCGAATAAGGATATCCAGCCGGCCTTTTCATCCTGGTCCGAAACAGTTATTCCGGATATGGAAGCGGACCTGGCCTCAGACGTCGTTGCAGGCATACTGGCGGGTTTGGCGGGTCCGCTGTACCTCGCGGCTGTAAAGGCTAAAAGGGAAACGCTGATCCCGAAGGAATAGATTATTTTTTTCATATATTTTTTTGGTCTGTTGAGAGCCAATTTGGAGGCCCTTGGTTATTAGTTGTTTAGGTCAATCAAGGTAAGGATTAAATTTCAATTTTTACACTTTCCTGTCTACACTAAAATGACCGGGTCTTCCGTTTATGGCTTTTAAACTATCTGCGAAATGACCGGAATCAGAAAACTTGCCCTGTTATCCTTATTCGTTCTCCTGGTATCCTCCCTCCGGGCACAGGTGGAAGTTGCGCATTTGTTCTCGAAAGGCTTTTCCGCTACCGGTTTCGGTACGTTTCTGCATGGAGGGTTTTCACTTCCCAATAACGGTGAGGTCAGCCTGGAGGTCGGACTGTACTACTTTGGTTCAGGCAGCAATCATTTAGCCTTTGCCCCGATCCTGGCAGGCTATCGTCATTTTCTGGATGGCAGCGGAACAGGGTTCTATATAGAACCGAACGGAGGGTATGCCTTTGGGGGCACCGATATCGTTAAAACGGATGCCTATGGATCTCCCTTATACGACGCATCCGGAAAGGAGATCGATCAAAAGATTTCCGGCCCTGTTGGAGGCCTGGGATTGGGCTATATTCTGCCTTCCCCTACGATTCCCCTTAATTTCGGGCTTCGTTACACCCATCTTTTTATCTCCGGCGATCCTTCCCAGAATATGCTTTCTTTCCGGATTTCCTGGTCGCTGATAGGCGGAAGAAGGGCAGCAAAATAATGTTTAATTTAATCTTTTTCCCGATCAGGTTTTCCGGCAGTTCAAGCTGCATTCCCGACAGTTGATGCATAACGTCCTTCTTCTTAGTCCATTCCGCGGCTATTTTGCGGCAGGTTTAAAAAAATCCTGTCATTGTTTATGCGCCGATTCAAGAAAATAGCCAAATGGACATTCCTTATTTTATTGTTGTTAGTTACCGGTCTTACGATCACCGTACTGGGGAGGCAAAATTTAAAATACGAAGCCCCCTATCCCACGCTTGTAACCTCTTCCGATTCGGCCATCATTGCCCGGGGCAGACATCTGGTTTATAGCTCAGCCCATTGTATAGATTGCCATAGTACGCTTAATTCCGATTCCCTGATCCATCTCGGCCAGGAAGTACCGTTAACTGGCGGCATAGCTTTCCGCATTCCCGTCGGGACCATTTACTCCAAAAATATTACCCCCGATAAAGAGACCGGAATAGGTAACTATTCCGATGCAGAAATTGCCCGGTCTCTGCGTTACGGGGTCCATCCGGATGGGACCGTCGTCTTCGATTTTATGCCTTTTCATAATACCAGTGATGAAGATCTGACCGCCATTCTTTCTTACCTCCGTTCGCAAAAATCTGTCACCAATATTGTACCGGATCATGCGCTGAACGGAATGGGCAAACTGGTAAAAGCATTTTTAGTAAACCCTGCAGGGCCTTCCGGGGAAGTACCCAAATCTGTAGTTCCGGATACGACTGCCGTCTATGGCAGATACCTGGCCATGAACGTCGCAGAATGCAGCGGCTGTCATACCAAAAGAGATCTTGCCGGTAAGTTTGTCGGAGAGCCTTTTGCAGGCGGTGCCAATATCGATGGATTTATTACCCCTAACCTGACACCCCATTCCGGCGGAAGGATCTTTTCCTGGTCCAGGGAAAAATTCATCGGCCGTTTCCGTCAGGGTAAATTGATCCCCAACAGCCCTATGCCCTGGAATTCCTTCGGTCGCATGAAAGATGAGGAATTAACGGCTATTTATAATTTCCTGAAGACGGTTAAGCCGGCCAGGACGAAGCTGGTTAAGTAGGACAAAAAAATATATTTATAACATAGTTGATAATCAATATTTTAAAACTAAATCAACAGAAATACGTACGAATTTATGTTGATTTTTACATTTTTACGTACGTATTTGTGTATCTTTAGGTATGAAACGTACGGAATTACAGGCTTTACAGGAATGGAAGACCCGACCGAAACGGAAACCGCTGATCATCCGGGGGGCAAGACAGGTTGGCAAAACCTGGCTAATGAAGACTTTTGGAGCAGAGTCTTATCCGCAAACGGCTTATTTCAACTTCGAAGGAAATCAGCGATTAAGAGCTATTTTTTCAGGAGACTTTATCATTGACAGGATCATTCGATCACTGAGCATTGAAGCGGGCTTCAATATCCAGGCAGAAAACACGCTACTGATTTTTGATGAAATCCAGGAGGCTCCCGAAGCGCTGACCAGCCTGAAATATTTTTATGAGAATGCACCGCAATACCATATCCTGGCTGCCGGTTCCTTATTGGGAGTCGCCCTTCATGAACACAGTTCCTTCCCGGTAGGAAAAGTAGAATTTTTAGATCTGCATCCATTAAGTTTTCCCGAATTTTTGATGGCGATCGGACAGAAACCGCTTGGGGAGGAACCGCTCGTAAGTCTCCTTAAAAGCATGGATTGGGATATTATCAAAAGTTTTAAAACAAAATACATCGAGCTCTTAAAACAATATTATTATGTCGGTGGAATGCCCGAGGCAGTTGTGGACTTTGCCGCCGGGGCCGATTTTAAGGAAGTAAGGAATATTCAAAAACGAATATTAGCCGCCTATGAACAGGATTTTTCCAAACATGCACCCAACGAAATCGTTCCCAGGATAAGGATGCTTTGGAATTCTATACCTGCTCAACTCGCAAAGGAAAACCGAAAATTCATATATAGCCACATCAAACAGGGCGCCAGGGCAAAGGATTATGAACTGGCCCTATCCTGGCTGATTGACTGCGGACTGGTCCATAAAGTCAACCGGGCTACAAAACCAGCTATCCCCTTAAAGGCCTATGAGGATTTTAGCGCCTTCAAATTATATATTTCCGATATTGGCTTGCTGGCAGCCATGGGTGATATCGATAGTAAAACGCTACTGGAAGGAAATAGCATTTTTCAGGAATTCAAAGGGGCACTCACCGAACAATATGTTTTACAACAATTGATTACCCACCCCGATTGGGTTACTTATTATTGGTCGGCAGACAATGGAAGTGCTGAGATCGATTTTTTGCTCCAATTGCAGGGACAGATCATCCCGGTGGAGGTCAAAGCCGAAGAAAGTCTTATGGCGAAAAGCCTTAAGGTTTTCTTCCAACAATTTAAACCGGCTACTTGCATCAGAACGTCTATGTCGGATTTCAGAAAAGAAGATTGGCTGACCAATTTGCCCCTGTATGCGATCCATGAATTACCCGGCCTTATAAACCCTTCTTTATAAATTCCCTTTCTTCAGTTCCTGCACCGCATGATCTGCAGCCCTGGCGGTAAGAGCCATATAGGTCAGCGAAGGATTCTGGCAGGCGGAAGAGGCCATACAGGAACCATCAGTAATGAATACATTCTGCGCCTCATGTACCTGGTTCCATTTATTGAGCACAGAAGTTTTCGGATCTTTCCCCATCCTGGCCGTACCCATCTCGTGGATACAAAAACCAGGTGCGGGCGCGCTGTCATAGGTGCTGATATTTTTGATCCCCGCCTTTTCAAGCATCTCCGCGGCACTGTTCATCATATCCTTTCGCATGGCTTTTTCATTGTTCTTGAATTCACAATCGATATCGAGAGTAGGAAGCCCGTATTTGTCTTTTTTATCCTTATTTAAGGTCGCTTTGTTCTCGAAGTATGGCAGGCATTCTCCCCAGGAGCCAATCCCGAACCCCCAGTTACCGGGCTCGGTCAATTGTCCTTTCAGTTCGACCCCTATCCCATCGGCCCAATCGCTGCGATCCCTTCCTGCCCCGCCCTGGTACCCAAAACCCCGCACATAATCACTTCGTTTGGTCTGCTCATTGATATTGCGGAACCGGGGAATATAGATCCCATTCGGTCTGCGTCCATAGGTATATTTATCCTTGAACCCATCAAAATCCCCTCCCGCTCCGACACCGTAATGATGATCCATCAGATTATGTCCTACCTGTCCGCTGTTATTGCCAAACCCATTGGGAAAGACATCTGAAACGGAATTCAGCAGGATCGATGCAGTACCTAAGGTAGAGGCATTCAAAAAAATGATCTTCGCAAAATATTCTTCCGTTTTCATGGTCTCCGAATCCAGGATCCGAACTCCTTTCGCTCTTTTTTTATCCTTATCGTAGATCACTTCCAATACGATGGAATAAGGACGAAGGGTAATATTGCCCGTCTTCATTGCCGCAGGAAGTGTGGCTGAATTACTGCTGAAATAACCACCGAAGGGACAGCCCTGGTGGCATTTGTTACGGTACTGGCAAGGGCCGCGGTCCCCGATTTTATGCGTATGATTGGCACTCCGCCCGATGATCATTCGTCTGCCGTCTGCAAATCCTTTATTGATACGTTCGGCGGCATATTCCTCCACGCAGTTCATTTCCATCGGCGGCATAAATTTACTGTCGGGTAATTGCGGCAGGTTTTCCACCGAGCCGCTGATCCCTACAAATGGTTCCACATAATCATACCATGGTTCGATGTCAGCATACCGTATGGGCCAGTCCACTCCATGACCATCCTTGCCGTTCGCTCCGAAATCGATATCGCTCCACCGGTAACACTGGCGCCCCCACATCAGAGATCGTCCTCCGACATGATAGCCCCGGATCCAGTCGAATGGTTTGACCTGTGTATAGGGATTCTCCTTATCGTTCACAAAAAAATGGGCAGATACCTCATCATAAGCATAACATTTGCTTTGAATGGGGCTATGCGTTCTATCGGTTTGGTCAAGGCCGTTGCGGTGAGGCAGTTCCCAGGGATCTTTAGCTGTATCGCCGTAATCTTTAATATGTACAACATTTCGACCACGTTCCAGCACGAGGGTCTTTAATCCTTTCTCGCATAATTCCTTGGCAGCCCACCCTCCGCTGATTCCCGAACCTACGACGATCGCATCAAATGTATTCTGGGCTGTGGCCTTGGTATTGATCTGTAAAGAGTCTCCGGGCATGATGTATCGGTATTGAAATGGTTGTATTAATGATGGAGGCTGAAGATAAATATATTTACTATCCGGAGAAAATTTTTGTTCCCTTCTCTTCTCCGGAAATGTAGGTATACTTTTATTCCGGACTCCCATTACCGGTGCAGGAACCGGCCCGGGTATTGACCGGTGGCGGCCTGTTTTTCATATACGCAGGTTCCGTTCACCCATACTTTTTCAATGCCTGATGAAAGGGCTTTCGGATTTTTTACATCCGACTGATCCTTTACTGTTTCCGGATCGAACAAGACCAGGTCGGCAAAATATCCAGGCGCAATAATTCCCCGATCCTTAATTCCCACCTGCTCTGCGGCAAGGCTTGTCATTTTTTGGATGGCCGTCTCGATACTCATGATCCTTTTCTCCCTGACATAATAGCCCAACACCCGTGTAAAAGACCCAAAACCTCTGGGATGTCCGCCATTAGCGCCATCCGTGCAAATATTGGTATGCGCCCATGCCAGGAAATTACTGACATCTCCGGCCGTCATCGATTTGCCCATGATGGATTCCAGGTTGGAAACTCCAGGGTTTTTACGCTGAAAAGAATCCGCTTCGGCTATCAGGCTCATGATGGTCCGAGCCGGCGTTTCTTTTCGCATTTCCGCGATCTCGGAAATCGTTCTGCCTGCATAAGCGGGATCGGGGGCATATTTCGCCAGTACGGACCCTGCAGGATCGAAGGTATGGTCAACGGCAAACTGTGCGCTGGCCATATTGGTATAATCCGTTTTCGGAAACAATACTTTCAGGGTGCTGTGCCAATATTCATAAGGGTAACAGTCTGCCGTAACCGCTATGCCTTGCTGCCTGGCAGCCTCGAGCTGTGAAAGGATCTGCGCAGACCGTCCCCAGTCATCCTTTAGGGCAATTTTCAAATGGGAGATCTGTACAGGCAGCCCGGCCTCTTTTCCAATCGAAAGGATTTCTTCCAGGGCATCCGTCAAGCCGATATCTTCGCTGCGAAGGTGACTGATATATCTTCCTTTTTCGGATGCGCTCACTTTTGCCAATTGCAATACCTCATCCCGGTTGGAGAAATAGGCTCCTTCGTATTCCAAACCGGTAGACAAACCCAGGGAACCTTTTTTTAGTTCGGATCGTAATAAGGCTTTCATTTTTTCCAGTTCATCCCCTGTTGCGGGTCTGTTCAGCTTCGATTCACCCATCACCCGTTCACGTAAACCGGTATGCCCCGTATACGTCCCTATATTAATGGCGGCCGGTACCCGGCTGACCTGAGCCTTTATACTGTCGATATCCATGCTATACCCATCCTGTCCGGCTATTATAGTGGTTATACCTTGTGATACGGCAGCCAGGGCCTGGGGATACTCCGCCAGCGATCCATCCAGGTGACTATGACTGTCAATGAAACCTGGAGCTAATATCTTATTTTCTCCGTCCAGGATCTCCTCCCCGGGAAAAGGCACGAGATCACCAATGGCCTTGATCTTATTTCCTTCAATCCGTACGGATGCGCTGCGCGCAGGAATTCCCGTGCCGTCGATAACCCTGACATGGGTGATCAGCCTGGTGACCGGGATTGTATATTCCTTGCCCTCGAAAAAAGCCCGGGAAATGCGAATGGCTGATCCATCTCCGCTGCTGCTTAAGATGATCAGGGTACGATGTCTTTTTATATCCCGGTAGATAAGGTTCACAAATCCCTGCCAGCCGCCGGTATGCCAGTATTTTTCCTTTTCCTTCTCTATGAACCAGCCAAATCCATAAGGATAAGTCTTGCCATCCTTTAACCGTACGGGCTCAAAGGCCTGCTCCAGGGTTGCTCTTTTTACCAGCCTTTCCCCATAGAGGCTTTGCTCCCACCGATAAAGATCCTCCACAGAAGAATAAACATTCCCATCTCCGGTGACCCCATCCAGATTAGTCAGATCGAAAAGCCGTCTTTTCCCGTTCTCTTCTTCAAATCCATATACATGGTTTGCCGGAACCGAAAGCATGCGATCATTATAGACATAGGAGTCCTTCAGCCCCAGGGGAACGGCGATCTGCCGGTGGTAAAACTCATTAAGAGGCTGACCGCTCACCCGTTCGATAAGACCGGCCAGTAAAACATAATTCGTATTACAATATTGCCAATGCTCCCCGGTGGCAAAGTCAAGGGGCGGATGATACCTGGCAAACAGTCTGATACATCCTTCGTTATCCAGGGTATCCAGGGTTCCCCGGTATTGTTTGAAAAGGTCAAAGTATTCCGGTATCCCTGATGTATGGGTAAGTAAATGACGGATAGTAATCCCTTCATAGGGCAGTTCGGGAATGAATTTTTTCACCGGATCATCCAGTTGCAGTTTGCCTTGTTCAGTCAGTTTTAACAGGCACATGGCCACGAATTGTTTGGTTATGGATGCCAGGTTAAAGGAAGAATGCGTTTGCAATGGCTGATCCGTGCGATAATCGGTAACTCCAAATGCTTTTCTGTACAACACTTTCCCATTATCTGCATAAAGAGCGGTTCCATTAAAATGATGGGTCAGGTAGAGTTGGGTCAAAATGGAGTCCAGTTTTTTTACCTCCTGACCTTGATCTGCGGCTGTTCTTTTTTCCAGGCCCGGGGATTGGTTTGGGCCTTGTTGGGCGAATACCAATATGGAAAAGGGAAAAAGAAAAACCCAGGAAAAGAAAATGAAAAGGCCGGAGTGAAAACTATATTTTGACAAAACGGGCGGTTTTTTGGGGTAGTTTTGGGACATGGAGGCTGAATTGTACTTTGAAAAACAAATGGTTTGGGCCTGTTCAAGGTAACCATTTGCAATAATAAATACAAATATGGGGGAAGGTCTGATTATTGATTGAATGCTATGAACTATGCAAAAAAGGGCGATGAACAAAAAAGGATTCTTCCTAAGAAGAGAGATTTTTGTCCTGTATTTTGGAATCCAGGATGCCAGGACACCCGCGTATGCTAAGCTGACCGCTTTTTTGGCACTGGCCTACCTGTTAAGCCCGATTGACCTGATCCCTGATTTTATTCCTTTTATTGGTTATCTTGATGATCTGATCATCGTTCCTTTTCTGCTGCATATTGCTTTCCGGTTATTACCCGGGGAGGTAAAAGAGGCAGGATGGGCAAAGGTTCGGCAACATAGGGTTAAGGTCCAGATTGTCCTGTTCATCCTCCTGCTTTTAGTGATTGGGCTTCTTGTTGGTATTTACTTCCTGGTGAGCAGTTTTTTCCATCATTTTTGATGGAGTTCCCCCTTGTAATCATTCTTAGAAAATCATTCTTAGAATAATTCATCCATGGTAACCTCACCTTGAATAAGTCCTTTAAAATAAGGGTTTTTAGTTACGCCATAAGTGGTGATCATAGTTAAAAACAGGGTTTTCCTGGTTTTGGTTTTTTCAAGGAATACAGCTTGCTTTTGTTTAAGCTCCTCTGCATACCTTTTACTAAGGTTGAAATTTTTATTAAAAAATTTTATTTCGCAGATATTAATGCAATGATCCTTCCGATCAAGCAATAGGTCTATTTGCGCACCGGGCAGTCCTTTGCCTGGCACATACCGCCAGGTTGATTCTTCTGTGTATATATTTGATATTCCTAACGCCTCTTTTATTTCCGGGATATGCTTTAAACAGATTGCCTCAAATGCATACCCGCTCCAACTTGTCCAGGCAGCTCCCTCACTTAATCGTAACCAGGTGCCGGCGCCTTTCGCTCTGCCCTTCTCAATAAATCGGAGATAAAAAAGTGAATATTCGTCAGTAAGCCGATATACCAACTCTTTCGAAATTTTTTCAAAAGGGATATAAGTCATTATAAAACCAGACTCTTCCAGCTCCGTTAGTATTTTCGTTGCTGTTCCACCGGAACTCAGCTCTGTAACATCTATAATTTCCTTTCGTGTCATTCCCTTACCCATATCTGCCAGTACCCGGATCACAGCAACATGGTGGGCAGGATTATCAAACAGGGCTTCATACAGGTTACTAAACTCATCCTTAAATGGTCCTTGTCTGGTAAAAAAAATACGGTCAATGACCTGCATGGCACTTTCACCTGGTAGAGCGACTCTTAAATATTGAGGTATTCCCCCCATTGTCATATAAAGCTGTAGAATCTGGTAATGATCAAGCTCGATTGAGCGACTCCTCAGATAGGCCTTCGTCTCACTCAGGGAAAATGGCAATAGCCTCATACGGATGGTAACTCTATTATGCAACCCACCTCTGCTATTGACAATATTACGGATCATCCATGAAGCCGCTGACCCACAGATAACCACCGCGAGATTTGAGTGTCTGGATGCCCAGCTATTCCAGAAATGATCAAAAGCCGTGAGGAAATTTGATTTCTGCGTATGTATCCATGGGAATTCATCAAAGAAAATTACAGTTTTCTTTTCTTTGACAAGAGGAGTAAGAAAATTTTCCAATAGATGAAAAGCCGCTGCCCAGCTAGGAGGGGTTGCAAGGTCCGCAGGACTGTTCATCGCCTTTTTTAATGCCAGCCCAAAACCTTCTAATTGTTCCTTCATCTTTGCTTCATGCACGCCGGTGAATTCAAAAACCAGGTGCTTCTCGTATACAGACCTGATCAGAAAAGTTTTTCCGACCCTCCGGCGTCCATAGATGGCGATCAATTCCGCTCCGGGCGATTCTAAAGCATTTTCAAGAATTTTCTTTTCCTGAATCCTCCCAACAAGATTTTCCATTGGGTATTTTATTTTTACAAAAATACACTTAATTATAGTTTTGGCTGAGTATACTTTCATATACTCAGCCAAATGTGCTCAAAAAAAGGTGAGTTTTGGCTGAGTATAAAATTTTATACTCAGCCAAAACAGGGGTAAAAAAGGTGAGTTTTGGCTGAGTATAAGTATTTATGCCCGTCCATTATGGGTTTCCGAAGGGGGTCAAAACTACCCTTCATTTTGCCTCACTGAAACGTAATACCCTCAATATTATCCAACCTGGCCACTATCGCCCAGGAATAGAAATTACTGCCAACTCCGATCAGCAGTTCATTATCACCTTTTTTCAAGGGTATCTGGAAGGACGTGTTTTCGATAGATAGTCTTCCTTCCGGTTCTTTCATAATGGGCTGCGCATAGTAATTTTTATCCACGTACAAATAACGCCCGTTCAGGAATACCCAGACCTCATCCAAAAAACCCAGATTTATTTTCCGGCTCTGCGCGGAATCCGTATGAATATTTACTTTCAACCAGGCTATGCGGCGGGATTTCCCTTTACCGTATATACGGGATAAGTTGACCGCGGCCCTGCGTTCAGCATCGATCGGTTGCCAGACGGTTTCTTTTCCAGGCTTCAATGAATCGCTGAAATCTATTCCCTGGGGCACAGGAAAGGAAGGACTAACCTGCCAATGCCGGATATATCGGGGGTCATTATCACTGGGGTCGATCCCTTCCTCCGGTAAAAGTCCTTCTACCAGGCCAGGTTTGATAACCAGATTGGAGATAATGCCCTCCCCAGCAAAAGCCAGGGTTCCATGCGTTGTATTTCCCTCCATCCGGGGTACCAGAAGCGTAGGTTTAGATGCACTGTTCACATATACCCGCATTTGCTTGCCGGACAGGACAAGTTTGATATGGTTCCAGGTCTGCATCTGAAAATTGGCATTGGTCTGGAAATGCGGTAACAAATTCCAGAAAAGGACACCCTTTACCGTAGGCGCATATTGTACCCCATCCATCATTTGCGGATGGCCGGCCGCCTGAGTCCGGAAATAAAAACTCTCGTTTTCCAGGCTATCCTGGTACCGGAAATAGAGCAGGGCAAAATAAGGATTGACAGGCTCAAAATCCATTTCAATGGTCCCATCCCCAAAATCGGTATCCTTCAGGACCACATTGCCCGCCTTTGGCAATATCTTCATCGAAGGTCTTGATTTATACTCCATAAACTCAACCATCCCCGGGAGAAATTTCCAATTGGCAGCCTGAAGGGGGATAATTTTGGCATCTTTTTGCTTTTGACCGAAGGTCAGGGAAGCCAGGAAAAGAAGACAGAATAAACTAACTGATACTTTTGTCATAATGAATTAAATTTGAAGGGAGATATTTGTAATCCGGAACCCGCTGTTCAAGCGGGGATAACCGCACCACAAATTTGCACACAGACTACACACCTGGGTTGTTCAGGACCGGTTCAGTATCGGTTCAAGTTGAGTTCATTCGATTAAACAATTACAAAACCCTGAAAGTGAAATGACTACAAATCCCGAAACAACCTATATTCAAACCTGTCTGGACGAGATCGAAGCAAAATTGGACTGGGGTAACCATGAAGATTGGAAAAATTATGATTTCGAAAAGTTGAGCGACCTTATTTTCGAAAAGACCAATGTATCGTTAAGCACTTCCACGCTGAAGCGATTGTTTGGCAAAGTATCCTATAATAATTTACCCGCCCTTCAAACGCTTAATACCCTGGCACAGTTTGCAGGGTATGAAGACTGGCGGGTCTTTAAACAAAGCCAACCAGTAGTCGTTCAAAAACAATTGGAGGAGAACAAGGATATTACAACTACTTCCGGAATAAAAGAGGTACAACCCGGCAGAAAAAATCCAGGGGCCGGGGAGAAGAAAAAATTCAGGGCAATAGCCTGGTCATTCCTTCTTCTCATTCCTGTCACCCTGCTTAGTTATTCGCTGCTTAGGAATAAAAACTCAGGCCCGGCGATTATTGCTTCGGTCCATGCACCCGGATCTGGTGACAGGACAATGGAAGGTCCTATGAATGTTGCCCAACCGGGTGCGGTGGATGCATCCCGGTTTTCGTTCAGCGCGAATAAAATAAAGAGGGAAGGGGTACCCAATTCGGTAATATTTACATACAATGCTACAGCAGCCACTACGGATTCCCTATTCATTGTTCAAAGCTGGGATCTTCGCCGCAGAGTTGCCGTTCCCAGGAATAAGACAGCCTATTCATCAATTTATTATTATCCCGGCTTTTTCAAAGCAAAACTTATGGCCGGCAGCCAGATCGTGCAAACCCACGATCTGATGATCTCCTCTGATGGATGGCTGGCCCTGGCAGAAACTGAACCGGTGCCCGTTTATTTTCAGAAAACCGAATTCGCGAAAGGTAACAGGGTGGAAATCGATGCCTCTCTTTTGGAAAAATATCATCTTCCTCTTTACCCACAGGCATCCCCGGTAAGATTCTTCTATATGAAAGATATGGGTGACCTGAAGGACGACCGGTTCACTTTTGAGACTACCCTCATGACCTCTTTTATGCGGGGTGCGGGTGCCTGCCAATATGTAAAAGTTCTGATCCAATGCAAGAACGACATCATTATCATCCCCCTGGCAGCCAAAGCCTGCGTTGGCAATATTGCCCTTTATGCGGCCGGCAAGGCGGTTAACAGCAAGGATGCCGATCTTTCTGGTTTTGGTTGCGATCTTACCCGGTGGACCCGATTGAGGGTAGAAGGCAGGGGAAAACAAATGGATTTTTTCGTGAATGGAACAAAAGCCTGTTCCCTTGCTTTCCCGAATGAGCCTGCCGGTATCGTTGGTGTCCAATACCAGTTCGACGGATTGGGGGCAGTGAAAGACACCCGCTTCAGCGACGGCGGGGGGCTTGTTTTTAAATTTTGACCATTCTGCTTTTTGTACCGGCACCGAAAAAAGCCCCGCCGGAACCGGCGAGGCTTGAATTTATTTTTCATTAGCCTTGAAATGTTTTGAATAAAGAACTCAGGTCGGGGATCAGGCCGCGCCCCAGAAACGATCTTCTGCTTCCAGATCCTCTGCAAAGATCATGGCAGCAGTGATCTGACCATCTGTTACTGTATATAGGTCAATATTATTGGTATCAAGCATCTGGCCGTCACTTCCTTTTCCTTTCCAGCTGATCTGACAGGCCACCTGGTCCCCATTGACGGTGACTGCTTTTATCTCTGCCAGGCTTAAGGTGTTCTCCGTTTTGGCAAACATAGTTCCTACCATCTGAAATACTTCCGCCTTCGATCTTTTGATCCCGGAGACGATACTGTTGCCCGGTTGATCCCAGGTGATATTATCATGCAGGATCTCTCCCAGTTTGACCAGATCTCCTTGTTGTACGGCGGTCAAAAATTCCAGGACGATTGTTCGTGGTTCCTTTTTCATATTGTTTTTTTTGTGTGAAATATTTAAGCAAATATCGCCCGCTCCGGAAGTTCCCTTATTGTCTTAATACGCCAACCACTTGTCCTTTTACGACAATCAGTTTTATCTTTGACGAAAGGAATGAATACAGCATTACCTTTACATCGAAGCCTGCAAAAGCAAAGGGCCTGCTGAAACATACAAGTACTAAAAAGGGAATAATGGGCAAAAAGAAAATCATCGTTGAAAAAGAACACACCGGTTCCAACGAATACCTGAACAACCTGGTGCGGGCCTTCCTGGCCTATTCCGTACAGCGGGATCTTTCGCCGGAATATCTTTGCCGTTTATCGGGCATCGATCTGGCCGCTCTCCAAAAAAATGCTGCAGTAAAAATAACAGGCAAACAATTTAATGATCTTTGGATCAATGCCGAACAGCTTTCCGGTGATTCGCTCCTTGGTTTGCATTTTGGAGAATCGCTCCAACTGGCAGCACTGGGTATTGTAGGGCAGGTCATCCAATCCAGTACCACAGTTGGTGATGCCCTTACAAACGCAGCATCCCTGCTTGGACTGTTAACGGATCTTTTCACCATGGAAGTGGACCTTGAAAAGAAAACGAAGATACAGATCCGGTTCAGGTCCTATCCTCCGCAGGCAAGCCGGTTTCCCGCCGCTTACAGGCATATGCTGGATTGGTGTATGGTGTTCGTCCTTCATGAAATGGACGGTTTATTATTAAAGAAGTTACGACCGGAACTGATAAAGATGCCCATAAAGATACATCCCAACCCGCATGAACTTCAGCGTCTGCTGCGTATCTCTTCCATTATCAATAGTCAGGATTACCTGATGGTCTTTTCCGGAGAATACAGGGATCTGCCTGTCATTACCGCCAATTATGAATTACAACAAGGGTTACAAAAAAAAATGGAAAAGACCTCCGGCCGGAAAGGAAATAGTATGCAAAAACGGATCGAAAATTTTATCCGGACAAACGCCTACCTCGGTATTCCTTCCCTCGATGAGATCGCAGCCAATTTCAATACCAGCCCCCGAAACCTGCAACGCAAACTTCAGGAAGAAGGAGTCAATTACCAGCAACTGGCTATATCCTGCAGGATGGACCTGGCCATGTATTATCTTCAATCCGGAGAACACCGGATCAAAGAGATCTCCTATATTCTGGGATACCAGGAATTAAGCGCCTTTTCGAAGGCCTTTAAGAAATGGACCGGCAAATCGCCGTTGGAGTATCAGAAGAATTGAACCGGATTAAATTAAGCTGATCATTACTGGTTACTTTAATCAAAAAAAGAGGTAAATTACTCTTCCTATTTTCATCATATGAAAAATATTTTGTTATCCATTCTCCTCCTTTCCCTTCTAAGTACTTCCCTACCGGCCCAACGCGTTGTAGAAGTCAGTTATACCCAGGATGCCAAAGGTAATTTTACTTTTTACGGCACCAATCATGCTTTTTGCAATTATATCCTGCAAGTCAATTTTACCAAACTGGAGGATGGAAAACCTGATCATTCCTTGCCTTATCTGGGTGTGGTCAAACCAGGCAGCAATAAACTTTTTACATTGACAAGGGCTAATCTTAACAGTACGATCGTTTTTAATTATAAGACCAATTATAATAAGGGATGCCTCAACCCTACTGTCAATCCTGACTTCGTCTATTTGTTGCCGCTCGCTCCGGGAAAAGAGACCCAGGCCTATGAATTACAAAACACGGGCGATCCTGCAGAAGTATCCGGTTCACCTGCTTCCGGTGGTACGTCCCCGGCAAGCTCGTCCCAGGTTACCCTGGATCCAACCAAACGATATGCCGTACGTCTGCGGGCTAAGCCCGGCGACACGCTTTATGCCTCAAGAAGGGGGACGGTTACAGGCGTAAATGTTGGCAGCGAACTGAATGATGCAGGAAAAGCGGAAACGGAAAGTGGAAATTTTATCGAGATCGTACATGCAGATTGTTCATTCGGTCTGTATGGAGTGGTCAGACAAAACAGCGCTTTTGTCAAACCCGGGCAATTGGTAGAAGCAGGCGATCCTATCGGTCTGATTGGTGGCGACAGGTATGGCAGGGGCTCAGAAGCAAGATTCAGCGTTTTTTATAACCAGATATGGAAAGATGTGCCTGTCGAAAACGGCAAGAAAGATGAAATAGGATGGGCCTATGTTCCGCTGAAATTCTGGACTAAGAAGAACGGCAAAGGAATGCTGAAACATGGGGGAACATTCATCAGCGAACATCCGGAAAACCTGGTCACCCAGGAAATGAGCAAGGCTGAATTGTTAAAAAGGAAGCCAAAACCGAAAACAAAGAAATAGAATGTTACCTACAGACGATGAGCAAATGGCTAGAGCGATAGCCTTTAAGGCCCTTCATGAACGTTCCGGCCTTTTCGTTTTTCCGAACCCCTGGGATGCAGGCTCAGCAAAAATGCTCACCAGCATGGGTTTCGAAGCCTTAGCCACCACCAGCGCCGGCCTGGCTTTTTCCCTCGGCAAACCTGACGGAGAAGGTGCCGTCAGCCGCGAAGAAACCCTCGAAAATTGCCGGGCCATCATCGCGGCAACTCCCCTTCCCGTCGCAGCCGATCTGGAAAATGGTTTTGGTGACGATCCCGGGATCTGTTCGGAAACTATTCTACTGGCAGCCAAGGCCGGCCTCGTCGGCGGCTCTATCGAAGACGCTACCGGTCACCCGGATGATCCTATTTATTCCTTTGAACTGTCCGTTGAACGAATAAGGGCCGCTGTGAAAGCTGCCAAAAGTCTCCCCTTTCCATTCACCCTTACGGCCAGGGCCGAGAACCTGATCCACGGTCGATCCGATCTTAAAGATACGATCCGGCGTCTCGAAGCTTTTGCGGAAGCAGGGGCAGACGTACTCTATGCACCCGGACTAAAAACAAAAGAAGAGATCCATGCCGTAGTCAGCGCAGTGGCCCCCCGTCCCGTGAATGTGGTCCTTGGTCTGAGCCAGTCTAATCTTACCGTTGCCGATCTCACCGGTCTCGGGGTGAAGAGAATCAGCCTGGGCTCCGCCCTTATGCGGGCAGCTTTTGGAGGTCTCCGCCGGGCAGCGGATGAGATCCGGCAGAAAGGCAGTTTTTCCTTCGCCGAAAATACTGTCCCTTATGCGGAATTAAATTCTCTTTTTAAATCATTGTAACCTGAATGGTATTGGTCGTCCACTTAACAAAAATATAGGATCATTCTCTGAACGCTCAGTTCTTTATCAATTCCGCATCATTACGGCATCGAGTGCATAGATAAGCCCATTCGAAGTCTGCACATCCAAACCCTGGACATTGGCCCCGTCAATGCTGACCGTTCCATCGTTTACTTTTACCTTTAGTTCCCTGCCATTGACCGTTGTCAGTTTTTCACCGTCTCTCAGGTCTTTCAGCTGAATTTTTCCGGAAACAATATGCAAGTTCAAAACATCGATTAGTTTTGCCTTGCTTTCCGGTTCTAACAGGCTCTCCAACACTGCTTCATCCAATGTGCCAAAAGCCTGATCCGACGGAGCGAATACCGTAAAAGGTCCAGTCTCACTCAGCATTTTTTCCAGTCCCGAAGCATGAACGCCCTTTTTTAAGGTCGTCATGGTTTTATTTACATTGACAACCTGCGCGATAGTTGACATCTTTATGGGTTTTTTACCGGTAGAATAACCGGCAACACCTACAAGATAAGCTTAAACGCCCCGTAACCGGTGTTAATGTTTAGCTTATCGGAATATAAGAAGGGCCTGTAATACTGGATTTAAGGCCGGTCAGGGGTATAATTTTTATTGATCCAGCCCATAGGAATGTCCGCTTCAAATCCATCCTTATTCGCGGTACTGATTCGGTTTTCGAGCCTACCTTCTATCCGGAAACCCAGTTTTTCGTAAAATTGAATTGCCCTGAGATTGGATTCGCGGGTAATCAATTCCACCCTCAATATATCAGGGCGGTGAGCGGAGACAATATTTAGCAAATGTTGAAAAATAGCCTTACCTACCCCTTTTCCCTGAGAATCCGGATGAACGGCAATCGTTAATTCACCCAGGACATGACTTAAGATCCTTGGGGTCAGTGGATAACAATGAATCTCTGCAATAATAGTAGTGGTATTTCCCGAACCATGCTCTCTGTCGACGACCAATTCGATTCCTCCTTCTCTGGCGTGGTCCATAAAATCCTGTACGTATTCCTCCGTGACTTCATCCACTTCCCTGGCAATACCCAAACGATCTTCAGCCACCTTCTTATAAAGGGCCATGATGTTATTTTTATCGGAGGGTTGAGCGGGTCTAATGGTGAACATTGTCATTTCGGGAGTTTTTATTTTCACTTGTTCAACACCCGCAACCGTGCCCTGTTCCGGAATAGTTCCTGCCGGTCGAGCGTCTCCAGTACAATTTTGTCGGCAGGGTTTTGATTATCCATTTTCTTCCAAAGATTACCATCATACTTCTGCCAGCCAGCTATCTTATTTCCGCGATAGATTGTTCCTGCCGTATCTGTGCAGATCAGGTCAGCGGAGATGATTGCCTTCCGGCTGTTCGAATTTGATGTCAGAGCCTTCCCGCCGGCCGCAGTTTCTTCATAAGGAGGCCGGTATACGACAGGCCCCCACCATCCGCCGTTACCGAATCCTTTACCCCAGGCTGTGCCGGGATTGAACCAATCCAAATTATAGGTATGTCCGAGGCTCCATCCCAATCGGGAACGATACGACATATTAAATCCCCAGGTAGTGGGCCTTGGATAATAATTATTTTTCAGCCAGGCCATATAATAATACCCGGTTCCATATACCAAAGTTGGTCCATCCGTAAAAGCATTGAGGTAACCCGCCGTGAAACCGGCAAATACGGAATCCTGACCTGCACCATAGGTATATACGAATTTACAGGGATATACCGGATAATCCGGAGGGATCTTACCAACCTCATCAGGTCGCTGTACACATATTTCCCAAGGTCCCAAAGGACTATTTCCACAAAACCAGATTCCCCGGTCCACATAATAATAGCTTCCCCGATGCTTCAGTACCATGGCAGCTGTATTGATTGCATATTGCATATTGGTACCCCGTATTTTGGAAAAATCCGGAGCGCCGTCATAAATGACGGTGTCAGGGCTGGTTTTTCGATCTACCAGTGCGGTCTGGGGAATACGGGCGTCTATTATAGCTTCCAGGGCAGCGTCCGTACCCGCCACACTGAACAGCACGCTGCTTTTTGCAGAACCTTCCGGAATCCGGGCAAAATCGGCAGGAAGAGAATCAGGTGCTACGAATTTCCAGGGTCCGGTTAACCCAGACGAACTAAACCAACGCCCGGATAACAATATATAATAGCGTAATTGAGCCGTGTCCAAAAAGATATCATTATTCGAGTTGGAAACATAGGATAAAGTAGTGCCGGCTATAGGAGAAAATAAAGGGGCTCCGTTTGTCTGAACCAGCTCCGCAGGCTCGGTAGAGACAACGATATTAGAGGTTTTAAGATTTCCTCCTTCCCTGGAAAAATCCGGAGAGGTTCCATTGGCCTTATCCATTGCAGCCTGTACTTTACGCATGTCCGAAGGCATGTACGCAATAGGGTAATACGGTCCAATTGCTTCGGGAGCGATATACCAGTTTCTTCCTCCATATAAATAGAACCATCCGTCTTCCGATTCCGCAATCGTAAAGGGAGTATTTACCACCATCTTCACTCCCCATTCGTTGTATCTCTTTAATTGAGGAACTCCGTCGATCATTACGAGTACAGAAGGCTTAGAGGTAATCAGGATCCGGGGTGGAATATAGTTTAGCTCACCGTAAACATATAGTTTGTATTGTTCGGGATACATGCATAATGATCCTATCCATTCATCTATGGAAGAGCGGATGGGATTACGGGCGATCTCGCGTTCCAAAAAGGCCTTTAAGGTTTCCTCTTCGGCCTTAATTTCCGAAAGAATATTACTGGAAAAGTGCAGAGAGAGAATATTTACTTTTTGGAAACTGACCATCCGGTCGCTCCTGTCCGTTTCGATTATAGCCTGTGCATGAAAGGAACCAAACTTAGACTCGTCAGTAAGTGAGAAGGCAGCCCGGAACCAAAGGATATTATCGGTAAGGGAGTCGGCCTGGGGCTGGTAAACCCGGAGGGATCTTCCATCGGAGGTAGTGAGGACCCTTGGCCATTCCTGCTGGCCACTAGCCCTTATGCCTGCTGACAAACAGAGCACAAACAAAAAAGGAATACCCAGGCTGGTGTTCATAGTTTACTAAATATACGGCAAAATTACTCTTTATTTACCTCTGCCTGTAACCATCCGAATTCGGTGGCATAGATCTTTAACAACAATAAAAAATAGCTTACCAGCAGGGGGCCGAAAATAAACCCCCAGAAACCAAATAATTTAAGCCCAACAATTACCCCCAGAACGGTAATGAGGGGATGCACATTACCAATCCGCTTCAACAAACTTATACGGGCAAAGTAGTCGATATTGCCTGTTACTACTGCGCTGTAGATGGTCAGCCCGATCCCCTGCCCGTTGTGGCCGGTAGAAAACAGATAAACGACAAGCGGGATCCAAACTATCATGGTTCCCAGGATAGGGAAAAACGCAAAAACGCCGGTAAGGAATCCCCATACTACATAATCCCCGATCCCGAAGATCCAGTAACCCAGAAGAGCAACTACTCCCTGTATAATGGAGATCAGTGGAATACCGATCGCATTGGCTCTTACCATGTTTTTTGTTTCGACGGCCAGTATGTCGATATTATCATCTCTCAACGGAATAAAATGCCCCAGTTCTTTTTCCATATACCTGGCGTTGATCAGCATAAAAAAAGACAGGAACAACAGCATGACCAGGTTGGCCACCAAAGAAGCCGTACTGTTCAATAAAGAGGGGATGAACCCGGTGATCGATTTTTGAACCTCCTTTATATTCTCATCGCTCAATACCTCCTGCCCGGTCCATTTCCCTACTTGCTGCGAAAAAGATTTCAACACGGTCATGATCTCCTGCTGGTTTGTGATAAGGGTATTGATCTTAGGGGATAATAACCGAACGGATAAATAGATAGGAAGACCAATACATACCAGGAACCCAACCATGAACAAAAGAGCTACCGCACTTTTATTCCAGCCTTTTTTTTCCGTCAGGAACAAAAAATATCCTCTGCTGAGAATATACAAAGTGATCGCCCCCAGAAAGCCCGGAAAAAATCCATATAACTCTCTGAACAGTAATAGGGCGAGTCCTATCATCACCGCCAGTAATAAAACCTGTCTGATCTTGTCGTTATAAGTGCCTGCCATGGATAATCAGATTTGTTTATATAACGCCTTGTTATTATACAAGTATCTAATTATCTGAAAGTTAATTCATTTATTGTAGGATTTCCATGATTCTATTTAAATTAGGCTCATGAACGGAATATTACTTTTTCTTAATTTTTCGATAGGCTCAAGGTTAAACTTTGGAGCTATATTTTTATTAAACCTTGTCCTGGTATTGAGTACCCATACCAGCCAGGCCCAATTGACCGACCCGGAGAAAAAAAGCATTGCCTATATCAATAGTCACAGAGATGAAGCCATACGGCTTTTGACCGAATCAGTAAATATCAACAGCGGCTCCCAGAATACGGAAGGCGTAAAAAAAGTAGGTGCCCTGTTTGCCAACGAACTCAGGAAACTTGGTTTTATCGTCGAATGGGTGAACCTGCCCGATTCTATGCATCGTGCGGGTCACCTGGTCGCAACACACACGGGTAAAAAGGGGAAACGTATCTTCCTGATCGGTCACCTGGATACGGTCTTCGAACCTGATATGCCCGCCGGCCCCTTTACGATGCTGAATGACTCGACGGCTACCGGTCAGGGGGTTAACGATATGAAAGGAGGAGATGTAGTACTGATCACTGCCCTGCAAGCCTTGCAGGCAGCCGGTCAATTGAAGGATATGAACCTCATTGTCTATTTTACAGGAGACGAAGAAAGCTCTGGCTCTCCTCATGCATTGGCCCGGAAAGATTTTATCGAAAGAGCACGAACCTGTTCAATCGCCCTGGCTTTCGAAACCGCACAAGGTCTGCATACCGTCGCAGCTGCACGCCGTGGTATCGGTGACTGGGAATTGAACGTTACCGCCAAGACCGGCCATTCATCAAAAGTATTCAGCGACTCCTCCGGTTTTGGCGCTATTTACGAAGCCGCCCGGATCATCAATTCCTTTCGCGAACAATTAAGTACCGAGATTTATCTTACCTCCAATCCCGGAATGATCGCCGGAGGATCCAATCTTCGTATCGATCATCAACAGGCGAGAGCGGAAACGCTGGGGAAAACCAATATTATTTCTCCGGCCTCCTATGCAATCGGTGACCTGCGTTTTATTTCCGAAGCACAGAAAAATGCTGCCCGGGAAAAAATGAAAGGCATTGTCAGCGCCAGCCTCCCCGGGACACATTCAACCATTTCTTTTACGGATGGTCTTCCTTCGATGGAACCAACGACAGGCAATTTACAATTGGTAAAAGAATTGGACAAGGTGACCCGTGATATGGGCATCGGTGAAACGGTCGCCGGTGATCCCGGAGCCAGAGGCGCAGGAGATATTTCGGATATTGCGCAATATGTGGACTGTCTCGATGGCCTGGGTGCCTCAGGTAACGGGGCCCATAAAGCGGGAGAAACGATCAGCCTGAACGAATTTCCGATCCTCGCTCAAAGAGCCGCAGTATTTATTTACCGGCTGACGAGATGATCCGATCTCTCCATGATCGGTGGTACTAAACCGAACGATCAGTGTACGGATCCGGGCATTTCCCAAGCGATATAAACCCATTTATGCAATTGATTTTCAGCATTTTAAAATAAAGGTATATTCTTTGTAGGCTATTTCTACCCTATTCACCAAACTCTTCCATAGCCAATAACTTAAAATCAGCCGTTATGATCAAGAACCTTCTGCAGGTTGCCCTACGTAATTTCAAAAGAGATAAATGGTATAGTCTGCTTAATATCCTGGGCCTAACCATTGGTATTACGTTTGGGGTGTTTTTGATCTTCTATATAAAAGACGAGCTGAGTTATGACCGGTATAATAAAAAAGCAGACAGGATCTACCGCATCAACTCTTATATAAAAGAGCCGGAAAAAGAGACGATGAACTGGGCAATTTCCCAATACCCCCTGGCCCCTACCCTCCAAAAGGATTTTCCCGAAGTAGAAGAAGCCGTCCGTTTTGTACCCGGCGGCAAGACGATGTACAAAAACGGGGATGTCCGTTTTTTTGAGGAAAAAGTGTTTTATACGGACAGCAATGCCTTCAGGGTCTTCACCCATCCTTTCCTGGAAGGTGATCCCCAAACTGCCCTTGTCGCTCCCAATTCCATGGTGCTGACCAGATCTGTCGCAGAAAAATATTTCGGCAGGAACAATAGTTTCGTTGGCAAAACCTTAAAGAACGACAAAGGAGAAATTTTCAAGATCACCGGTGTGGTAAGGGATGTACCAAAAAATTCTCATCTTATTTTTAATATGCTGATCTCGGCCAGTACCTTACCCAAAGACTATGGAGGCGGTTGGGGAAATTTTAATATCTATACCTATGTCCTGCTGAAGGCCAATGCGCAGCCAGCCGCCTTTGAGAAAAAGCTTTTACCCATGTATGACAAGTATATGGGCCCCATTTTTGCACAGTACAATATCAAGATCCGTTATGGCATTCAATCGGTTCCCTTAATTCATTTGCACTCCGATATGGCCAATGAACCTGAAGAACTGGGCAGTGTCTCCTATATCTATATTTTTTCTGCTGTGGCCTTATTCATGCTGCTGATCGCCTGTATTAATTATATGAACCTGGCTACTGCCCGCTCGGCCAGAAGGGCCAAAGAGATTGGTGTCCGCAAGGTGACCGGATGCACCAGATCCCAACTGATAGCCCAATTCCTCATCGAGTCCACATTAACGGCAGTATTTGCCCTGCTGCTTAGCATTGGCTTCATTCTTTTGTTCCTGTCTACCTTTAATACGCTTTCCGGTAAGTTCATTACTTACCAGACTCTGTTGGAACCCGCCACCATCCTGATCTTACTGGCTATTATTTTATTTGTGGGTCTGGTAGGCGGAAGTTATCCTGCCTTTTATCTTTCCAAATTCAACCCGATCGACGTGCTGAAAGGCAGTCTGGCCAAAGGATCCAGCAATGCCACTCTTCGCAGGGTATTGGTGGTGATCCAGTTTTCCATCTCCATGTCCATGCTGATCTGTACCTGGGTGGTTTATGGCCAGTTAAAATATCTTCGAAATATCGACCTGGGTTTTAATAAGGAACAGGTGCTCACGATATCGGCCAATTCCAGAAAAGATATAAGAAGTAATATTCTCGCTTTTAATAATGAAGTAAGGAAGAACCCGGGAGTCGTTTCCGCCAGTACGGCCGAGTCCATTCCCGGAGGAGGAATGAATTTTAATCTGTTCTCCGTAGAATCCCAAAAAGGGTATGTAGAAAAAGGAGTAGATGTTTACGGAGCCGATGAGCACTACTTCAAAACCCTGGGGATACAGGTAAAGACCGGCAGGAATTTTTACGGTCTGTCTGATACCTTAAGAAGTATTATGGTGAACGAAAACATGGTCAGGTATTTCAAATGGGATAATCCAATCGGCAAAAAGGTCAGGTACCCCGGAGATACCAGTAAATTCTACCTGGAAGTGGTTGGTGTGGTAAAAGATTTTAACCAGAAATCCCTTTACAACACCATCGCCCCCCTGATCATTTTTTACCGGCCCAATAATACCAATATACAGCTAAAACTTGCCGCTAAAAATATTCCCGGTACCATTGCAGAAATTGAAAAGACCTGGAAAGCTAACTTCCTGGATCTTCCCTTTGCTTATACCTTTCTGGACCAGGATTTTGATTCCCAGTATGCTGCCGATCAGAAAAGAGGTAAGATCTTTACGGCCTTTTCCGTATTGACCATCCTCATCACCTGTCTGGGTTTACTCGGGTTGATCGCCTTTACCACCGAACAACGGCAAAAAGAAATCAGCATACGTAAGATCCTGGGTGCCGGTGTCGGTCAGATAATTCCCCTGATCACCCGGAATTTTGTGTTTCTGGTGGGAATTTCCTGTCTGATTGCTTTCCCTTTCTCTTATTTATTCATGAGTAAATGGTTGAAGATCTTTCCCTACAATACCGGTTTGCGGGTCACGCCTTTTTTGTTGTCGGCGCTTACAGTATTGATGATCACCTTGTTGACGGTAACTTTTCATTCTCTAAAAGCGGCCTTTACCAATCCTGCAGAAAGTTTGAGAACGGAGTGAGGGAATCCTTAGTCCGAATTTTGGTACCTTTAGTATAGTAGATGGAATCTAAATCCCATATTCGTTTATGCAATCTGAAAAGGAAAAGATGCTTGCCGGTGAGTTGTACAAACCATTTGAAGCCGTGCTGACAGCCGAAAGAGCCCTTGTGAAAGAACATATCTTTGATTACAACCAATTACGACCTTCACAAACCGAAGAAAAAAAACAGATCATCAGGAATCTTTTCGGGAAGGCCGGCAAGGATTTTAATATTGAACAACCCTTTTATTGTGATTATGGATACAATATCCATGTCGGAGAAAACTTTTATTCGAATTTCGGTTGTACTATTCTGGACGCAGCTCCTGTACGTTTCGGAGACGATGTATTGCTGGCTCCGAATGTGAGCATTTATACAGCAGGACATCCTCTGGATCCCGGACCTCGCCAGGCCGCTCTCGAGTACGCTTATCCGGTGACGATAGGAAATAATGTCTGGATCGGTGGTGATGTGGTGATCCTGCCTGGAGTCACCATTGGTGATAACACAGTGATCGGTGCGGGCAGTGTGGTAACTAAAAGTATTCCGGCAGGGGTCCTCGCTGTCGGGAACCCCTGCCGGGTTATACGTAAAATAGTTTGATTCTTTATTTATACAAATTCGGGTTGTTTTGTTCCTCCGCCTGTGGTATAACAAAAATATAATTTGGGCTATTCGGTACGAATGGCGTTCCATCCGCAAATTTGAGTACCGTATGATATTTGGCGGGCACCTGCTCCGTTGATCCATCCGGCAGGGTTACGGTGACCTGTATAGGGTTACCACCGGCATCCGTATAGGATTTCCGGACAACGCTGGCCTGTGTACGGATGATATCAGACAGGCTGAATCCTTCTCCCCACAACTCCTTTCTTCTTTCTACCAGGATCGTATCGATCACATTCTGCTGGGTTTGACCCAGGGGATCAAAAGGGTCGGCATTTCGGGCAGTTCGCAGGGTATTCAACGCAATGACCGCACCCGTCAGGTCGTTAGCCCTGGCATCTCCTTCCGCCTCGATCAGGTAAGCCTCTGCTGCACGCATCAATACAATATCGCCAGTTTGGTTCTGGATGGACCCGAACCTGAATTTTTTGTATTGTAAGTACCCTTCGATTCCCGGATCGCCATCCCAGCTGAATAAGGTTTTCCGTATATCACCGGAACTGAATAATTCCATAAAATGCGGATCAGCCATATAACTGTAATACCCATCACCGTAAGTTACATCCAGAAAATTAAAACTATAGCTGCCATTGCTTTGGGTTGTGATCTCGGGATGCCCCCAGATCCACTCATTATTATTGACGTTATTGAAACCCGTAGTATAATCTGCCGGGCTCATCAGGGTATAATTCTGACGGGCCGCGATCGCAGCCTGGGCCGCAAGCGCCCATTGACCGGTATTGAGATAAGTCCTGGCCAGCAACCCTTGCACTACATCCTGATCGATCAGGTATTTGGCGGTTCGCTGGTAACCCTGCAGCAAGGGCGAAGCCTGTGTAAGATCCGAAATGATGAGCTGGTAGATCTGTTCAAGACTTGCCGTCGCATGACCTGCAGTCGTATCGCTGGTTGGCAAGGTATAGATGGGAACTGCCCTGGCCTGCGGATCCTTCAGGTAAGAGAACTGGTAAAAAGAGGCCAGTGTAAGATATATCTGGGCCCGAAGTGCCAATGCCTGCCCTTTTAATACTTGTTTGGCCGTATTATCACCTTCTACTTTATCAACATGCGCAAGGATGATATTCATATTGTTGATGATCGTATAGAACTCCGACCAGAATGCGCCCACCCGGTATTGGGTCTTGTCATTCATCTGCGTAAATGCATAGGTCGTTTTGAAACCATACCTGGTCCGGATGACGGCTACGTCACTGCCCATGGCATCGCTGGTCAGGGAAACCGATTTAAATCCCGGGTTGGAATAGACATCGCCATAAAAATCATCCATCATGGAAGCCCAGGTCCCCTGGTAAATGGTGGACAGATTGGTGACATTCTGAAAAACAAGATCCCCGGGAACCGAATTGGTAGGCTGTGTATCCAGTTGTTTTTTACAGGCTGCCAGCGTAAACAGGAAAACGGACAAGTATAGTATTGTGCTGATCTTTTTCATCGCAACGATTTTTTGGTGTAAAAATTAGAGACCCAGTTGAAGCCCGACGGAAAGGGTCCGCATGGCAGGATATTGAAAATAGGTGGTCCCGCCGACAGCCTGTTCCGGATCCATCCCTTTATGACCGAAGAAGGTCGCAAGGTTCTCCCCGGTCACATACAGTTTTATTCCGTTTCCGCTCCCTTTTGGACCCCACCAGGCCGGAGTGGGCAACCTGTAGCCCAGGGTCAGATTCTTCAGACGCGCGTAACTCGCGTTATACAGGAACCGGGTTGAGCTGGAGTTGGAGGCCCATCCCAGGTCATCTGTCGTCATACGGGGTACATTGGTGTTGGGGTGCTCCGGTGTCCAGCTGCTGAGCAATTCCTTACTCCAGGAATGACCGGGACTTGCGCCTCCGGTTAGCATGGATACGATATCACCGTCCAATATTTTGCCTCCCAGGCTATACGAGAAAAGGAAGGACAATTCAACGCTTTTATAACGGAATGTATTGGTGATACCTCCGAATACGGTGGGTAAAGAACTTCCTTCATAATATTGTGTCCCATTACCATACACGGTAGTAGTCTTCTTTTTGCCCTGGTTGTCCGTTGTATACCAGAGAGGGTTACCCGTTGCCGGATCCACACCCGCCCATTCGCGGATAAAAAAATCATATATGGATTTACCGACCATCAGCTTTTTGGTGCCGCTTATGATCTCCTTTTGCGGCAGCGAGGTGACCTCATTTTTATTATGGCTCAGGTTCAGCTCGATATCCCAGCGAAAATTCCCAGTATTGACCGGAACGACATTCAGAGTAAGCTCTATTCCCTTATTCCGGAGCGTCCCGATATTAGCATCCACGGAACCGAAGCCGGTAGAAGAAGCCAGGGGTTTTGAATAAAGCAGGTTCTTGCTGGTGCGGATATAATAATTCACTGTACCGCTCAGCCGGTTGCCGAACAATCCAAAATCGAGGCCAGTATTGAAGTTCAGGTTACTTTCCCATTTCAGGTCAGGCGTTGGCAGACGCGAGGCAAGGACCCCGCCATTTCCCAGGTTATTATTGATCCTGTATAAAGCCTGGTAGGCATAATAATTCTTAAGCCCGTCGCTCCCTATGAGGTTATCATTGCCGGATGCACCATAACTGGTTTTCAGGGTCAACACGTTCAGCCAGGACCATGATTTCAGGAATGCCTCGCTGGCAAGACGCCATCCTGCTCCTGCGGACCAGAATGTTCCCCAGCGTGACTGCGGGGAAAAACGGGAAGACCCGTCCGAACGCAGGGAGCCGGTCAGGTAATACCGGTTCAGGTAATTATACTGTGCCTGTCCAAAAAAACTCAGCTTATTATAATTATCCGCATAACCCGAATAACCTCCTATCACGGATGCCGCTACCGGTTCATAAAGACCGGGAAGGACAAACCCCGAGCTGTTTCCTCCCTGTTCATGAAAGGTAAAGGAATAATATTCATGCCCAGCTAGCAGGTCCAGGTGATGTCCCCCGTTAAAGTCATGGTTCCAGGTCAGGATATTATTCCAGGTATAGGACAAGGTCCTTTGGGTTTTTTCGCTGATCGTACCGCCGACGGATGCACTGCCTCCAAAAGCCGGGTTGGTATAATATTGATCATTATAATTTACATAATCGATATTATAGGTCGTCTTGAATACAAGTCCCTTTGCCAGGGTAGCCTCCAGAAAAGACCTGGCCGAAGCATTCTCTCTTTTTAGTTCCGATTTATCCAAATCGGTCGTTCCCACGAGATTCTCCAGGCGAAGGGCAGATTGAGGGCGGTAGTCGCCATAGTCGAACTGTTTTTGACCGGCGGCATCCAGTTTATACGATCCATCCGGATTGATCTGGTAGATAGGATAAAAACTGGGTATGGTACGACCGAATAGGACGACATTATCGGTCCTGGAATCTGAAGAAGGCGGATATTCCTGCACTGTACTTGCCCCGCTCACGGACAGCCCGGCCCGAAGCCAGCTTTTAGCCTGAATAGTCGTATTGGCGCGGAGATTATAACGGCGGAAACCTGTTCCCAAAAAAGCGCCGTCGTTATTGAGATAACCACCGGAGATATAATAGGTGCTTTTATCGCTACCTCCGCTGAGGCTAAGCTGTGCCTGGGTGTATTTTGCGTTCTGATGCATGGCCTTCTCCCAGCTATTGTCCCATAAAGGATGAGCGCCTTCCGGGATTTTACCGTCCGTTCCTACCGGTTGCGGATAAGTTGTACCATACGGATTGATGGCCAAATCACTGACTACATTCTGGCTGGCTTCCTGTGCCGCCTGGTCCGCCGGCAAACCATTGGTCAGCGCTTTGTTCCGCAAAGCCTGCCAGTACAATTGAAAATACTGATCGGTATTGACCTGTTCGTAATCTTTCACAGCCCGACCGCTCCATCCCTGGTTGAGGGTAACATTAATGGAAGCATCTCCTGTTTTTTTTCCTTGTTTGGTAGTAATGACGATCACGCCGTTTGCGGCACGTGACCCATAGAGATTGGCGGAGGTTGCGTCTTTGAGGACACTGACGGACGCAATGTCAGCGGGATTCAGCGCATTGATATTACCGTCATAAGGCGCGCCGTCTACTACGAAAAGCGGATCACTGGAAGCATTGATCGAACCCGCTCCCCTGATCAACAGCGTAGAACCGTTGCCGGGTTGTCCATTCGATGAAGTGGTTTGTAAACCTGCTACCAGGCCCTGCAAGGCATTACTGATATCGGGTGTCTGACGGTTGTTGATCTTATCCGCAGATATCGTGGATACGGCACCGGGATAGCCGGATCTTTTTACGGTCGTATAGGCTACGGTGACCACTTCATCCAATAGTTTGTTGGAGGGATTAAGCAGAATGGTCACCGTATCCGAGCGGGTTTCTATTTCCACCGATTCTCTACCGATATAGGATACCGATAACAGATTTTTTCCGGGACCCGTCTTTATCGAAAAACGTCCATACGCATCGGTATTGACCCCTCCCCCGGATCTGTTCAGGACAATGGTGGCGCCGGGAAGAGGTTGGCGGTTTTCAGCAGAAAGGACAAGGCCTCTTATCAAATGTGTTGACTGTGGAAAAACCCACAAAACAGAAAACAATAGCAGGGTGCTAAGGATACTTTTAAGCATACTTTTTGGTTAAGTGTGATGAATCAGTTGACAGTGACTGATCATAGGGAACGGATAGAAGAGGAAAAATTGCCGGAAGCGAAATTGGGAGCTAAAATTACGAAGCACGTCAGACCTGCACAATTCCTTTCGACCAATCGCACAATTAGTTCAATGCATGAGGGGTATTCTTCAATGTTCTATATTTTTTGTATACCTCTTTATTTTTTTCCCAAATTCAGATGGCAGCAATTAAATCAACATGACAGCAATCCATGCGTAAGGCGGGTACCCGGCTATGGAATAAAAGCAAAAGTAAATAGTCCATTAATTTAATAGACTATTTATTTATAAAAAAAGGACCACCTTATTATAAAGCGTTATAAACGGACAAAGGCAATGATTACCGGCAGGGAGTATCAATGATTAAATTTTATCCGATACGGGGGAAAATAAGAACGGAGGAAATAGGGGAAATAAAAAAACCAATCCCTGTTTAGACATTGGTTTTTATCAGCAAACTATTCAGGTTTAGAATAATTTTTCACCCGGAGGTCTGATTCCCAAAAGCCGGATGTAAATAGTAGCCTGTCCGCGGTGATGGGTCTGATGTTCGAACGCTTTCATCATCATGGCGAATCTGGTTTCCTCAAAAGTGCGTAGCTTCTTTTTTTCGCCCCATTTATTTACGTCGGAGTTTTTTACCGCATTGATACAGTAATCATAACTTGCGTTTACATAATATTGTACGGAGTCTTTTGTCTGTGCTCCCGGACTGTGTTCCAGGTTGGCCATGACAAAAGCAGGAGGTTGCATATCGGATGCATTAGACATGAGAAAAATATTGCCTTGCGAAAGATGGAGCATTTGCTGTGCAAAACTGCGGATACTGTCAACAGCCTTAAAGGAATATTTATCAGCAGGCATGGCATTCAGGTAATCTGCCGTGTAAATCTTCGCCCTTTCCCAATCTTTTACCAGTTGCGTCCTGATCTCTTCTGAACTGATGGCCTGACAACGTGCAGACATATTCAGGACCGTCATAAATACCGGAAGGCAAAAAGCCATTCTCAAAAGCGTCTTTTTCATATAGCAAGTTTTAGGCATACAAATTACTCAAAAAAAGGATACTTGCGCTAATTAGCCATATTAACCTAAGGCCGGGACCCGTAAAAGACCTGGCAGCCAGCGGATGGGCAGTCTATCGCTGAGCTTCCATCATATTAGTTAATTTTTTATACGTTTATTTTTACCTCTAAAAATGAATAATATTATTTTTAATAGTGTTTTATTTATTTTTATCGAATTTTTGAAAGATTTGACCCATTTATTAGCCTTAAATAGTCATATTAAAACTTTATCGTATTTTTCATTAATAAATATTTCTCTACTTTTGTTAGGTAATCATGTCGAAATAACTCCAATCTCTTACCTGAATACCGCACCCTTTTACCAGATCTTATTTTATAGGTATAATATTATAAAGGACCATTTAATCATCATAAAAACAACGAAACATGGCAACTGCTAAATTAGAGTATATCTGGCTTGACGGCTACCAACCCATTCAGAGCTTGCGTAGCAAGACAAAGATCGAAAAGAATTTTTCCGGCAAACTGGAAGATGTTTCCATGTGGTGTTTCGATGGTTCCTCGACCGAACAGGCCCCGGGCGGCTCTTCGGATTGTCTGTTAAAACCTGTTTACCTGGCAAAAGATCCCCAACGCAAGAACGCCTACCTCGTTATGTGTGAGGTTCTTAGCCCTAATGGCCTCCCCCATCCCAGCAATGGCCGGGCTTTGATCGAAGATGATGATAACGATTTCTGGTTTGGTTTCGAACAGGAATATTTCCTGTGGAATTCCGAAACCGATAAACCTCTTGGATTTCCTGAAGGCGGTTTCCCAAGACCCCAGGGGCCTTATTATTGTTCGGTAGGTGCCCAAAACGCTTATGGCCGTGCCATGGTGGAAGAACATCTGGATGCCTGTCTCGATGCAGGTCTGAATGTTGAAGGGATCAATGCCGAAGTAGCTACCGGTCAATGGGAGTTCCAGATCTTTGCCATGGGCGCCAAAGAAGCAGGCGACCAGGTATGGCTGGCCCGTTACCTCCTGGAAAGGATTGGGGAAAAATACGGCATCTCTATTAACTGGCATTGTAAGCCTTTGGGCAACCTGGATTGGAACGGCAGCGGCATGCATGCCAATTTCTCCAATACTGTCTTAAGGACCTGCGGAAGCAAAGAAACCTTCGAGAAGATCTGCGAAGCTTTCCGTCCTGTAATACAGGAACATATCGAAGTATATGGCCCGGATAATCACCTCCGTCTGACCGGTAAACACGAAACGGCCGCGATCGACGAATTCAAATATGGCGTATCAGACCGCGGTGCGTCCATCCGGATCCCTATCGGTACCACCGAAAGAGGATGGAAGGGATGGCTGGAAGATCGTCGCCCCAATAGTGCAGCAGATCCATACAAGGTAGCAGCACGTATCATTAAAACGGTAAAAACCGCCGATCTGGAAGAAGTGGAGATCGATGAATTTTCCGCTATAAGCGTAACAGCCTAAATAAAAGGTTAATCCCGATAAGAATAAGGCCAATAAGCATAAGGCTTATTGGGAAGGGAAAGAATAACTAGTTTATTCTTTCCCTTTTTTTTTGGCTGAAGATGTTCCAACTATTTTACCTGGTTTTCAAATCTTACTCTACTTTCGGGGTATAATCTACTCTCCAAACCCAGTAATCAATTCATTATGAAAAAACAGCATTTTTTATTCGCCTTTACCCTGATGTTAAACCAGTTTGCCATGGGGCAGGCTCAACCGGAAAAACAAACTCCGGAATCCACCGAGATCTGGTCCCCAGTGCCAAGGGTGGTAACTCCGGGCAATCCCCCATCCGACGCCATTGCCTTGTTTAATGGAAAAGATCTTTCGGGCTGGAAGACTGCCAGTGACGGCAGCCTGGCAAAATGGCAGGCAAAAGATGGTGTCCTTACCGTTCAAAAGGGAGGAGGTGACATCCTTACGGAAATGACCTTTGATGATTTTCAATTGCATATCGAGTTCAGAACACCGGCCGAAGTAAAAGGTGACGGACAAGGCAGAGGAAACAGCGGGATTTTTTTACAGGGCATCTATGAATTGCAGGTGCTCGATAGTTATAATAACCGCACTTACTCCAATGGACAGGCCGGTTCCATTTATAAACAATCTATGCCCATGGTCAATGCCTGTATGAAACCCGGCGAATGGCAAACTTATGACATTGCTTTTACCGCTCCTAAATTCAACAAGGACGGGATGATGGTCATTCCCCCCTATGTGACCGTCTTTCAAAATAACATTCTCATCCAGAATCATACTGCGATCAAGGGTCCTACCCCCTATGTAGGTTTACCCGAGATAGTCCCCCATGGCAAGGGTCCCTTGAAATTACAGGATCACGGTAATCCAACCAGTTATAGAAATATCTGGGTCCGGGAGATCTAAAGAGCTATTATTCAGCCTATCCCGGCCGGTATTTTCCGGCAAATAACCATATGGGAATATTGGCCGGGATTTTGTATTCCTCTTCCGGTAGATAAAACCAATTCTATGAATTTACATCGGGCAAATGTGGTAGTGACAGGTGGAAGTGATGGTATAGGATTAGGTCTGGCCATGCGTTTCCAGGCAGCAGGTGCGAATGTGCTGATAACAGGCCGTGACCCGGGGAAGCTGGAAAAAGCGGCTGAAGCGTTTCCGGGTATGCGGACTTATGTAAGCAATATCAGTGACCCGCTGCAACGGGAGGCGCTGGCAAAATATATCCGTACAACCATGCCTGATCTTCATGTCCTGGTGAACAATGCAGGGATCCAGCGGCGTATATCCCTGGCAGAAGATAATGCTCCCTGGGCAGAGCGCCAGGTGGAGATAGACACTTTACTTTCGGGCCCCATTCATTTAAACTCGTTATTAGTTCCCCAGATGCTTATCCATGGTCAGCAGTCTCTGATTGTAAACGTCACATCCGGAGGGGCATTCATACCCCAGGTATTTGCTCCGGTTTACAGCGCTTGTAAGGCTGCCCTACATAGTTATACGATGGTGCTGCGTCATTCCCTGGCCAATACGCCGATAAATGTAGTAGAGTTGATTCCTCCTTCTGTTCAAACCTCGCTTGCCGGTCCGGGAGCATCACAAGGAGCAGCCCTGGAGGATTTTTGTAATGAAGTATTTCCCAAACTGACGAAAGAAGGAATTACAGAAGTGGGATTCGGACCTACAGCCAATATAACACAGGAGCTTTCCGGTAAACCGCTCGATACCGTGTTTAAGGTTAGTGCTACACGGTTCCAGGTCATCACGTATGCTTCGGAATCGTAGGAAGATCATATCCTGAAAGATAAGCATGGCTCTCATTTTCCATGATCCCTTCGCCATGCTTCTGAGAAAACCTGTCCCCAGTCCCGGATATATTCGTAGAATTCATAATCGGTCTCAAAACTCCGGACCCGGGCATAACTGGGTCTGTACAAACGCATGAAGCTATCCAGCGCAGGTGACTGCAATCCGGTTATTTTTCTTACCAGGGTCTTTTTAAACCGGTAATCTACATATTTATCCTGTTCTTCGTCGATCAGTCGTTGCTGGAAGGCCAGCATCCTTCGGTTACGCCTGGGATTAAGGAGCATATCGAAGTCGATGCCCACACCTACTCCTCCGCTGCGCCCGGCCTTGGTTTCCTGCAGGTAATTTGCCCCATAATCGAAAATTTTCTGATACTCCTCCCGGTTTTGCAGGGAATCGGAACGATAACTATGTGGCCGCACATAGGCGGTTGGTAAGGAGTCGATGGCCACCTGGATGCTCATATCCAGGGGAAATCCGGGAGCAAGATCCTTTACGGGAATTTTAGCAGTGGCCCTGCCCAGATAAGAGAAGGAAATGGAATCGCGGGAGAATAACCGGATATGATAATGACCCGCAGAATCCGTAACGGTGCCTTTTCCCGATGAGCCCATTACACTTACTTCCCGCAACGCAAACCGCTGGGTACGGTCATATACCGTCCCTTCTATTTCAATTTGTCCGGAAACAGCCTGATGGAACAGGAATAAGAGCAAAACTAAACAGGTCCTTTGTAAAAATCGCGAGCGGTCCATTAGCTCAGAAAGCTAAGGCATGAAAGATATATAATATGCCGGGAATGGCTACTTTAACAATTCATTATTAAAAGGTGGGAACCAAAGGCCAAAATCATCTATACCTGTTTACAGGCCTTTAATGGCGGAAATCAATTTATCGGCCTCAGGTTGAAGGAAATTGGTAGACTCCCCTTCCCCGGAGGTAAGAAGGTACCATACCCCTTCCTTTTTCACATCCATCCGTTTGATGGTAAACTCCTTAAATTTGGCGGCATCGCCTGTGGATCCATTCTTTAAAGCAGAAAGACCCTTTTGGAAATATTTTAACTGGCGCAGATCGCCGAATTTGATAGTCGTCATATTCACTTCTTTGGTGTATTGCAGATCCCGGAATTCAAGCATGTAAATGGTATCTGATTCCTTTACGATCCGTTGCAGGGTTACAGGCCAGATACCGGTCCGCAATTCAACCAGGTTGATCGTGGACGTATTGGTAATGGTAAATTGCGCCTTTGCTAAACAAGGTATGAATAAGGATAAAAAAATAAGCTTTTTCATATCGGTTGTACTTTTCTAGGGTATTGAAATATTTAGTTTTAAAGGTATAAACTTCTGATTCTAAGATTAATTGATCTTCAACTGTTTGTAAACTTCTTAGAACGGATAAATGCGATATTTATTGTGGAAAAGTCCTTTTATTAAAGTCCTTTTATTGTTTTGGTCATCATATCGGCCTCCGTCTGCTGGAAATCAGTCAGGCCATACTTATCCCTCAGGATATACCATGTACCTTCATTTTTTTTATCCGCCCTTTTTAAGGAATAAGTCTTGAAGCGGGCAATATCCCCGTTGTGGCCCGTTTTCAGGACAGTTAAGGCCTGTTCAAAGTATTTTAATTGTTGAAGACCCGGAAAGGGAAGCGTGTCCATGACTACTCCGCTCATGACCTGCTGATCACGAAACATCAGTAAGTAGGTGGTATCCCTTCTGTCAATGTACCTGTCCAGGTTGATAGGCCAGTCTCCTGCACGTACTTCCAGTAAATTTTTTGACTCGGAAGGATTGGCGATAAATCCCGCCAGACTGGCGAACGGTAATAATAAGGCGCTGAGAAGTAGTTTTTTCATACGAAAATTGGATGCTGCAATATAAAAACATAAATTTAGAAATGCAATAAAGGAGCCCGGATTTTATTGAGCAAACTTTTTTGTTCCCCGATTGTTATTTAACATTTGTGATTTGCTTTCAACTTATTATCACTAAATGAGTATTTCCTAAAATGATCGAGACGTTTACCTTCAGCAATCATCCTGACGTCAACAGCCCGCGGCGCCTGATGAATTATGTACTTATCTGGTGTTCGGAAGGATCGGCTACAGTAGTTGTCGATGAAAAAGAACTGACCGTAAAAAGAGGGGAGGTATTAACAATCACATCCGGGCAGGTCCACTATTTTAAGGGATCGGATAAGGCCGAAGGGGTTATCCTGGAATTCTCGCTTGACTTTTTTTGTAAGGATGATTCCGATATTGAACTGATCTTTCATAATGGCTTGTTTTGTCATTTCGCTATGAACGAAGTTATCCCGGTCAAAGATCATGAGCTGATGGGGAAACAGCTCCTGCTCATTGGGGAAGAACAGCAGCAACAGCCCTACCAATATCTTATTTCTATTCAATCCCGGATCAAACTGATCCTGATATCTATCAACAGGGCAAAAGTCGAACGCGGGGATGAGATATGGAAACCTGATGCGCTGTTCCTGAAATTCCTGGAATTGGTAAGGGCTAATTTCGAACACAATTATACCCTTGCTCAAATGGCAACTATGCTCGGTACCACCGAAGCAAAACTCAACGAACAATCCAAATTGCATACAGGCAGGACCGCCCAGAGCGTAATCTATGGACTGATCGCTTCAGAAGCTAAACGTCTGCTTACCTATCAAAACCTTTCCGTAAAAGAGGTTGCCTATTCCTTAGGATTCAACGACCCGTTCTATTTTTCTAATTTCTTTAAGAAACATACCCTCGTCTCGCCCAAATCCTACCAAAGCAAATATGCACTGCTGCAAGTTTAAAGGGATGGACAAGACCTTTGCCCTTCCTGGTAAATATTACATGGTTTTCCGGGTATTCTCTATTCTCTGCTTGCCGGGGAAACCGGAAATTGCATTCAAAATCATACTAACATGAACCAACCTGAAATGGGCCAAAAGGATAAGAATCATCCAACATCCGGAACGGATAATATCAAAGTTTGTACGACATGCGGCACCCAATTCCCTGCAGGTGATAATCCGAAAATATGCAGCATCTGCGCAGATGACCGGCAATACATTCCTGAAGGCGGTCAAGGCTGGACCACACCCGGTGCCATAACAAAAAGACATAGCGTCCGTATTCTTGCCTTATCTGAACAGGTTTACGATCTTATGATCACCCCCACTTTTGGGATCGGGCAGCGGGCATTATTGGTAACTTCGGAAAAGGGCAATATCTTATGGGATTGTATCCCTTTGCTCAATGAACCCACCATAGAATTTATCCGGTCGAAAGGAGGGCTGCAGGCAATCGCTTTTTCCCATCCCCATTATTACAGCAATATGAACGATTGGGCCGAAGTTTTCGATTGTCCCATTTATATTCATCAGGACGACGAACCCTGGATCGTGAATAAAGGTAAACAGATCAGCCTTTGGAAAGGCGGGGAAAAAGAGCTGTGGGATGGAATGAAACTCATCCATGTGGGTGGGCATTTTCCCGGCAGTGCTATTCTGCAAGTACCCTTTCTTTCCGCCGAAGGCAGTATTTTTTGCGGTGACACGCTGGTACTCTCTCCCAGTAAAAAACATCTGTCCGTCATGTATAGTTATCCCAACCGCATACCGCTGCCGCTTCACGAAGTCAAACGCATCAAAAAACTGCTGGGAACCATTTCCTTCGACACCTATTATGGTTATGAAAGTACCCAGAATGTGTATGGCAAGGTAAAAGAGATCCTGGAAGAGTCCTTTAAACGGTATTTCGCCTGAGAATCAATCTCCCTTCCTGATTTTCCAGCGAATCATTAGTTGAGTCCAGACCGAAATATTACATGTTTTTCCGGACTTTCTCTATTCTTTCCCCGCCGTTGCCGGCCTAATTTTGAAGGATAAAAAATAATAAAATGTCTGTCAGTAATAATTTCAAATGGCCCTCCCTGTTCTTGCGGCTTGCCATAAGCGTTCCTTATTTATGGTTCGTAGCCGATCGTCTTGGCTTTTTAGGCAAGAACGGCAGCCCACATGTCGGCTGGGGTGACTGGCTCCATTTTATGATCTACGCCCGCCAAACCATGAGCTTTTTGCCGGGTTCCCTTATACCTGTTTTTGCGGCCCTGGCAACCCTGGGGGAATTCCTTTTCGGAATCCTCCTGCTGACTGGCCTTTTTACCCGGGCGGCAGCCCTGGGGAGCGGAATACTTAGCCTGCTTTTTGCCTTATCCATGGCTGTTTCCTTTGGCATAGAATCACCATTGGGATATTCCGTGTTCACGGTGAGTGCTGCCAGCTTCCTGCTCGCTTCTCTTCCCGAATATCAATGGAGTATCGATAATTATTTAGGTAGAAAATAGAGGGATGAAGAACAAAAACGATCAAAAATTTGTACAATCCATAACTAAACAAATAAAAAAATATCATGAGCACCAGAATCAATTTTAAAACCGTTCAACCTGCAGCCTACGAGGCCATGAATGGGCTGGACAAATTTGTAAACGAATCCTCCATTGATAAAATGCATCGGGAGTTTATTAAGATCAGGGCCTCACAACTTAACGGATGCGCTTATTGCGTAGACTCCCATAGCCACGATGCGCTGAAACTGGGGGAATCCCTGCAACGGATCCTCCTGGTAAGCGCCTGGAAGGAGGCGGGAAGTATTTTCTCCGAGGAAGAACGGCTGATTTTTCAGATGACCGAAGAGATCACCCTGATCCATCAACAGGGGTTGACCGAACCCACTTATGAAAAAGCTATTGCCCTTTTTGGCGAGCCAAAAACAGCCCAACTTATCATGGCCATCATTACGATCAATGCCTGGAACCGGATTGGCGTGGCTACGCATATGCAGCCGGCAAAAAGGAAGTAACCTGTAAAGCACCGACATTCGAATTTACCTTATATTGCATTTAGAATGGCGGTAATGGTGGTTGTGCCTCCGCTTCCGGTAATGCCGCTAAAATATGCGGTAAAGGCGGTATCACAGAATTTAAGATATGGAATGATATTCGATACATTAGCCGCTAATATCAACCCGGCGCTGATATCAGTTCCTCCTACCGTTGTTCCGGCAGTAAGCGTAAAGGCGGTCGTCGATTTTACGACGAATCCCTGCAACAAATAGCCCGCCGGAGCAACAAGGGAAAAATTAGTTGTGCCGGAACTCTTAATGGTAGGATCAACTTCATTCCATTGTGCCTGTCTGGTCTCTCCCCCTCCAATTGCGGCTGCATTCAAAAATCCTTCCCTTGTCACCAGATATCGTTTTTCGATTCCAGGAATTTCGGAAACAAAAATCTCGCTGCGAATCGTTAACAGGGTATTACTTGGGAAAGCATTAACACTGGCTCCCGGACTACCTTTTAAGGTTTTTTTTACTTCTCCGAGACTGAGATAAGCTCCTTTTTGACTAAGATTAGGCGCTTGGTCCAGCGTGATCGTCCGGGTCCCGGAGTTATAAGCTATAATTTTGGCTATATTTTGGTAATACCCGGTAAATGCAAAATTGACAATAAACGGGAATTCTATCAGCGTACCGACAATCCTCGTTGTATCTACTCCATATTTATCAAACACCACATTAGTGATCGAAGTGCTGTTGGCGGTTATGTCACCCAAAAATGCTCCAAAATAGGCCTTAGGATATACACAGGCCAATACATAACTATTCCCGCTGACAATTCCTGGCGGGATATAGTTGATTGTAATCTGATTTGTGGTGAAATTAATGGTTCCCACTATGCCAACAATACCATTATCCTTTTCTACTACAATGTTACCCAACTGAAATTTATTGATATGAATAGCTCCTACCGTCACAACTGCATTTCTGTTGGCATCAATATTTATTTGGAACTGCCCAGTATTGTTATATACTGTTGCCCAATATTCCAGGGTAGGGCTTTGGCCTCCGTCAATTTCCAATGTTTCCCAGCGCCCGGATCCATATTGAACGACATCGGTTGTTTTTACCTTGCCGTAAATGAGTTCGCCCTCAAAGAAGGTAGGCTGAATAAACATCTCTTGTTGCATTCCCAGATTGACGGCTCCAACTATACAATTTGTAAATACGGAAATACCGTATTGATTTTGATTGCTGACCAATTCTGAAGGGCAATAAGGAGTGGCTTCGAATGAACAATTTTGAAAATAGTGGCGCCCTTTTATTGATACTGGCAAGCCTGTGTTGTACATCCGCAGCATACAATTAAAAAACAGGGTATTGAAACCATCAATGTGATAATCATATAAGCCTGATTCCGTTTCTGGAATTGCAAAATTAATAACACCATTACAGATGGAAGACTGCAAATTCGATCCTATAAATCCAATCTTTCCCAGTTTTTCTGCATAAATTTTTTCAAAATGAGATGGAAAATACCCCGCACCATTGTTATAGACGAATTGATTTACGTTTCCGGCTAAATTTACCAGCTCGCAAAACCAGTTTCCAGGAGTTCTTGCACCATATAATCCAGTTGCAAAAACAGTATGGGTATTTGACCAGCACATAATATCATAAAATTTGCAGGATTTTTCCTGGGGCTGCCCACCGGATATCGCTACTTTACAATTCCCAAACCTGACCTTTTCAATGGCCGTAAATTCCGCATTACTGGTAAACGGATTGGGTGAAGAACATATCCCCACTACAAAATTGAATATCATGCAATTTTTAATGGAAATAGCGGTACTACCATTATTACTTCCGCGATCACCGCTATACCAATCCGTAAAACCTGGATAGGCATTTGCCATCCCTCCCGGAAGAGGCAAATCCTGCCCATTGGTAAACGGATCGATTACGATACCCGAATAGGGTGAATATCGATTATCACGGGACACCCCATCCGTAAATTGATCCAGGGTAAGGGAATACCATGAATACTCAACAGGACCGGTAACAGCCGGAGGTTCGAATTTGCCTAAAATATTCAGGTTGGCTATTTCACAGTTTTCTCCCTGCTGTATTCCTATAGCAAAGGTGTCTCTAAAATTAGTATAAATCCGGCTGCCATTGCCGCTTTGAGAGAAATCCGTTTCTCCCTGAAGTCTGATAGAAACCTGTTGATATATTGCCGACCGGCGAACTCCTATCGATTTATAGAGAATAATCGGACTAAAGATCAAATAACTTCCCTGCGGAAAAAAGATCGTTTTTATCTTATTTTGATTGGCGATAACCGTATCGATTGTTTTCTGAATGACCGGCTGATCATCTCCCGAATCATCTCCTCTGGCTCCGTACCAAAGAACAGAAAACATCTCTCCGGCAATTTTGCAATTGGTTAGGGTAATGGTGATATCAAAAAGTTTTTGGCGGTAACCTGCGTCAATAATGTGATTGTCAATAGTACCTGCCCCTGTAAAATAATTACCGGAGTAATATAGTATGGTTTTTCCATTGGCATTAACAGTAGTTGAAATATATACGGCTCCACCTACATCCAGTATTAATCCTGTGTAACTGGGGTTTAGGAGCAATGCATTGATAGCCGGCGCCTGATCGATAGTACCTCCTAGCGCTATTCCGCTGGCTTGGGCTGAAACATAAGAAGATGGCATAGAAACTGGTTTATTTAGATAAACTAAATTTAATAGCTTTCAAGTATGTGAAAACGTTATATTTTGTTTGTTTAACAAAAATTTAATGTAAACCTCAGGCGATTGATTTATTTAATTCGTGGCGGAGAGAATAAAATTTTGCGGGAAACCCTTACTTGAAAGCAAACGTATAATATACCTGCCAATTATCTGTCCTGAAAGGGGCGACAGGCAAACTTTCCGTATTACACAGGTCGCCTGGCAGCCAATCCTTAAATCCATAGCGTACAGCGACAGGTGCCTTTACGCTATCACATTCTACGGAGATCCCCTTAACGGTGATCCTGATCCTTACCGGAAAAATGCCAGGAACTGCCATTGGGAAGTTGGAGGAGCATGGACTCGTAACAGCTATATACTTTCGCACCTGAAAAGAGGAATCTCATTTCATCATTCTTAAATCAATTTATCATGAAGGTTTTTTTAGTGTTGATCCTGCTTGTTGCTGTCAACCTTTATTCGTCCCACATTTTTGCCCAAACGGCTAAAACACAAACTGCTAAAATAGATACGGAAACCGGTAAAACAGTTGCATCTTCCAATTCAACTGCAGCTCCTAAATATTTGTATTTGGATGTCCATCACCTGGAGCCGGGAAAGGTAACTTATGAAGGGGTTGCAATGGCGCACGCCAAAGATCTGGCTACCCAACATAAATATGGCGCAAATTTCCTCAAATTCTGGGTGGATGAACCCGGAGGAACAGTTTATTGCCTTGTATCCGCAGCCGATTCGCAATCCATCCGCAAAACACACGGAGAAGCACATGGGCTTATGCCTGATCAGATCTTTTTGGTGACAGGAGGTCAGGATGCTCTGGCTAACAATGGAAAGGATTTTTACCTGGACATTCATGAATTGGGTGCGGGAAATGTTACGGCGAAAGATGGAGCCGCTACACATCAAAAGGATCTGGCAGTGCAGTCAAAGTATGGAGTGAACTTTGTTAATTACTGGGTGGATGAAAAAGAAGGCCGCGTATATTGTTTGGCGCAGGCATCGGATTCTTCAGACATTATCAAAGCCCATAAAGAAGCACACGGACTGATCCCCGTGTCAATCGTAAAAGTCAAACAGGGTAATTAGGGCATCACTGAAGGTTTTTGACTTACGACGTTGGCTACATGTATTTCTTCGATAGATTTAATTGCCGCAGGAATATTGGCGCCGAAATAATGTTTGTCTGCCTTTTGAAACCAGGTAACCAGGGACAGGACCGATCCGGGGGGGTAGGCTACCGTTGTCCCTGCCCTGGCGGCAGACACCGCCAAATCATTCCCATAAAGGGTGGACATGGTTTGATCGCGTTTGTTAACGGAGGTATTGATCACCTTCCATTCGAAAAGATTAACAGGCGGGGATTTTTCCTTTTTTGTTTTTTCACTGAGATCCAGCGGTATCGTAAATACAAAATCGTTTTCCTTCATCGGCTGATGGCAATTCACGCACTCGGTGGTAAAAAGGGCGGTCTTACCATAAGGCACTAACTCCAGACCCTTCACCCACCGGGCAAAACCCCATCCGGCCAGGGATTGGTCTGCTGATGGCTGATCGCCTTCACGGCTATATCGTTGCCCACGATCAGCCGGAGGGAACCATTATCAAATCTTTCTGTAGTACTGATGGCTGTCCAGTTCTTATAATCCGGCAAGAAATCGATTCCGTTCAGGCTGGGCTTTGGTCAGGCTGTCCCAGTTCGAAAAATTAAGCACAGCTCTTCCCTCTTTTATATGACCGGTAACCAACCAATTGGCGGGAGTTATCTGATCGAACCAGGCCAGTTTGGTTTGATTCGAATGACAATCATAACAAGCTTGTCGAAGAATCTGTTTTATTTCATCCGGGGCCTGCAAATCCGCTGTTACCGGCGGGTTATCCAGCCTGGGCCTGATGAATTGTAGGGCTCCGAAGACCAGCAATAACAAGAGGAGTATCCGGGGCCATTTCGTTTTAAAGAAAGGTGTCGCCATATATTTCCTGTTATAATTTGCTAACAAAGATGAACATAAAAATCTTAGCCAGGGTAATTTTTCTGCCAACGGCCTAAACGCTAGTTTACAATGAAGGGAAGACGAGCCTGTGTATAAACAGGTTTTTGCAGGTGTACCTTTAATTTTTTGAAGGATTCATAAGGCCCTTTAGTGGCAAACATATTGATCAGCCAGGCCGGAACATTCCCCCCCGGATCTACACGTAGTGTATATTCTACTTTAACCCGGTTTCCTGCAATAGGCGTGATTATCCATTTTCCTTCTGATCGCAATACCCGTACAATGTCTTTTTTTTCGGGGATATAATCCGGAATGGTAGGACCGTAGATGGTAACAACCTTGGTACCGGGATCCTGGACTGCTTTAAGATGGGCGATAAAATCGCGGTTGCTGACTGGCCAGGGAACGCTTACTTCCGAATAATAATACAATTCCGATGGGGAAACTTGTTTTAACAGAATAGAGGACTTGGTGCTGTATTCCCATTCCGTTCCGGTATTTACGTCCAGGATAACGGCGACAAACTGGCTAAGCGTTGCGGTCAGGGTGCATTCCACTTTAACGGCATTAAACCGGGAATCCGGTAATGTCCGCGTATAGATAGCAATGCCTTCCTTATCGGCCTTTAATTTCCAGTTCTCCTTTACGTTTGCCTGCCCATTCCCTTGTCCAAATCCCTGAAAATAAAGCCCTGCCAACAACAGTCCATAAAAAATAGCCCTTCCGATAGCACTTCCAGTCATAGGCAACAAAATAAATATTTATTTACGTACCGGCAACCCTGATCAGATCCATTTATCACAATTAGATCTGTTTCTCCTTAAAAACTAATAGTTTATAACTTTTAAGGGATGCTGCCGGCTGGTAAACAAACTGTGCCTTGAAAAGTTGTCGGAAATGAACGCTTTCTTTATTATTCCGGGCCTTATCCCGGCCTAATGGCCGTCCATTAATTCCATTTTGGATTGGTTATAAGAAGGATCAGAAAAAAGGCGGCAAACAAAAAAGACGGAATGGCAAGCATCAGCAATACTCCTTTTGCTGCAAGCGGATGCTGATGACCATGCAGCCACCAACTGCCACCTAATATACCTATACAGGCGGCGACAATCAGGAACCAAAGACCCGCATTACGCTCGCCAACCGAACCATCCGTCAGACCGGTTATGAAAAACCCGAGAATGATGATTACGACAAGCGCATCAAAGGCCAGTAAAAACCTGAAAAATGTCATATGCTTTGGGGTTATGGGGTTGAAAAGGGTTTAAGCGGCCTGGGCCACTTCATAGACCATGGAGCGAAGGGTGAAATAGAATGATTGCCAGGCCCGCACCGTTTGCCTGTCCCAGGATGAACCCAGTCTTTTTTCCACCGCCCATAAAAGGGAGGTGCCTATAGCGGAATAATGCATGGCCCTCAGCCCTTCGGGTACGAAGGTATCGGCAATATGCGTAACCTCATAGATCGATTCTTCCAGGACTTCCAGTTTGTTGATCAACCTTCCGGCTGTCTCCATTAATTTGGAGGTTTGCAGTGAAACGGGACTGCGGAATATCGCCCTCGTTTCGGGGGATAAGGAGAAAAGGCGGTCGTAAAAAAGGATGCCCAGCATCAGTGGTTCTTCCCCCGCCGTTTGCCAGGAATTTCTTACGAGTTTTATTTGCCTTCTGGTCATGATGGATTGTTTTTTTGGTTATGTGTGTATTCTGGTTAAGGAAGGTAAAATTCGGATACTAAACCGAAATTTTTACAGGGAATCGAGCCAACGGTAGCAATTATCTATTGAATTGAGGAGTTTGGCCGTTCAACGGTTTGCCCATTACCAAAAAAGGTAAGGATTGGCCGGTATCGGGTAAAAGGCCGCCTGTTCCAGAAGGTAAATTTGCCTTACCATGAAGCCCATAGAAATAGCCTATCATCAATTGTTAGCCCCGTCCGATGCCCTTCTCCATGACATGACCAATACGGAAGGAGATATTATAATCCTGGGAGCCGGGGGCAAAATGGGTCCTTCCCTGGCCAGACTTGCCCGCCAGGCCATTGATCAGTCCGGGATCAAAAAAAAGGTGATCGCCGTCTCCCGTTTCTCCGAGCCTGGCTTAGTAATGGATCTGGAGGAATCAGGTATTCAAACCATTAGCGCCGATCTTTTGGATGACCGGCAGCTTCAGTCTCTTCCCGATGTTAAGAACGTACTTTATCTGGCTGGTACCAAGTTTGGCACTACCGGTAAAGAATCCTTCACCTGGGCGATGAATGCTTATTTGCCTGGACGCGTCGCAGACAAATACAGGGATTCCAATATCGTGGTTTTTTCAACAGGGAATGTATATCCGTTTACGCCCGTAGTAGCGGGTGGAGCATCGGAAGCCAGTCCGCCTGAGCCTCTGGGAGAATACGCGCAGTCCTGCCTGGGCAGGGAGCGCATTTTTCAATACCAATCTTCCAGATACGACACACCCCTGCTGATCTACCGGTTGAATTATGCCAATGATCTCAGCTATGGCGTATTACTGGAAATCGCTAAGTCCGTAAACGCAGGTAAACCCATCGATTTGAAAATGGGAAATGTAAATGTGATCTGGCAGGGGGATGCCAATGAGATAGCACTTCGCTCCTTACTTCATTGCTCCGTCCCTCCGAAAATTCTAAATGTTACCGGTCCGGAAATTTTATCTGTCCGGTGGATTGCAGAACAATTTGGAATGTTATTCGGGAAAAATCCCGTTTTTGTTCAGGAAGAACAGGCTACCGCACTCCTGAGCAATGCATCTGAATGTACCCGTCTTTTTGGTTATCCCCGGGTACCTCCAAAAAAAATAATTGAACTGCTCGCCGAATGGCTGGAAGCAGGAGGCAAAACTATAAATAAAGAAACCCATTTCCAGGAAAGAACCGGGAAATACTAATCCGTACCCATGAACAATCAAACAGCAACCCGTCTACCAGGGGACGGCGGAATCAAAGAGCTGCTAATGCAGGGAACCGTTATACCGGCGCACCCACTCGCACTTAATCAGGATCTGAGCCTGAACGAAACCCGTCAGCGTTTGCTCACCCGGTATTACCTGGCGAGCGGTTCAGGGGGAATTGCCGTAGGAGTACATACGACGCAATTCGAAATCCGAAAACCGGAATTCAATCTGCTGGAAAAAGTTTTCCGGCTGGCAGCCGAAGAAATAGACCAGGCCAGACCGGGAAGACCCTTTATCAAAGTGGCGGGTATCTGCGGCCCCACCGGACAAGCGATTGCCGAGGCCAGGCTGGCCGCAGACTATGGATATCACCTGGGCCTGGTAAGTATGGGTGGATTAAGGGATTATTCCGAGCAGGATCTTATCGAGCGGACAAGAGCAGTTGCGAAGATCATTCCTGTTTTTGGGTTTTATCTGCAGCCTGCTGTAGGCGGCCGTCTGTTAAGTTATGATTTCTGGCGGGCCATGGCAGAGATCCCCAACGTACAAGCCATTAAAGTAGCTGCCTTTAATAGATATCATACCCTGGACGTGGTCCGCGCTGTATGTGATTCTTCCCGGCGCGATGATATTGCCTTATATACCGGTAACGATGATAATATCGTGGCCGACTTGCTGACGCCTTACCGTTTTGTGGTAAAAGGAGAAACCGTTGAAAAAAGATTTGTCGGCGGCCTGCTGGGACATTGGGCAGTATGGACCCAAAAAGTAGTATCCCTTTTTGCAGGTATCAAACAATGTATCGCCAATGATTATGAGAACACAGAAAAATGGTTACAGGCCGGAACCGAAGTGACAGATATGAATGCGGTGATCTTCGATGTCAAACATTCCTTTAGGGGCTGCATCGCAGGCATTCATGAAATACTGAGAAGACAGGGATTGCTGGAAGGCTTATGGTGTTTGGATCCTGCCGAAAAATTATCGGAAGGCCAAACCGAAGAGATCGACCGGATACTAAATGCATATCCTCAATATTTGGATGACGATTTTGTAAAGGCCTTCCTGGAGGGGAGTCCTAAGGGGTTCAAATAAGATCAGGCCGGAACAAAGGAAACCGGGCAAATATACCATGACAAGAAAAAAAACCAAAACAACCAGACTGGATTCCGGGCAATATGTCGTTAGCGCAACTGCTTTTTTCAGCCTCTTCTCCCTCGTGGGTATTATGTTCTACGGGCTTCCATTTTTTTATGATTTCTGGGTGAAGGACTTTGGATGGTCCAGAGCTACAGTCACCTCCGGAAATGCCTTTGGAAAGGTCATTGTCGGTCTGTTCGGGTTTGGTGCGGGATGGCTGATCGATCGTTTCGGCCCACGCCGGCTGCTCCTGTCCGGGATCCTGTTAAGCGGCGTTTCGCTGATGGCTTTAAGCAGGATGAATTCGTTGCCCCAATTTTATTTTTTTTATATACTCAGCGCGCTGGGTTACATGTGCGGCGGCCCTTTACCCAACCAGGTACTGATTTCCCGATGGTTTGCCAGCGCCAGGGGAAAGATGATGGGCCTTGCGTATATCGGAATTGGTATCGGCGGTATGCTGGTTCCACAGATTGCAAAAAAACTTTGTCTGGCTTTCGGCTGGCGTGAGGCGCTTTTTATCCTGGGTTTGCTGATCATCCTTATCGCCTTCCCAATAGCCTGGTTTGTCCGTGACAATCCGGAAAGGCTGCAGGAAAAGGAACCCGGCAGATTGCCGGCCCTGGGCACCATTTTAAAAAGCAGGTCATTCTATTTGCTGCTGACAGGAAGCATGTGTGCTATCGGAGCCGTAAGCGGAACTATCCAAAATCTGAAATTGTATTTCAGTCTTGATCTGAAATTCACGCAGGAGCATGCTGCCAATATTTTATCCCTGATCCTTTTGTCCAGTATCCTGGGTCGTCTTCTGATGGGCTGGCTGGCGGACCAGGTCCCGAAGAAATTTGTGATGATACTGATATCTCTTATCGTCGCAGCCTCCATCCTCCTTCTTTATTTTGTTTCCATTCCCTGGATCATTTATCTTTTTTCTTTTCTTTTTGGCATCGGGCTGGGCGGGGATTACATGATCATTCCCTTAATGGCTGCCGAATTATTCGGCGTAAAGGTTATGGGCCGTATCATGGGGCTTATTCTCGCAGCAGATGGATTTGCAGATGCCCTGGCGCCAACCCTGGTGGGCTGGTTACGCGACCGGCTGGGAAGTTATACCAACGGGTTCGCAGCCATGATCCTGTTTGCCGCTATGGGAATAATAGCCGTAAGCGGGTTACCCCGCAAAACTGCCAGGTCATGATCCGTTTGCGTATCATGAAACCGGAAGATATTCCTGCGGGTCTGTACCTCTGCCGCGCCAATCACTGGAATCAACTTGCCCGTGACTGGGAACTGTTCTTACAACTCGGCCCTGAAGACTGCCGGGTTGCCATAAAGGAAGGACCGGAAAACCAGGAAGACGGGGAAGATAAGGGTGGCCTTGAAAAAAACATCGTAGGTACGGTTACTACTCTTCGTTACCAGGACGCCTTTAGCTGGATCGGTATGGTACTCGTCGATCCGGTCTGTCAACGGCAGGGGATCGGCAAACAGTTACTCCGCGAAGCATTGCAGCTCTTAAGCCGGGAAGAAACCATAAAGCTGGACGCTACTCCTGCGGGTCGGGAAGTCTATCTAAAACTTGGTTTCAGGGATGAATACCCGCTGAGCAGGATGCAGGCTTATATTAAGGCCGAAAATCAGCCCCAAAAACGATTGTCGGAGAGAACCAGTATAAGACAGGGATACCATATCAGGCCAATACACAGAATCAGGCCGGTACAAAAAAATGATCTGCCCGCTATAGCCACCTTTGACCGGGCTATTTTTGGCGCTGACCGGCAAGCTCTTTTGGAATGGATGCAGACCGGAGCGCCTCATCTGGCTTTCCTGGCGGAAGAAAAGAACGAAATACAAGGTTATTGCCTGGGGCGTTATGGTCATACATTTACCCAGCTGGGGCCGGTCATTGCTGACAATGCAACCATTGCACAGGAGCTTGTTTCGGCAGCGCTTCCCCATTGCACCGGGCAATCGGTTATCCTCGATATTCCCCTCCATGATCCGCAATGGTCAACCTGGATGACCGCTGCCGGTTTTTCGCAGCAGCGGCCTTTTATCCGGATGTTCAGAGGTAACAATTCCTTTCCTGGTATGCCTGAAAAACAATTTGCCATTGCAGGCCCGGAATTCGGCTGATTACCAGGCAATCAGCCAGAACCCTTCCAGGGTCTGCTGATCGGTCTCTGGTCAGGGCAGCACTTTTCCGCTCCATCTCCACACTTCACCTCCGTAAAAATTACGCGCGTCCACAAAGCCATTGGGAAGATGCGGCATGCCGGCAGGCACATCGCCGGAGGGTGCAGTAGCCGGGTTGGTTACATGTTCTCCATTGGGTGCCCAGGCATTCGTACTGTCCCAGTAAATGACCGTAGGATTGGCAAGTGCATATGTTTTATTATAGGTCACGTTCATGGAATTAAAATCGCATTCGCGGCCCCATTTACTGGAATCCCCGAAAAAGTTGCCGGTATAACGCACATTTTTGATATAGGTCCCAACCCCTTGGTTGAACCAGCGGGTAAGCACCGGCGAAGTTCCGCCATCAATATAATTATCCTGGATGACAACCGGGTTCCCTGTGGTGCAATTACCAAAGTCCGTGGTGATATTGACACAGGACTGATCTGTATTGGTTGCGATCTCCAGACGGGAACGCAGCACCAGGATATTGTCTGAGGAATAGATCTCCATCCCGTCGGGATGTGTGCCACCTCCGCCTGTAGGAGAAGAGATAAAACATTCCGAAACGGAAGATCCGGAAGAACGATACTGGTGAATGCCGATATTATTACCGCACCCCTGCAAACGGCAACGGTAAAGCGTAAAAGAAGCTCCGGTCGTGGAGGGATTGGCATCGCCGCGTTCGCCAAACTGGGCGTTGCAGGTCTCGAAATTGCCTTGTGGTCCGCGCAGACCCGGATCAAAATCACACCAGTTGCAGATCACTGAACCGGCAGCGGCTCCTCCGTTATATTGCTGAAGCTGCGCCGATGCTTCGGGCGGAGCATAAGTGAATGAACAAAATTCGAAGGTGACTTTTCCTCCGGTAACCAGGACCTTTCCGGTAAATTGTTTGTTACGGATAGTTTGCGTGGTAGAATAGGTTTTGTTGCCGCTGACGGCAGTCAGGGTCGGGTTATAGTTGACGATATTAGCGGCTGCAGCACCGGCGCGTCCCACATTCGCTGCCGTAATCTGCTGTCCATGTATAACGGGGATAACTCCACCCGGACCATTGGGTAAGGGATTTCCTCCGGGAAATGGCAATTCATTCTTACATCCGGCGACGTTGATGCCTGTGCAGACCAGGAAAAGGGCAGCCGCTGCTAAAAATGATTTGGGCCGTTGAAGGCTATAGATTTTATCCATAAAAAAATAGTCATTGTTTTGGTGAAATGATGCAAAATGAAATGATGTAAAATAGAGGCTGCCCTGTCTAAAACCAGGGCAGCCTCACTAAAAACAAAACGAACATTGTTTTATTCAACCTTCCGGTTTTAGTATTCAGAGGTAGAGGTAGAATCATTTGGTTTGAGATACTGACCGGAATAGGGTCCGTCAGACCATTTGTTGTTCGACCAGGCGTTACCCCCCGTCTTGTAATTCGGCAGGGAAAGGCTGGTATTGACATAGACTGCCGGAGAATGATCCTTGTCCGGAGCCCCATAGGTCCATTTCCAGCGGTTGCCGGTAACCTTCATATTGGTAACGGGTTGTCCCAGCGGAGCATGTAAGCCGATACCGGTACTGTCCAGAATAATATAGTTATCCTTTATCGTTATATGATCGTAGCCGGAATAACCGACCTGGGAACCGTCGGTATACATGGCGATAAGACCGGAGAAAGAACCGTACGGATCGGGCGCATGGAACTGAAGATGGTTACGGGAAAAGTTCAGATAACGCTGTCCGCCCCAGGTCTGAATGCCATCAACATGTTCACCGGTCGAACTTGGGTCGGCAAATATCCAAGACTCAGTTACCGTGATATTATCCGCATACACATTTTCCAATCCGCTATGGGGGAAATAACAACGGTGGACGATGGCTTCGACTGGTTGTTCTCCGTCTTTCCGTCCGTTCGTATTGAATAATGTCAACTGACTGTAAAGAGCGGCTCCACCTCCTCCGGCGATGATCGAATTACGATATATGACTCCACCCTTGCAACCGCGAAGGACCAGCCAGCCGGAATAGACGGTGATCTGGGAACTTATGTCAGCCGCTTGCAGCACTACCGTTCCTGCAGGGAACCAGAAACCATCGATCGTCTCTCCACCCGCGGCAACGGTGCGGGCCAGGCTGCCCCATCCGGAAAGCGCGGTACCATAGAATGATCCGCCGGCAACGGTGGTGAATGAACTGATGGATATACCGGCTGGCCCAACCAGCGAAGTGGTCAGTTGTGACCCCTGTGTGATGGTTCCCGGATTGGTGGTGGTAAAATCGGCAAGATTGCTGGCAGTAGAGCGGTTACCGAAGGCATCCCTGGCAACTACCCAAAAACTATAGGGCGCGGCCGCGTTCAGATGAGGGATCGATTTGGTGGTGGCAGTGGTAGTATCGATCAGAAGGCCGTTTCGGTATATTTCATACCCGGTGACCGCGATGTTATCCGTAGAAGCCGTCCAGGTCAGTGTGACACTGCTGCTGGTTATACTGGATGCCGTCAGGCTGCCCGGAGCCGAAGGAGGGGTCGGATCGTCATTAGTGGGTACAAATACAATATCCCGGAAATAATTATTCCCGTTATACGTGTTGGTGGGGAAAGTACCAACTGAATAGGTATAAACGCCATTGTTATCGGCGATACTGCTCAGAGGGCCATTACTAATGACGGCGCCCAGCCCATAAGCCTTTGCCGCGTATTTGGTATTGGAATTTACGGAAACCACAAAGGTATCGGCTGAAACAGAAAAGGGAGTAGGCAGGGTAACGATCTGCCAGCCCGAGTCAATATCAGAAGAAAGGGGAAAGGAAATGGAATCCAGGAGTGACCCGGTCTTCGACCACAGGCTTGCCTTATGCGACCCTGTTTCACCGGGCAGTCTGAAGAACCTGAACTTGGTAATTGTACCGGGTACCAGGATTTTAAATTTCATCCCCAATTCCAGAGGACTTTCAGACACGTTCAGATCGGGAACCTGCGTGGTCAATACCGTATAGGTTCCGTCAAGCGACAGGGTATGTAACCCACCACCACTGCCGGACCGAAGCAAATCTCTTTTGCAACCCAGTACCCAGCATCCAGCGAGTAAAAAAATTATAGCTGTTCTGCTATAAAAACTGTTAATCTTTTTCATAAATAATAGTTGATAATTAAAGGTTTTTAAAATCGTGTTTGTTGTGGTTTTTTTGTTGTGGTTTTTTTTCGTGAGGTAGGGGCAATAGAATACCCTACCAATAAATTGGCTTTTTTTTTGAAGAAATATATTATAGGGTTTATTGTATGATTAACCGCTCAAACGGTCAGGTTGATTATCCTGTGTAAAACAATGTTTAAATTGGGTAAGAATTTCAGATCCTGTCTCTGTTACGAGCACAAGGTGCTCCAATCGTATTCCATAATCTTTCTTATAAATGGCAGGTTCCAGCGCAATGATCATGTCCGGTACCAAAACGGTTTTATTATGGGCCACAATCCGGGGCTCTTCATGATATAATACGCCTACCCCATGACCACCATGATGAGGATAGTCCCCGGTAAGCCCGCGCATTCTGGCATCTATTTCCAAAGCCTTTATTCCCGGACGGATTGCCTCGATGCCTGTAGCCAGGGCCTCTTTTACCCTTTCAAAATCTTTATTCCTGACGGCATCCGGCTGTCCGACCGACAGGGTGCTGCAGGAGTCGCCCCAATAACCATCCAGACAAACGGTCAGATCGGTCAGCAGCAAATCTCCCTTGTCCAATAACTTATTCGTCGGACCGCCGCCTCCGGAAGATGTCCTGGCTCCGCTGATAAAGTCTGCCATCAGGGGTACCCTCTTGCCGGCAGCTGCCTCCATTTCTGCACGAACAAGCGCAAACAAGTTCAGCTCGCTTATCCCCGGCCTCGCGTTTTTCAATACAGCGGTCTGCCCGATATCACACAGTGTGGCTGCTGCACGGATCCCTTCTATCTCATCTCTGTCCTTGACCGCACGGATCCTGGCGATATCGGATCCGATATCCACCCATCCTATTTTTTGAAATTCATGGCCCAGGGTTTGGCCGATAATAAAAGGCAAAGAATTAGCCTCGATACCGATATGGCCATCCCAAAGCTTATGGCTGGTAATCAGTTTATGGAGGATACTCAGGAATTGTTTGGTAAAATCAAGGGGCTTGGTATACACGTAACTTGAACTGTGAAGGATAACCATGTCGGAATCCAATCCGTGCGCCTGATCCAGTTCATTATCGGCAAGGATAAGAAATCCTCCCTTCCCCGGTATGACGAGTAAAGCCGAAGGCAAAAGATGAAAGGGGGAAGGCCCGGTCTCGAAATTATAAAAATAGCCGCTGAAATAATTTACCGAGGCAGGAGAGGTTACCAGGAAAGCATCCAGTTTCTTTGATTTAGCGATCTTGTTAAGTTTGTCAATTCGTCTCATTAGCCTTTTGTTATCGTCGTTATTCTTAACCTTTTTTTTCGGTTCGGCTTATTTGTCCATCCTGACCCCATATTTTCGGATCACTTCCTGGTTTAATTCAATTCCTAATCCCGGGGTTTGCGGGACGTCCACGAATCCATCTTTTTGTACAAAGGGTTTACTTAATAATTCTTTACGGATAGCCGACGAGGTGACTGAGAACTCCAAAAAGGGAGCATGCGGTACAGACGCGATCAAATGGATGGAGGCTGCAACAAGCACTCCCGTCTTGAACGCATGGGGAACGCAAAGGATATTACTATCCTCGGCCAGCATGGCAATTTTTTTTGCTTCGGTCAGTCCTCCGCAACGCGACATATCGGGCTGAATCACATCCACATGGGTTTCCAGGATCAGGCGTTCAAAGGCCCTTCTCCCACTTTCTTCCTCGCCCGTGGCAATACGCAGTGTCGTCGATTCGGCCAGCCTTTTATACCCCTGGTAATCTTCGGCAGGCAGGGGTTCTTCCAGCCAATAAATATTAAGCTGTTCCAGGGCCTTAGCCACATAGATGGCCTGCTTGAGCCGGTAACGTTTGCCGATATCGATCATCAGCTCCACCTTATCCCCGGCAGCCTTCCTCGCCGTTCTGACCAGATCGATATCCAATTCGGTATTAAAACCCAAGGGGCCCCATCCGAACTTAATAGCTGTGAACCCTTGTGCGACATAGGTATCCACCGCCTTTTTTACCTCGTCCTTCGTGGACGGCATCAGCGCACTTGCATAGGCCCTCACTTTATCCGTATAGCTGCCCCCCAATAATTTATGTACAGGTTTTCCCGTTGCCTTACCCATTATATCCCAGATGGCCATGTCAATGCCGCTCATCACATGCATGACCGGGCCGCTGCGGCCATAATAATAGGTTTTATCCCACATATCCCTCCAGATCTGTTCGTAGTCAAAAGGGTCCGCACCCACTACAACTTCCCGCAGACCATAACAGGTCCCGTGAGACATATACGCATCAACAACCGCCTTTCCGACATAGGGAGCTGTATCTACTTCTCCATATCCCGTGATTCCTTCGTCCGTTTCGACAATAATGATAAGGTCGTCTTGTGTTCCATCCGCCTCACTGGATATCTCCGGTAGTTTCAGCACGATGGCCTGAACATTTGTTATTTTCATTTGGTAATTTTCAGTTTATATTTTTTACTTGATTGCTTTCATCGGGTAATTTTAAATCGCTTAAAAAAGGCCAGCAGATATTCCTCGGAAACAGAGACCATCAATGTGCTTACCATGATGATCGAACCACCGATCACCATCAGGGGCGTTATTTTTTCACCCAGCAGGAAGATTCCCATCAAAGCAATAAAAAAGGGAAGTAAATAATTACCCAAAACGGCCTGGGTTACATCCATCCTTTTCAACACATAAAAGAACAACAACATGGAAAAACCATACACCACCACACCTAATTCCAAAATAGCGAAGAGAGTAAGTTTTCCGCTATTCATAAAAGTGGAGAAATGAAAAGGCTCCACCCAGATCAACAGCGGGATACTTGCGATACTCCCTACCAGGGAGCTGTATACCAATATTTCCAGCTCTGTATATCCTTTGTCGACCAGTCTTTTACAAAAAGTATTAAAAAAACCACAGCAGCAACAGGCAAACAAAAAAATCAGATCACCCTGCAGGTATTGACCCTGTTTGAAATCCGCACCGGAAATATCGGATATGGAGGTCATCAGCACGCCTGCGATAGCAAGGATAAAACTCAGGATACGGATAAAATTCAGTTTTTCCTTCAGCCAGATCGTCGCAAAGATGGCGACGATCACGGGTATGGTCAGGGTAATGATCCCCGCGTTCGCTGCCAACGTCATTCGGGATCCCAGGGTATAGGCATATTGCATCACAAAGACCCCGATCAATCCGGGCAGGATAAAGTATTTACTATCATTCCATCTCCAGCGCATCTTTATATTGCGTTTACGGTTTTCCATCCAAAGGGCGGGTAAAAAGATAAGCGTGCTCAGGATCATGGGTACAAACGCGACGGTAATAGGCCCAAGGCTATCGCCGATCAACCTGATGACAGGAACCTGTGTCGCCCACATAAAATTTACCAGAATGACGATCGACCAGTCTACCGTTTTTTGCCTCCCGGAAATATGCATAATTAATGTCAAAGGGTTAAACCATTAAAAAAAACGAACAGCCTCTTTCTGTCCCGCCTGTCTCTTTCTAAAACCGGCTTTAAAACTTCGGCGGCAGGCCCGAGCCAAACCCGCCATCCACTACCATGGAAGAGCCTGTGATAAAGGAGGCGTCGTCACTGGCCAGGAAAACGGCCAGTTTGCCCACTTCCTCCGGTTTGCCGATACGGTTCAATGCATGGAGCTTGCCTGCTTCGGAACGTGCCTTCACAGGATCTTGCTGGACCCGGAAGTATTCTTCCGCCAGGCCTGAATCTATATAACCGGGGCAAATGCAATTCACGCGGATACCATCCTGGCCATGATCGATGGCCATCGCCTTGGTAAGACCGATAATGGCTGCCTTGGTAGCGCAATACCCCGCGCAGGTCGGTTCCACAAAAAAACCATTGACAGAAGACATATTTACAATACTTCCCTTTGACTCCCGTAAATGGGGAAGGAAATATTTTGAACATAAAAAAACACCTCCCAGGTTGATGGAAAGCTGTCGGTTCCATTCTTCCCAGGTAGTATGCTCCACCGTTTTATTCACCTGGATAGCGGCATTATTCACCAAGGTATGGATAGAGCCATATTTTTTTATGACCAGTTCTGCCAGCTGTTTGACGGATCCCGGTTCAGATACATCCGTTTTAACAGCAAGGGCATGACCGCCTGCATCCTCTATCAGGCTGACCGTTTGTCGTGCACCTTCCAGATCGATATCGGCAATTACGAGGTTAGCCCCTTCCCTGGCAAATTCCAGGGCGCAAGCTCGTCCGATCCCGGAGCCGGAACCAGTAATCACCACGGTACGGTCTTTGAATTTATTCGTTCCCACCGCCCCTCCCGAAGAACCGCTTGTCTTTCCTTTTGTAGCTTCCATTAGAGTGATTTATATTTATCATATACCTTACGTAACGATATTCCTTCCATAAGCTCAAGGCGAGAAAGGTTTTCACTATGTACCTTTTCCCTGGCCAGCCTGATCACTTCCTTCTCCACAAGCTTGGGTATCACGATGATGCCATCGAAATCGGCATAAATCAGATCCCCCGGGTTCACCAATACGCCTCCGCAATTGATGGGTACATCATAGGCGGTAACATAACCCCGACCCTTCGAATTCACCGGTCTGATCCCCGTATAATATACGGGAAAACCCATTTCGATGATCTTGACACAATCCCTTATCTGGCTGTCGCAAACGCAGCCGGCCACCCCCTTTTGTTTGGCCACGGTCGACATCAATTCTCCCCATGGTGCGTTCGTCCCGTTCCAGTCCGTATTATGTACAACGACATCTCCCGCATTCAAAGAATCCATGGCTTCTATCTCCAGTTTAAAGGTCTCTTCTTCATCTATTAACTCCGACTCCACCCATTCAAAGGTCCTTGCCCTGCCGATCAGACCGCAATTATTGATATCCGGCAAAATGGGTCTCAACCGCTGATGCATGGCCTGATGGCGGTAGCCCAGGTCGTCCAGGATATCACAGATCGCAGCCACGTAAATTTGTTGTTTGATCTCCGCTAAAAAAACAGCTTCCCCCTCCTTTAACGCTCCATCCTGTAACATAATAAATAAGGTTTGATTTTGTTTAATATTACAAATTTTAATATAGGTTATTCCACGAGTATTAATCTATTGGCTGTTCCGCAACGCGAGGCTGTTCTGCGACGCATAGGATATTAAAAATGCAGTGCGACATCTTTTACAAAGGAGCACAGCGTTTTCAATATCCTTTATTCTGTGAAAGATTGGGGTTTACATCAAGTTCGGTTTGCGGAATCGGCATCAGTAAATGATTCTCGTCGATAGTAAACCCTCCGGCTGCTTTTATCTGCTGGAATTTTTTTAACCGGATCAGGTCATTACGACGGAGCCCTTCCGTGGCAAATTCCCAAAGCCTCTCATTGACGAGCGCGTTGATAAAATCATCGCTGCCTGCCGTATTAGACAAGGAAAGTAATTTGGCTCCCAGACCCGCCCTGGTCCGGACAGCATTTATTCCATTGAATTTACCGGCATCGGCAGGGTTCAGGTTATTCATCGCCTCGGATTGCATTAGCAATACATCGGCAAACCGTAAAATGATCCAGTTGTTGCGGCCTAAAGAACCTGGCGATACACCGGGATCGCGAAACTTGGATATATAGGCGACCCCATTGTCGACAGTGCCAACATTCCCCGCTTTGCGCAGATCATCCGCATCAAAGGAATTAACAAAAGCAGGCAAGGGAAGGAACGAAGCAAACCCACCCAGCGATTCCGGATCGAACATCAGGTTGGTTATATTGATATTATTCGGAGGATCGCCATATTGTACGGCAAAGATGCTTTCCGGACCATTCTTCGTATCTACGCTAAATATATCCTGATAAACAGGGCTCAGCGAAAGTACAGCCGGATGGCCGGCCGAATAAGCAATAACCTTATTACATGCATCCAGGGCATCCTGGTTATCCGATGCTTTGGCAAAAGCCGAAGCCGCTCTTTTTAAATAGACACGTGCGAGCATGGCAGAAGCCGCTTCGGAGGTTACCCTGCCCACATCGCTGGCGGGAAGGCCATCGATGTGCCAACAATTCGTTTCGGCATATTTCAGATCGCTGATAATCTGCTGAAATACGGAGTCCGCGGATTTACGGGCCGGGAAAAGTTCCGGATTCTTACCATCGACAAGAAGAGGCACTGCCCCGTAAAGAGTAGACAGATCATAATAAGCCATACCTCTCAGAAAATAAGCATTGCCGGTAAGGTTATTCCGTTTGGCACCATCCATACTAATACCAGGCACATAGGCAATCACCTCGTTGGCATTTTTTATCAACACATACGAGTTAAGCCACCAGGCGTTGAGCACGGCATTATTCGCGGTGTATTTGCCCGTGTACAATTCCTGTCTGTCGGAGTTGGCATTGTTAGGCTGGAAAACATCTCCGGGCAATTCATTGACAAGATATACTCCTCTTTGATAATAGGGCTGGAATTGCATATTGGAAAAAACCCCGTTTACCGCTGATTCTGCATCTGCCTCATTCCTGTAGAAATTATTCGGGGTTAAGGTACTGTGTAATTTTTCCGTCAGGGCCTTTTTACAGGATCCTATACTGACCACCGTGAAGATAACCGCTGTGAGGATTATATATTTTTTCATGTTTTTAGAATTTATTGCAGATCTGTTCTTGTTGATCAGGCATTTGAAAAGATGGTTTTAAAACCCAAGTTTAACGCCAATTAAATAGGTTCGGTAATTCGGATAGGCATTATAATCCGTACCTAAGGAAAGGGAATTACCATCTGTAAAAGAGTTCACTTCCGGATCATAGCCGCTGTATTTGGTAAAGGTCACCAGGTTCTGCGCGGTCACATAAATATTAGCCGTCTTAAATACATGGGTGATCTCCGGCAGGGGCAGGTTATACGACAGCGTGACTGTCTTCAGCCGGAGGAAACTTCCGTTCTCCAACACATCGCTCGTAACGCCCAAGGCTCTCCGCAAGGTGCTGCTGACCGCCGGCAAGGTATTGCTGGTTCCGGCACCATGCCAGGAGTCTTTTCCTACATAAGCGAGTTTATTAAAGGTAGGATCGCCATTCTGGATCTCATACAAATTCTCGTTGAGGATTTTATTTCCGTATACGCCCTGGAAAAAAACATTCAGGTTGAACCGGCCAATGCTAAGGTTATTGGTTATTCCATAGATAAATTTAGGAAGGGCCTGACCGATGATTTTCCGGTCATTACCTGTTGTCAGGCTGTCTCCATCAAGATCCCTGAAAATGGGATCTCCCGGATTAACCGCATCTTTTGTTCCGCTCTTGGTAATCTGGTCCTTCGATTGCCAGATACCATCGAATACATATCCGTAAAAAGAACCGATGGGCTTACCTGGAGTCAATATCCCGGAATAACCACCGCCGCCGTTAAATACACTGGCGCTAAGTTCACCGGCAAAAATATGTTTGTTGGTAGACACACTGATCACTTTGTTTACATTCGTCGAAAAGTTTAGGGTGGTGCTCCATTTGATATTACTATGCTCGATATTCCTGCTCGTCAATGAAAATTCAAAACCCTTGTTGGAAACGGATCCAGCATTGACCAGTGTGGTGGTGTAACCGGATGTTTCCGGGATATTGATATTCAGCAGCAGGTTGGACGTTTTTTTATAATAAATATCCGCTGTGACATAAATCCGGTTTTCCCATAGTCCCAGGTCCACTCCAAAATCGGAAGAGGCTGTCGACTCCCATTTTAAATTGGGATTGGGAATATTAATGGGTGAAAGGCCAACGACGAGCGATGGAGTAGATCCTAAAGAATATTGATTGGAGCCATACTGACTCAGGGAATTGTAATTACCTATTTCCTGGTTACCTGTAACGCCATAACTGGCCCTTACTTTCAGATCGCTGATGGATCTGACGCTCTTCATGAAATTTTCCTGCGACAAACGCCAGGCAAAAGCTCCCGACGGGAAATAACCCCATTTACTATTCGCACCGAACCGGGATGAACCATCCGCCCGCATAGTAACAGTAAAGAGGTATTTATCCATCAACCTGTAATTGGCCCTGCCAAAATAAGAGGCCAATACATTCTCTTCAAAATGGGACGAAGGACTGGAGGGGATACCAATCCCCAGGTTATCAGACCCCAGTATGTTCGTTGACAGGTTCGTGATCCCGGTATTAAAAGATTTATTATACCAATGCTGAAAGGTAAAACCGCCCGACAGATCGATAAAGTTATTTCTGTCGATCTCTTTGGAATAGGTCAGCGTATTCTCATTCAGCCATTCGTAATACCTGCCGGAAGACTGGGTGGCGCTTCCGATACCGGAGGCAACGAACAGATAAGTAGGCAGGAATCCTTCCCTGCCGGCACTGGTATAGTTGGCTCCGATACTGCTTTTAAACTTCAGGCCTTTGATAATTTCATATTCGCCGTAAAAATTGGCAAATACACTCAGGTTATAAATGCCATCCTTGGCTTCATTGATATAGGCGATAGGGTTGCCAAGCGGCGAAACCAATCCTGAAGGGCCATGGTTCACATAGGTATATTCGCCGGTATTGTCTCTGGGGGCAAGGATCGGGTTAAATCGAACAGCATCCCATAAGACGCTTGCCTGGGTTGAACCTCCGGAGGTATTGACAGTGGTCAGGTTCTGATAATTGTAACCGATCTGTGAAGACATTCCAAATTTTACTTTTGAGCTGACCTGCTGATCGATATTATACCTGATGGTTCCCTTACGGTATTGAGACCCTTTGATGATACCGCCCTGGTCAAAGAAATTAAAGCTCAGATAATGTTTGGATTCGGCATTCCCTCCGTTAAAGGAAACGGAATAGTTGGAGATAGGCGCTGAACGGAAGATCTCTTTTTGCCAGTCCGTACCTGCACCCAGGGTATCGAGCCCCGCCTGCGTATAGGGAATGGGGGCGCTGGTATTGAGCAATTCATTTTTCTCGGTCTGCAGGGTATTCATAAAATCCCCATATTGCCGGGCATTCATCATTTTATATTGTTTGCCCACTTTTTGGAAACCTGTATAGGCATCCACGATGACCTTTGGTCCATTGGAGCTTCCTCTTTTTGTAGTGATGATGACCACGCCGTTGGCACCTCTGCTGCCATAAATGGCGGTTGCAGAGGCATCTTTTAGCACATCGATGGATAAGATATCGCTGGGATTCAGACCGCCGGCATTGCCGCCGGCATAACCGTCCACTACGAAAAGAGGGCCGCTACCTGAATTTATGGAATTCGTACCGCGGATACGGATAGAGAATACGGCCCCGGGCTGGGATTGATTCTGCGAGACCTGTACGCCGCTCACCCTTCCTTCCAGGAGTTGCTCTACCCCGAGTACCGGGGTCTTTTCCTGTTCATTCAATTTTACAGAGGCCACTGAACCGGTCAGGTCCTTTTTACGGGCTGTGCCATACCCGATTACAACCACGCTGTCGATCTCCTGGCGTTTTTCTTTAAGGATAACAGATAAAGTGGTCCGGTTAGCCACTTTTATACTGACCGTTTCATGATTGACTAAAGAGAAGATCAGGGTATTCCCCGGTTCGGCATCGAGCAAAAATTGCCCCCCGCTGTTGCTGGCCGTTCCTTTACCCGTTCCTTTTATGGTAACGGAAACAAGCGACAAGGGATTTCCCTGTTCATCTTTTACGGTCCCTGAAAATTTTTGTGTTTGTGCGATGGCAATTCCCGGGACAATCAAAAATGATCCCAGGAAACAAAGTAAAGCAAACACGGTTAGTGCTTTGCCTGAAAAAATGGTTAGAATCCTCATAAAGCTGATTGTTAATTTATGGTGCAATTAAATTCCGGTCAACAAATTTACTTTTGAATAGAAGCGTTTTTTTACCTGATACCGGCTAAGGAATACCCTATTTTGATCTGGATAGGACTTAATGGCTGAGGATTGGATTTAATAGCTGAGGATTGGGTTTAATGGTTGGGATATGATCTGATGGCGGGTAAATTATTCCTAAAGGTTTCCTCTCCTGAGTTCGTGAACAGCGAAATCACAGGCTCTTGCCGTTAAGGCCATATAGGTTAGTGAAGGCTCCTGGCAGGCAGAAGAGGCCATACAGGAACCATCCGTGATAAAGACATTTTTTACATCGTGCAGCTGATTATGTTGATTGAGTACCGATGTTTTGGGATCCCTGCCCATGCGTGCGGTACCCATTTCATGCACGCTGAAGATCCGCTGCCCTTCTTTTTCGGTACTGTCCCAGGTGCTGATATTCGTTAATCCCAGATCTTCCAGCATGGCAGCCGCGGTCTGCCGCATATCCCTGCGCATTTTTTTCTCATTGTCTTTCAGTTCGCAGTCGACGGCGATCAGGGGCAGACCCCATTTATCTTTTTTTCCCCGATCGAGGGATACTTTATTATAAAAATAGGGTAATACTTCACCAAGACCGGACAGATCGAAGGACCAGGGGCCTGGTTCAGTCAACAGGGCCTTTAATCCTGCGCCGATGGGTATACCATCCAGTTGCCGTTCTGCCTGGCCGCGCCATGCACCTCCTCCAAAAGAATAACCCCGTGTGAAATCCGATGGGATGGGTTTGGAATTCTCGGATACTACTCCAAGATTCCGGAAACGGGGCATATAGGCAATCGTAGGCCGGTTACCATAATAATATTTATCTTCAAAGCCTGACACCGATCCGCTTGCCCCCACCCCTAAATGATGGTCCATGAGGTTATGTCCCAACTGCCCGCTGCTGTTTCCAAATCCATTCGGGAAAACATCGGAAACGGAATGCAATAATATAAAGGCCGTGTTGATGGTGGATGCATTAATGAATACGATCCTGGAATAATATTCCACGGTCTGCCCTGTCTCAGAATCCAGTACCCGTACCCCGGTTGCCCGTTTTTTGTCCTTATCATATAAGACTTCCGTAACAATGGAATAAGGACGGATGGTAAGGTTGCCGGTCTTCAGCGCTGCAGGCAAGGTAGCGGAATTACTGCTGAAATAACCGCTGAACGGACATCCCTGCGAACACTTGTTGCGGAACTGGCAAGGGCCCCTCCCTTCTACCTGGCGGGTATGATTGGCGGTCCGTCCTACAATCAGTCTTCTTTCGTCTTTATAGATCTTTTTTATCCGCTCCGCAACATCTTTTTCTACGCAGTTCAGATCCATCGCCGGCAGAAATTTACTATCCGGCAACTGAGGCAGGTTTTCCTCCGAACCGCTGATCCCTACAAAAGGTTCGACATAATCGTACCAGGGTTCAAGGTCTTTATACCGGATAGGCCAGTCAATACCTATGCCTTCTTTGGCGTTCGCTTCGAAATCCAGATCGCTCCAACGGTAACACTGCCGGCCCCAAACCAGGGATCTTCCGCCTACCTGGTAACCCCGCATCCACAACCATGGTTTGGTTTGGATGTAAGGATTCTCCAAATCCTTTACAAAAAAATGTTTGGACACTTCATTATACGCATAAATCTTCGTCTGAACAGGGCTATTCCGTTTGTCTTCCCGGGTAATAGCTCCCCGATGTTCCAGTTCCCAGATATCTTTTGTCGCATCCGTATAATCTTTGATATGCTCCACCGGTCTGCCTCTCTCCAGCACCAGGGTCTTCAACCCTTTCTCACAAAGTTCTTTTGCCGCCCATCCACCACTGATCCCGGATCCCACCACGATAGCATCGTAGGTGTTTTGTTGTTTCGCCTTGTTTTTGATATGTAAGGAATCTTGCGGCATAGTCTAATAGGTTACTGCAATAGCATAATCCGTGCCCGGCTTTACCGTTATCAGCGCATATTCATATCCTTTTACTGACCGGACCGGGAAATTTAGGGGAGAACCATTAACAGTTATCTTTTTTATTTTCCGGCTATGAAAGCTATTAGGGATCATACAGGTAAGACCGCTGTTATGAGAAAGGGAAGAACGGAGCTTAAAAATTAATTGACCGTTCAGTTGATGGTCCTGAGAATCCTCCGGGTTATTCCTCCAATTCAGGTCGCTGAATAAAGCCTCGTCCCTGACTTTTAGAAAACCGAGCAAATTAGCCGCCGTCCAGACAGGTATGCCTTTTTCCCTTGCATAATTCAACATCCGGTATACAGGCAGATCCGAAAAGTAACACTCGTCATTATGGGCCTTTGCGGTAATGAAGGAATAGACTTCTTTATCCAGGCTACGGTCCAACAAACCTTTAAAACATTGATAAAAACCTTCCTGGTCCCTGTTCTCCATATACTGCTGATCGTAAACATTATTTAAAAGCTGGTAGATGGGGAGGACAGAACCGTCTGTCGCCGCAAACCTAAGGGGCAAACCGCTGCCGGTATAATTGCCCTGACCGTTACCTGTCGCACCCAAAAAATGGCGCTGTCCCGCATTGTTATCATAATGGGCGTAATTGGCATCCAGCTCCATACCATGATTGGCTTCCAGCCTGGCCTGCGCAACAAAATCCGGTTTGCCGTCAGCATCTTTTCCGCACCAGACAAACCAATGATTAACGACGGTCTTCATTCCAGGTAAACCATAACGGTCGTTCAATTCTTTTAATTTCGTAGTGATCGCCTCGTTCATACCAGCCCAGGTGGGGCTAACCGCTTCCCGGGTATCATCGATATGCCCGGAGATCTCAAACCCCTTTGCGGTCCATTTGTCGACCCAGGTCTTCGAGACCTTGTCCACATCCTTGATATACAAAGTCATTTTTGCTCCTTTTGCATCCAGGGCGCGGAACTGTGGATCGAACTCCGCTTCATTGGAATTTTCCCCGTCATTATTCAACACTACAAGGGATTTCAGGGAATCGGGAAAATACCACAAACGGGGAAGAGGTTTGTACAAACGAGTCATATTTTCGATACAATGCGATAAGAGCCGCATCGTTTCATCTGCCTGGTTGAAGGTATTCCTCGTCGTATCGACCCAACCATTGGTAAACATATCCATGGCGCGCAGGCCGGTTATCCCGTCCATTTCCTGTCCTGCCGTCCGATAGTTTCCCTGCCGGGTGAAGACGATACTTTGTGACAGGTTAAAACAAAAGGCGATAGTATGGCCCTTTCCGTATTGATTAGTCACTAAGGCGGGAAAAACCGTTGGGGTCGTTGCGTTTGAAAACAGGGAGGCAACTTTTTCCCCTCCCTTCAATCGGTATTTATCAGCCGTACCGTGAAACTGTAAAGCCTGTGTAGTGATCCCCTTTGCGATGCCCCTGGTATTGGGCGAATGTCCGTCAACGAGGATATAGCCTTCGGAAAGCGTATCTGCGGAACTGTCTGGTCGTCCGGTTGCCTCACTGATCCCGAAAAGAGAATACAGGCTTTTATCCGGCCGGAAGGCGATCAGGTTACCGCCTTCTTTTACAAAACGTACGAGGATATTTTTCTCCTGCAGGGATACGGTTGTCCCGGAAAGGATAACGATATCGGCCTTTTTTAATTTGTTAAGATCTAATTCGCCGCGGATTTGGCTCAGGGAATCTACTTCAAATTCATTGAACCCTTCTGCTTTCAGGATCTCGCCGGTATATAAACCAAAATTGGCAGCATTACCCAGGATGAGGATGGGAGCAGTTGCCTTTTGCCCAAAAATTGAGCCTGTAATGATAAGCAAGAAAATATAGAGCCCAACCAACTTTTTCATCCGTCTGTTTTTATTTTTTTGAATAACCTTTTTTGTCTTCCCTTTTCTCCTTTTCCGCTTCATCGCGTATCCTGCTATAGATGTCCCTGGCTTTTTTGTAACGATCCCGTGCTGCTTCCGGTTCCACGGTATAATAGCTGTTCCATTTTCCACCGGGTGCGATATTCTTCAAAATATTGTCGATCCAATTCACAAAGAATTGTGCATCGTCAGCGCTAGCCCGTATAGGTTTTTTATCTACATTCAGGTAGACCGGCGCTGTATGTGATTCATGACCTTTTTCATCCATTCGTCTGGCGCAAAGCCATCCGCTCGTTAGTATTTTTTCCGCAACAGTTAAAACTACCGGCGATCCCGGCAATGCGGTTCCCTGACGGACGGCAATGACTTTCCCGTCTTTTACCAACTCGATCCTTCCGGTCGTTGGCTGCTTATCCGTCCAGCGTATGGTAATATCAACTATAGTGCCTTTGTTCAGATCCAAAACGTCACCCGGACCTGCGTTTCCATTTACGACCATATCCAGGAATTCATTATGTCCGTTCCTGGATATAACGGTCCTCCCCTCCTTTATTCCATCTATCCATTTACGATAGGTAAGGAGTCCATCTTTCACGTTAACATAAGTGAGAAGGGAACCCAGTGGTTCCAGGTAGTTACAGGGGTAATCGGTACCAGCGGCCAGGCCGATCCGGAAACCGCAATTCAATAAGCGGTAATAAGCCTTCAGCGCACCATCGCTGTAATAGGTCCCGTTGTTGGCTATATTCCTGCTGAATACATCTTCGGATACAAAATCGATCGTTCCCAAAGCCGCTTCCACCGGATAATCGATCGGAATACAACAGTTTAATTCATTTTGGATCGAATCATTTAAATATTCCATGTGGGCAAATCCGCTAACCGCGTTTTGGTGCCGGCTTTCTTCCAGGATCTTATAGGTCGATTCGTTCCAGATCTGGTGTGCTCCTTTTAGCCCGAGCAGGACCAGGTGCCCGCCAAGCGCCTCGTGATTAAAATTGGAATAGGTAGCATCCCAATGCCACTCGGCATCCCAATGGATGATCCGGCCGGGTTTCGAAGCTGCAGCATCCCTGCCATCGACCTTTGGCAGATCCGTTCTGCTGTCCTTTACCTCTCCATTTCCATTATCGGCCAGCAGGGATATGACGGCCAGATCATTCGGCTCCATCATCGATGAAAGCTGCTCCTCACCGAAAACTGCTGTTCCATCCCCGCAGTTACGGTGCACATGAATATCCCCTGCATACCAACCGGATGGTTCGGGTTTTTCCTCTCCCACGAGCGTGAAGATGCAGTCAGGAGGGATCGTGGTCCTTACTATATTCCCGCTTACCTTCACCTCCTTGTCTTTATGCAGGTCATTTGTACTACTGGTAAAATACAGATCAAAATGATGAATTCCCGGTAAACCGTTCAGCTTATTTTCCAGGATTACAGCGCTGACCCCCCGGTTGACTCCGACGATGGTGAGCCTATGGGCCGATGTATCGCGAAAAGCCAGTACAATCAGGCTGTCGCCTTTCCGAAGTCCTTCTCCGGGAGGTAGGTCTTTCAGATAGGAATCATCATTATCCGTAGTCAGATTCCCCCTGTACAGGATTTCGTGGTTTGGCTTATTATCCGGTTCAGGATTTCTTTTTTGCTGAGACAGTCCTATCCGGAACGAACCCGGCAGAACAAACCGGGAGAGTTGGGAAATGGCATAAAAATGTTTGCGTGGTGCATAGGCTTTATTCAGGGAGTCATAACCCAGGATACCCCAATAACTGAACAGGCTGGGCACATGATGTTCATAGTAACTGTCATATCCCTCATAGGCCAGGCCTGCCGAGGCGCCATGTTGTATAAGCTGCAGGAGTTTGTACATACATTCGCTGGAGAAGGGGAAATCATAGACGCCGATCCGGCCATCGTCCAAACCATCTCTCCAGGAATTCCATTCCGTTACCCAGAAGTTTGGTGAAGATGAGCCGGATGAATGGGAGCCGGGCAGATTCGAGCCGGACCTTTTCAGAAACCCTTTTACATCGGCATAATATCCCCCATAACTATGAAGGCCCAAATGCGCAACCCTGGACATTACTGCGGAATCTTTCAGCAATACGGGAAGGTATTCCTCTATGCTCTTATACATCGAAGCGGCGTCCGGGGCAACGTAACGGACATCGCCCATACCGTTCGCCTGCATCCGGTCCATTAATTTTCGTAAAAGACGTACATATTGATCCCCACCCATACTGGGTCCTTCTTTTCGCATATCCGGCTCATTCATGGGGGAAATCAATCCGAATTGAAGATGTTCCGTAAAACGTGCATAATAGAAAAAGGAGACCAGCATTTCTATATACTCATCTTCCATTTCCGGTTTGACGATCTCTCCGCCTATCCATAAAGGAATACGCCCCATAAAATTGATCATCAGGTTACCGGTTATCCCCCGCTGGTTGAGATAACGGATCGTGTTAAAAGCCTTTTGAAATTTGGGTGTCCGGTAAAGCCGGTTATAATAATCCCAGTTAAAAACAAAAGGATCTGCGTTATCGTTTACGTCCTCCCAATTTTCAACCGTTTCCACAATTACCCGCCAAAGGGTGGCATGCAGGGAATCCAACAAAAGATCCAGGGCTGGTTCCAGCCTGTTCCCGTCCCAGCTCCGGGTATTTATATTCACCCCGAATCCATCGATCTGTTGAAATTTTTGAGAACCGTCTATAGTGAGTTTAACGACCGGACCTTTGTTAGGTTCACTGGGATGGCGGTAAATAACCTGGGCGGTTACACCATACATATAAAGAAGTGCGCATACCATTATCCCTATCACCATGGGTACTCTTTTCATGTTGCAGTCAATATTTAACGGGAATAACAAGGGACCAAATGTAGCCTTTTCGCCAGCCTTTTAATTACCCGATACTGTTCATTTAGTACCCTATTTTGCACCAGATTATGGGTTACCGGAATAAACACAACAAATAAGTGTACATTCAGCTCATGAAAGCGCATTATAAACATATCCCGGCCATCGAGTCGAATTTATTCAAATCGCTCATTCAAAAGAATAGTAAAGAGTTCGATTATCCCTGGCATTATCATCCCGAATTCGAACTGACCTATATTCTAAGCAGCCAGGGGGTTCGTTATGTGGGCAACAGTATGGAGAATTTTTCGGAAGAGGATCTGGTGCTGATTGGACCGAATATGCCCCATTGCTGGATCAAGACTGCCGTTGACCAGGAACCGTCAAAAGCCATCGTCGTATATTTAAAAGAAGATTTCGTAGATAAGACCTGGATGGGAAGTTATGAGTTCGACGCCATACGCCAATTGCTCAAATTATCGGGTAAAGGGGTCAAATTCGACAAATCGGTAGCCTTGAAATTAAAGGATAAATTCTATGAAATACTTACGCTTCCTCCCTTAAAAAAACTGATGCTTTTACTGGAGATTCTGCAGGAATTGGCGCAGACCTCGAAATTCCATCTATTATGCGAACAGGGGTTTTCCTATGAACTGAATCCCACCAATAATGAACGGATCAATATCGTGTATAAATACATACAGAACAATTACCATTTGAAGATCTCGCTGGCGGATATCGCCGCACAGGTTAATATGAGTGAAGAATATTTTTCACGGTTTTTCAGCAAGATCATGAACAAGTCTTTTTTCGAATTCCTGAATGAATATAAGATCAACAGGGCCTGCAAATTGCTGATCGAGACCGACAAACAGATAAGCGAGGTTTGTTACGCATCCGGATATGAAAGTATCCCGTTCTTTTACCGCCAGTTCAAAAAATTCAAGGACTGCCAGCCCAAAAGCTACCGGCAGAAGTACCAGAAAAGTCCTTCCCTGGTGATCTTATAATTAATTCAGGATAATCCGGTGATAATTTCAAGGTGACCATTTACTCATTTTACCGGTGTAGGCCGTATGGCGGTAAGTTTGATCTCCCCTTTCAGCATTTTCCCGCCGTCCCCGGTGAGCCGCATATAATAATCTGCGGAGCAGGCAGTGCCGTCTTCATCCAGGGGTATGAAATTTGATCCCTGGGGTATCATCGAAATATCTTCTGCCGTCTTGGCGATCTGATTGCCTTCATTATATTCATCAAACATGGAAATGTATATTCCCTGCACTCCCAATCGGGTCATATTATAAAACTGCCGCCACATAAAATCGCCGTGGACCCGCTGCTTCTGGCTCAGATCGCCGGGAAGCACGCATGGTTGGTAATCGATACCGTTCGTCTTGCAAAAACTCAGATCGGCCGTATTTACGTTGGCATAAAAATTATCCGATTCCATGATCTTACCGATGCGTCCCACCATCCAGGGCGACAGCATATCGAATGCCTTATAGGTATCTATAAAGGCGGGCCTGGAATCGCTGTTCTGGTCACGCCAGTGGGTAGGTACCCCCCCGATCACATAACAACCCTGGTTTTTAAACCAGTTGATGACATCAGTACAGGCAGCTGCTGACCAGGTATGATTGTTATCAGAGAACCCGAACCCCCAGATGCATACGACAGGTTTATTATTCTGCTTCGCATAAGCACTGGAAGAAGTATAGGTCTTCATCTTATTGGTCCAATCCGTCTTGAGCTCCGATTGCATATTGGTCCATCCGCTTACGTCGTACATGATATAGAATTTCCGGGCATATTTTTCGGCGGCCGTTTTCACCTTGGCGGTAACCGCATCCCGGATGGGCCCCTCGATGCCATTCGGATTAAAACGTTGTAGTGCTGCAACGTCGATATTGAATTGCTGCATCCAGGAGAACTGTACATCCACCGTCTGGTCGCTGAAAGAAGAATACAAAGTGGCCGGGTCGCCGTTGCCAAGGTTGGCATATCCCGTAGCATAGGTATTTTGGTAATCCCTTACATCGGGCCATGCAGAGATACCGATCACATCTTTGGCAGGGATCTTCGACCAGTCCGTGGACCAATGCCACCAGGCGTCAATGGGAGATCCATCCCCTTTACAGGCAAACCATCCCTGGTAGCCAACGGTTATTTTGCCGACTACGTCTCCCTTTGGAGAAGGCCATTCTTTATTATTTACAACGGGAGGAGTGGGCGTCTGGCCGGAATTGTCCTTTTTACAGCAGGTAAACGACACAGCGACTATCAATACTAGAAAAGATCGTACAATTTTCATGGTTGATTATTTTGTCTGGATTACTTTCTTAATACTCCCGTCGGCATTATACCCAAGCGTGTCGACACATATCGAACGCAGCCAGTCGTTATGAGAGAGGGAGCTGTTATGATAAAAGGCGTAGGATTGTCCTTTGTATTCTACGATAGAACCATGATCGGTATAACTGTCGGTCGGGTCGATATAGATCCCTTTGTAAGTCCAGGGCCCCAGGGGATGGCTGCTGACGGCATAACGCATTTGGTTATGTTTGCCACCTGCATCATGATTGTCCGCATAGGATAAATAATAGAGACCTTTCCGTTTATGAACCCAGGTTGCCTCATGGAAATCTACCAACCCCTGCATATTCTGTATGGCACCGTCCAACTCCATCATATTGTCCTTGAGTTTGCCTCCTTTACAGACTCCGCCGCCGCCATAATAAAAATAAGCCTGGCCATCGTCGTCGACAAAGACACAAGGGTCGATCATGGGTTCCAGACCCGCGATATATCCCTGCACCGTGAAATTACTGGCAGGCTTGGTACTGGTGGCTACGCCTATTTTCCAGGTTGAATTCCAGGGTTTGCCGCTGGGATGAGGAAAATAAAAATAATACACCCCATTCTTATAAGCACAATCCGGGGCCCACATAAAATCGCCATCCGGCGTGGTCCAGGGCACCTGGCTGGCTTCCAATATCTGTCCTTCATCCCGCCAATGCACCATATCATCCGTTGAAAAGACATGATATTGATCCATCAGATCGCAGCCGCGGGGCGGGTCGATATCGTGGGAGGGGTAAACATATAGCCGGCCGTCAGCCCAAACATGGGCTGACGGATCGGCTGTATACATACCGGTCACGAAAGGGTTTTTATGGTCCTTATCGAAAAGGGAAGGCACCGGCACAATGACCGGCTGTTCCTTTTTGGAGGAACAGGCTGCCAACGCTACGAAGACAAGCAGGGCAAGAACTCGTTTACCGTTTAGGAGGCGATGTTCTTTTTTTTGCATAGGTTTTTATTTTTACTGTCGTTGCTGTACAATAATACCGTCAATACCGAAATTCAGATCGGCTGTTGCCTTATCAGTTGTCCAGAAAAATATTTTTAAGAAGTTCATAGCTGTCAGGTCCGGACCCCCATCTCCGGAGACATAGCCGTCAGCCATGTTCAGGCTAAGGAGATTCCACCCGTTATGCAGCGTCGGGATGATCTTATCCATACCCCAGCCGATCCGCTTATTGTCAGGATCTTTCGCACTACTGAACTGGATTTGGCCGTCTACCTTCAACAGGGACACATCCGGCACATTAAACCAGAACTGCAATTGGCCGTTAGCCACGGTGACCTTGGTATCGATAGGGGATGACAGTGTCTTGATGAACTGGAGAAAATCATTAGTCTTGGTAATAGTACCCTGCAAGTATCCTTTCCCTTCTTTCGGCGCGGTGGTAACGATCACCGGGGCGCCTACTGTCTCCCAGCCGTCAGCCGCATCACAATTATCCACCACTACAGGAGGCGGAGAAGGAACGGCAACCACCTTGATATCGTCTAAGCCGAATTGCTGGTCAGCAGCGGCCTTGTCCGTAGTCCAGAAGAACATTTTTAAAAAGTTCATGGCCGTCAGATCGGGACCGCCATCACCGGATACATAGCCGTCTGAAAAATTCAGTTTCAAAAGATTCCACCCGTTATGCAGTGTCGGGATGATCTTGTCCATGCCCCAGCCAATCCGCTTATTGTCAGGATCCTTTGCACTGCTGAACTGGATCTGGCCGTCCAGCTTCAACAAAGACACATCAGGAACCAAAAACCAGAATTGCAGTTGCCCGTTGAACATCGTAGCCTTGGTGTCGATATTGGAAGATAGTGTCCTGATGAACTGGAGAAAATCATTACCCTTCGTAATGGTACCCTGCAGGTAGCCCTTCCCCTCCTTCGGCGCCGTGGTTACGATCACCGGTGAGCCTACGGTTTCCCAGCCGTCAGCCACATCGCAATTGTCGATCTCTACGGAATTGGAGACTACAGGTGGCGGCGGCGGGGGTGGTGTCGGCTTCAGACCGCTGATATCCCTTGACGAAAATTTTTGTTTGTTGCAGCCGGTCATAGTAAGGCCCGCCAGCGTGGTGAAGATTACTACTATTGATTTTATTACTTTCATTTCCTTAGCATTTAAAAGTTATTAGGAATTTTGTGCTATTAGATCCGCAGACCTTATTTTTTGGCAATACTTATTTTATTTGACCGGTTTTATCGGATTGGTTTTATCGGATTGGTTTTATTCTGCCGTAACCGGACGCACCGTGATACCAATTCGTCCCCTGCCCTGTCAGCCAGAGATAATAGTCTGTACTCAGGTCATTTTCGATCCCCACGAATTTCAGACCGCCGCCCCCGTTCAAGGGAACTTCTTTCTCCAACGCCGTTTTATAAATGGCCGTTCCTTCGTCGATCTCATCGAACATGGCTACATACAAGGACTTTGCTCCTGCTTCTTTCGACCCTGCTATCTGCTGCCAGAGAAAATCTCCTTTCAGACGGGGAATGGCATTATAGATCCTGGGATCCTTATGCATATTCCCCCAGCTAAAACCGGGAAATACCAGGGGAACATAGTCTATCCTGTTCGTTTTGCACCATTGGATATCGTCGTACACATTCCGCGGATTGTAGGTCCGGCTGTCAAATCTGCCCACTGCCCAGGGCATGACTATGTCGCACTTTTTTATCAGCGCAAACAGATCTGATGATTTCTCCGTATCGTCTCCCTGAGTCCGCCAGTAATAGGGAACACCCAACATAACGGCCAAACGGTTATCCGGTCCTTTGAGTTTGTCTACCAGGGTGCTAACGTCCGCCGTGGTGTATTTCCGGTTATCGTTAAACCCGACGCCCCAGATCGTCACCAATGGGCGGCCGTTGTGATACAGATAGGTAGGGTTCTCTTTGTTATCGGATAAATGAAAAAGGGTTTGCAATTCCTTCCAGTCTTCTTCTACATAGGCAATATCCGAACCGGTAGATCCGCTGAGATCATACATGACGCTGATGGCACGGCCGTATTTTTTCGACGCTTTAAGGGCACTGGCCAGGACTTTATTAAAGTGTCTTTTCCCCTTGGTGTTGGAGGATTTTATTTCACCTGCAAAACGCTGAATATGTACTCCATCGATGCCATACTCCTTCATCCATTTAAAATGCAGATCGATGCTTTCTTCATCATAAGAACTATACAGGAAGGCCTTCGCTCCACTGGTAAATGCAAACGGAGATTCATATTGTATGGGATATTCAGTAATGTCAGGCCAGAGATCTACATTCGTATTACCGGGAAAAAAACCTCCCGGTCCCTGGTAATGATACCATCCCCTTTGCGACTGATCCCCTTCGGCGGCAAACCAGCCCTGATATCCGGCCATGACCAGGTTGGTGTAGGATTTATATACCAAACCCGTGGTATCATAGACATGCCCGCCTCCCGGAGGATCTTCCGTTCCGCTTCCATCCCCTTCTTTATGTCTGGAACAGCCAAAGACAGCCGGTAGCCATACAAGAAGAAAAATTAAGAGTTTGCTGAACTTCCTCATCTGTTTACATTTTTGGTCCATCCGGAACTTACTCATTTTGATACCTCCCTATCCGGTGCATTATGATTTCGGTACGTCGACCTGGATGATCTCCGAAAGGTTGGAGCTCTTGTCGTCATTGTTAAACCGTACGCCTACCCGAACAAAAAAAGTGCGGCCGGGGATCAGGTTTGGTATGACTATCTGAGGAGCCTTATTCACGGGGGTCATATCCACCCACTCTTTATTGACCGGTGTTTTATTAACATCGGAAAAATCAAAGATCGAAGCACCGGGGCCTACAATTTTAGTCGTGTTCACATAAGGCTGTATCTCAATAATGGTGGGAATCCCCCCATCAATGGGCGCTTCCAGGTTAAAATTCAGGGTGAGCGTAGTACCGGACAGGTCGTGGGCCAGATTGGTGATCAGCAGATAGGGTGTCAGCTGGAAATCATTTTTGGCTCCCTGGGCGATATCCATTTCTATAGGCGCAACCGGCCAGAATGCCCCTCCTTTTATGGAAACACGGTAATGCCCCTTGAACAGTTGGGTATTTTGATAGGTTCCGTCAATTTTTACCGGGATGTCCTGCGGAGCAGGTGTTGCGCTCCAGCTTAATTGTTCGAGCCTGATATTGACATTACCGGTGCAGGTCTGGATATTTGTCTTTGAGGATGTGCCGTCCTGAAAAAGATTCCCTTCCAGGGAAGCATCGGGACCGGGATAATTGTCCTTTTTGATACAGGAAGAACCTGCAATCAATATAGACATCCCTAACAAGATTGTACTTAATCGTAGCTTCATATATCACAGTTTTTTTGTTCTAGTAATTGGGATTATTGGGATAAAGATTGGGGTTCTTGCCAAGTTCCCCACCCGGGATGGGCTCGTAATAGAATTTCTTTTCGAAATTGTAGTTCCTGCCGAATGTCTCTTGCTCTTTCAGGAAGATGAATTTATCCTCGCTAAATACATAATAAGGCATCAATCCCTTAAAGCGGGCATTGTTCAATACCACGTCCGCGATCCTCCATCTTTTGATATCCCACCAGTAATGATTTTCGAAAGCCAGCTCTTTGCAGCGTTCATTCCGCACGACGTCAGTAGTCATGTCGGCCTGGGTCAAGGCCGGGGCACCGGCTCTGTCTCTGATATCGTTCAGGCAGATGAGCGCGTCTCCCAATTGATTGGTCTCTATATCCGCTTCCGCCCTGTTCAACAGGACCTCGGCATAACGGAACTCTATCCAGGGAGTAGTACTTGAAAAAAGGTTGATCTTTGAAATATCGGTTTCTTTATAATTGATGTATTTACGTACATAAAAACCCGTGCGTGTGTTATTATCGCCCGCAGTGCTCATCCCGGCATTGCCGACGATCAATTTGCCATTGTACATCGTAACATGATCACCGGAAAGCAGGTAAGTGCGGTTCCCTGACGGTTTGGCCACTTCATCGGCAGCCGTACCGGTAAAAGATGGATAGATCCCTCTTTGTGTATCGAAGGGTTTGCCTCTCAATGTCGCGCCAGGGAAATATATGGTAGCCAGCAGCCTGGGTTCCAGTCCTTGCTGGATATCGACCAGCTTATTGTAACGTTTGGGAGTTCCGTCCGATTCGGTTACATTCAGTGACCCAAAACGTTCTATCAATTCCAGCGTAGGATAAGCCCTCGACAATCCACCGGACGACATATAGTTCATATCGCTGTTAGGTGACATGGTCGCATCCCAGGAATGCATTCTTTCGGGTTCACCTCCGTAAAAACTCCGGATCAGGATGTTCTCCTTACTTTGCGGGTCCAGGAATACATCCGTATAATTCACAACTTTATCTGTCGCATTGCCCCTGTATAACGTATAATGGCCATCCAGCAACTTGGCCGCATCGATGGCTTTTTGGAAAAAGCCATCTGCTTTATCGGCAGGAATATCAACATACCCCTGTGCACGTGCAACACCATCCACAAAATTCACGGAACCATATTTGGCGATACTCCCTGCATACAACATGGCACGGGATTTTAAGGCGGCAGCCGCATATTTGTTTGCTTTTCCGGATACGCTGGTTTCCGGCATCGCGTTAAAGGCAGAGTCAAGGTCTTCACCTATAAAATTCCACAGGTCTTCTTCCTTATCGCGGAATACCTGCAGTTCCCCGATCGTTTGCTGCGGATAATTCTGGACGTTCTTTATGATGGGAATGCCGCCATATCGTTTGGCCAACGCAAAATAATAATAAGCCCGGAGGAAATGGCCTTCGCCGATCAGCTCATTCACCTTATTTCCTGCGAAGTTCTTGGCATATTTGGGCAGCGTCTCCATAAAATAGTTCACATCGCGGATATCGCTGTAAGGCCAGTAACCGAAACCACCGCCAATGTCCAAGCCACCGTATGGGCCAACCATTTCGCCGCAGGCAGCACCCGCATGATAAAAATGTTCCCATTCGTGATGCAGGTTAAAGCCCCCCTCGCCTGGGTTCCTGCCCGCCGGGCGGTAGGTAAAGTCTTCCATGGGAAGCTTCCGGTATACCTGCGCGAGATAGGCATTGATGCCGGCTTCATTCTGAAAGATCTGGTCGTCGCTCAGTATATTGGGCGGTTTAATATCCAGCTTTTGACAGGAAGAGAGAACAACTACTCCCAGTATAACAAATGCAAATAATTTATTTATGTAATTCATGTTCATAAGTTTAGAAGGTAACATTGGCGCCGACATTAAAAGTTCTGTTCAGCGGATATTTATAGCCACCCAGGCCGAAATTAAAATCTCCGTTAGGGATCTGACCCGGATGTTCCGGATCTACACCTTCAAGTCCGGTAAGCGTAAACAGGTTGTAGCCATTGACATAAACCCTGCAATTTTTTAATCCTACTTTGCTCAACAGGGAACGGGGTACGGAATAACCGAGCTCCAGTGTTTTTAAGCGTACATAGGTTGCGTCCAATACTCCTTTGGTGGTGTTTTTGATCTGGTCGTATTTATATCCCATGGCCGGATATTTCCCGGGTATCCATTTTGTATTCGGATCGAAGACATTATCGTCCGGATTAGCGGTGTGCCAGCTGTCCAGGAATTTGGCAAGCGCGCTTCCGCCATACATCAGGGGTTCTCCATATTGTTCGGCGTATTCCGTATAGAAACCGGTTGCTCCGGCAAAAAGCGCAGTCAGATCAAAACCCTTATAGGTAAGCCCGAGCGTAAATCCGAAATTCATCAAAGGAAGATCCTGTATGGCGATCGGGTGATTGTCATCCCCATTGATAACGCCGTCTCCATTCCAATCCTGCATATAATAATCGCCCGGTACGACATTATTGTTTCCGCCGCCGGTGTTCACCGTATGGTTATAGATCTGGTTATAGTCGGTAAATTGACCTCCATAATCTACGCCCCACCAGATATTCGTATTCCGGTTGGCCTGGCCATTTTTCCATTGCTGGTAGGCATTGCCGGCCTTTCCTTCAATGGTATTTCTGAGCATGGTACGGGTATAGGAAAGGTTTCCTCCCACCGTATAGCCAAGATCTCCGATCCTGCTCTTATGGATAAGGGAAAGTTCCCAGCCCTGTGTTCTATTGGCATTCAGGTTTTCATACGGAAGCGTAACACCCGCCGTTCCCGGAATGAGGGCATTTCTTAAAGCCAGCAGGCCTTTTTGATCGCGTCTGAATACTTCGAAAGTACCTTCGATCAACCCCCTGAAGGCGGTGAAATCCAACCCGATGTTTTTGGTATATGAGGTATACCAGGTGAGATCGTTATTTACCAGGCCGCGGCTCACGGCGCCATTCACGAACTGGCCGTTGAACACATATCCCAGTGGTTTATTATCGGCCGGATCGACGGAAGGGTAAGTATAACCCGATATGTACTGGAAGGGAACATTTTTATCCTCATCGTATCCCAATACCCCGTAGGAAGCTCTCAGTTTCAAATTGCTGATTACATTGGGGGAAACGAGATGCCCGAAGAAGGGCTCTTCACTCACTCTCCAGCCTGCGGAAAAGGCCGGAAAAAAACCCCATTGGCTGGGTCCCGGTTTGAATTTATTGGAGGCATCCCGGCGGAAGCTGAACTCTGCCAGGTATTTCCCTTTGTAATCATAGTTAACCCTTCCTACTATAGCCCTGGTAGCCAATTCCCTGATACCATTGACATTAGTACCTCCCTGCAGATCGGTGGTTTCTCCGCCGAAAAGATAATCCACCGGCAACAGTACATATCTCTGCGCATAAATATTATCGTCTTTCGAGTGGCTTTGTTCGTATAACAAGAGCGCGTTCACATTATGGTTGTGAAAAAAGGTGTTGGTATAATTCAGGGAAAGCTGGCTGAGAGTGGATATGTTGTTGCCATAGTCACGCTCCAGGGTTCCTTTACCATTTACCCCGTTTACGGAGGATGCATTATAAGTATCCGTAGTCGGATCGTACGAATACAGGTTGTATATTTTCCTATGCGCCGTATTATCATTTACATTATATCCATAGTTGAACATACCCTTTGCTTTCAGACCCTTGATACCCGGGATATCATACTCGAGGTTCAGCTGGCTTTGAATATTTTTTGCCGTGGCCTTTTTGAATCCCACCTTAGAAGCGTCTGTTATACCAACCGGGTTGGCATTATCGGGCATCACATTCAGGTAGTCACGATTGTTGTTGGCATAGATCTGGTTGATGGGTATCTGGTTCCAGGTATATTTAAAGATCGTATACAGCTCCTGGAAAGGCTGGTTCTTTTCATCAAGGTAGCCTGAGATCAATGCCTGGGCCCTTAACCTGTCGGTGATCTTAAGATTAATGTTACTCCGCATATTCCACCGGTTATAATTCAGGTCACCCGATTTATACAACCCATCCTGTTTCATATATCCCACACTAAAAAATGCGCTGACCTTGTCGCTGCCTCCCGAGATGTTGAGGTTATGCTGTACCTGCGGGGTCGTTGTTTTGAAGGCTTCGCCAATCCAGTCCGCCCCTTTGAATTTGCCATCGATCCATGGCTTTATGTTTTCATAGGTGTACGCGGGAGCGACATTGCCGACAAAATTGGCGGCGAAATCCCGCTTCAACTTTTCATTGGTCAACATCATGTAGTCTACCGGCCCCACTCCATCGGGCATTCCGAGGAACTGCTGCCAGGCCTGGTTGACAGAATAGTTGATGTCGAACTTGCCGTTCCGGTTGCTGCCTTTTTTTGTGGTAATCAGGACGACCCCATTGGCGGCCCGCACACCATATACTGCGGCAGCGCCATCTTTTAGCACGGAAATGCTTTCAATTTCATTAGGATCCATTCTTTCCACTCCCCCTCTCGGCACACCGTCGATAACAAACAGCGGAGGAGCGCCAAACCCCCTGATATCGAAGGAGTTTTCGTATCCTCCGGGCTCGGCGGTCCGCTGTACCATACGCAAACCGGGTACTTTACCGGTAAGCATGTTCAATACGTTTTCGTTCCTGGTTACGACAATCTCACTGGCCTTAAGCATGGTTACCGACCCTGTCAGGGTTGTCTTTTTTTGCGTTCCATACCCTACGACAACTACTTCACCCATGTCTTTCCCACCGAGATTCATGACTACATTGACCACTCCTCTCGCGTTTATCTTTTCCACCACGTCTTTAAAGCCCACGTAGGAAAAGGTCAATTCCCTTAAGCCGGGAGCAAGGGAAATGGTGAACTCGCCTTTATCATTGGTAGTGGCGGCAACCCTGCCAGCACCAGTTCCCGAAGAAACGGTCGCCCCTGATAATGGACTACCGTCTTTGGCATCCGTCACTTTCCCCTTGATGGCTCTTTGCTGTGCGGATACATACATGGGGAGAATGTATAGCAGCATGAGCATGCATTTTATAAAATTCGATTTCATAGCATTTTTATGTTAGTATTATGGAATTGCATAAAGCGCCACGGGCGCCAGGGCCGAAGGCTCATCATTATCTTTGCAGGTATAACTACAGTTTAATTACTCATGGCGGGAAAAATACGGGGGGTAGCATCGTTAGTGTTGGTTTATGATTTTTAAATATGAGCTGTTTGCCGGGTTGGGCGATAAAAATTTCCACCTGCTTCAAGGCAGATGAAAAAATCAGCTAAAAAAGATTATAAATACCGTTGGCAATTCGGTGCCGGAAGAAATAGAGGAAGGAGGGATCGTCGTCTAAAATAAAAGGACGGGAATACACCCAGGAGTATCTTTTTCATAAGCAATTCTATTCGTTAAGAGATGATACGAAATAAAGAGGAGGGCCTTAATCAATGGCTTAATAAAGCACTAATAAAAAAAATTAGTGCTCTACTTTTTTGTAACAGACTGAAAATCAAGCCAATTATTTTTAATAATTTCTTTTACTAAAAAAGAAAAGCATAAGAAATGCCTTCCCGATTTGTGAGGGGAATTGATTATCTTGGGCTAACCCGAAGATTTAAAGGGGTTTCCGGCAGTTCTGCCGCAGGAGGCTAAAATGATAAAAGGCCAAACGATTGCTTCGCTATTCATCCCAAACCATGCCGATCTATGTCTATACGGATAGCCATCAATCATCGAACCACGTACAGTTATGACCGGTACGTTTCCTTATCTCCCCATGTTTTCCGGTTAAGACCGGCCGTACATTCACGTACGCCGATCGAGGCCTATTCGTTTAAGGTGACCCCAAAGGAACATTTTATCAACTGGCAGCAGGATCCCTTTGGTAATTACCAGGCGCGGGTGGTTTTCCCCGAAAAAACGAAAGAGCTGAGTATAGAAGTCGAGGTGATCGCCGATATGATCGTCATCAACCCCTTTGATTTTTTTGTCGAGGAGTATGCGGAGAAATATCCTTTTGTGTATCAGGAACATCTTGCGGGCGAACTGCTTCCCTACCTGGAAACTAAGGAGCATGGCCCCTTGCTGGATCAATGGCTGGAAGCCATCGATAAAAGCCCCAGGAATATCAATGACTTTCTGGTGTATGTCAATCAAAAGATCAGCCGGGACATTAATTATAATATACGCATGGAAGCTGGGGTACAAACCTGCGAGGAAACCCTGTCCAAGGCATTGGGCTCCTGCAGGGATTCCGCGTGGCTCCTGGTGCATATTCTTCGCCGCTTAGGATTGGCGGGGCGGTTTGTATCCGGATACCTGGTTCAGTTAACGGCCGATATCAAATCACTGGACGGTCCTTCAGGCCCCGAAAAAGATTTTACCGATTTGCATGCCTGGGTGGAAGTGTATATTCCCGGCGCCGGATGGATAGGGATGGACCCGACTTCCGGTTTGTTTGCCGGCGAAGGACATATTCCCCTGGCCTGTACTCCCAACTATGTCAGTGCAGCTCCGGTGGTCGGTGCCACGGATGAATGTGAAACCGAATTTTCCTTTTCGAATACCGTAACCCGCATCCGCGAGGACCCCCGGGTGACCAAACCCTACTCGCAGGAACAATGGACCACGATCGAAGCGACAGGTTTGAAGGTAGATGAAGACCTGCTGGAAGGCGATCTGCGTCTCACTATGGGTGGTGAACCGACCTTTGTGTCTATTGACGATATGGAATCGGAACAATGGAATACCGCTGCAGATGGCGTGGAAAAGCGGGTGCTGGCGCATGATCTGATATTCCGCTTGCGGGATCAGTTCGGGCCAAACGGTATGATCCATTACGGTCAGGGAAAATGGTATCCCGGCGAAGCTCTTCCCCGCTGGCAGTATGGCCTTTTCTGGAGAAAGGATCTTGTCCCGATCTGGAGAAATGACCAGTTGATCGCCCATGAAAAAATAGAAAAAAAATATACGGCAGCCGACGCCCATGATTTCATACACGAATTAGCTAAACATTTAGGAGTGGGCGCGGACAACATCAGCGAGGCCTATGAGGATGTCTTCTATTTATTATGGTCTGAAGGCAAATTGCCGGTCAATATAGATCCCTTAAAGATCAAACTGGAGGATCCGATCGAACGCAAGACGTTATTCCGGCTTCTGGATATGGGTGCGAATGGGAAAAGCGTTGCCGGTGATGGTGGAGATACGGCTGGAGTTGGCCAGGGAGGTGGTATAGGTACTCCCGCTGGTTATACATTGCCGCTGAAATGGGATTATATTGCCGAAGAATGGCAGAGTTGTAAATGGGTATTAAAAAGAGGACATCTGTTCCTGGTTCCCGGTAATTCGCCGATCGGTCTGCGTTTACCCCTCGATTCGCTCCCTTTGATTGCCAAGGCAAAAGAACCGCAAAAGGTGGAAAGAAGTCTTTTCGAGGAGTTACCGTCGCTGGGAGATTACCAGCAAACAGTGAGCACCCGTTATGGACAGGCCTATGAGCTGGAAACGGCACGCCGTCGTTTTGCCGCAGCCCTGCAAAAGATCAACGACCAGGAGAGGATCGATGAGCTCGAAAGACCGATTGACATCGAAGTGATTAAAACAACTTTATGCGCAGAGGTACGCGATGGCATCCTCTATATTTTCCTGCCTCCGATGGATTACCTGGAGCACTATTTGGATACGGTCGCTTCTATCGAAGCCACAGCTGAAAAATTAAAGATCCCGGTCCGTATCGAAGGTTATGAGCCGCCGAGGGATTACCGGATGGAACGTCTAGTCGTATCTCCCGATCCCGGCGTCATCGAAGTTAACATTCAACCCGCGGCCAACTGGAAAGAATTAGTCCATACGATCGATACCTTATATGAACAGGCTTTCTTATCCCGTCTGGGCACCGAAAAATTCATGCTGGACGGCCGCCACACGGGCACCGGAGGCGGCAATCATATTACGATCGGAGGAGCCAAACCGGCCGACAGTCCCCTTCTCCGAAGACCTGATCTGCTGAGAAGCCTGATCGCCTACTGGCAACATCATCCCGGCCTCTCCTACCTGTTCTCCAGCGCTTTTATCGGCGCAACCAGCCAGGCCCCCCGTATGGATGAAGGGCTGGATGAAAAGTTATATGAAATGGAGATCGCCTTTGGCCAGGTACCGGATAACGGGTTTATTCCGTTCTACCTGGTGGATAGGATCTTCCGGCATTTGCTCACGGATCTTACCGGCAATACACACCGTTCGGAATTTTGTATCGATAAATTATATTCCCCCGATACCTCTTCCGGGAGATTGGGGATCCTGGAATTCCGTGCCTTCGATATGCCTCCGCACCGGCAAATGAGCCTGGTGCAAATGCTGCTGATCCGGGCACTGATCGCCAAATTCTGGAAGAAACCTTATAAACAGGACCTGGTACGGTGGGGAACGGAACTACATGATAAATTCATGCTTCCGCATTTTGTGCGGGAAGATATGCTGGAGGTAGTGCATGATCTTCAGGAGTCCGGATATCCTTTTGATATAAGTTGGTTCGATGCCTTTTTTGAATTCCGTTTTCCACGTTATGGGTCCGTAAAGTTACAGGGTATAGATATGGAGATCCGAATGGGCATAGAACCCTGGAATGTGCTGGGAGAAGAAATGTCCAGTTCCGGCACTGCGCGTTATGTCGATTCTTCTTTGGAAAAGGTGCAGGTCAAATTACAAGGTTTGAATGGCGACCGATATGCCTTGTTGTGTAATGGGCACCGTGTCCCGCTGATCTCCACCGGCATCAAAGAAGAATTTGTTTGCGGGGTCCGCTACCGGGCCTGGCAGCCTCCTTCCGCCCTGCATCCTACTATCGGCGTCGACACGCCCCTCACCTTCGATATTATCGACATCTGGAACAGCCGCTCCATCGGAGGCTGCACCTATTATGTCGCCCATCCCGGAGGCCGGCACTATGATGCCTTCCCGGTTAATGCTTATGAAGCCGAATCAAGACGTTTCAACCGTTTTGGCGTTACCTCGCATACGCAGGATGTATTACAGCCATCGCCTGGTCTTGCCGAAGTGAGCCGCTATATTGCCCAGGATCGTTTGCCTTTCCTTTGTGACCCTCCTGCGGAAGAGGTGAATAAGGAGTATCCGTATACCTTGGATCTAAGACGCTTCAGGAGGAAGAGTTAGGAATAGGTTGAACGGTTAAGGTTTGGCAGATGAGGTTTTGAAGTTCAGGTTTTGAAGTTCAGGTTTTGAAGTTCAGGTTTTGCTGTGGCAGACCTCGTGAATGAAACGAAGTTTTTCAATTACCCGGGCAGAAATGATAAAAGGATAAAAATCCGGGTGCCCCATACTACGGTTTAAACTATTGACGGCAAAACATAAAGGGATCCAGCCTTTGATGAGCCGGTCGAAACTCGTTCGGTCATAGGGATCCTGGCTGATCTTTGTCTTCATACCGGCTTCGGTCTCCAGTTCCACCGGATCGATATGGATTCCAAATGCCCAAGCCGTCTCCAGCGTATCCATCATATGTAAATAATGAGCCCAGGTTTCCGCCCAGTCCTCCCATGGATGAGATGTAGCGTATGGGCTAATAAAATGTTGGTTCCAGTCGGCCGGGGCGCCATTAGCATAATAAGTTTTCAGCGCCTCTGTATAATCCATTCTTTCATCCCCAAAAAGTTGTCGGAATTTTTCCTGGGAAGAGCCGTCCATAATAAGAGCATCCCAATAGAAATGACCTATTTCGTGGCGAAAATGTCCCAATAAAGTCCGATACCGTTCCCCAAGATCACGTTTGTGCCTGACCCTCTCCGCTTCGTCGGCCTCTTCGATATTGATGGTAATTACGCCGTTGTCATGCCCCGTCATTACTTTTTCCCCTGTCGGCGTATCGGCCATAAAATCAAATTCGATGAATTCTTCGGCTTGGCCGGTTAGCTCCGCGCCATTGATTTGGTCCGTCTGGCCATTTTCCGGTTTGCCCTTTTTAACCCGAAAGGGAAGGTGCAGACGGAGCAGGGAGTAGATAAGACGATGTTTTGCAACCTCCATATTTTTCCACCGCCGCAGATTCTCCTCATTATTCAGGTCGGGTATCACCCTGTTTAAGGCGCAGGCTATGCAGTAGCCTTCGTCGGGAGAGGAATCCTGAGGAGGGGAACCCTGAGGAACTGAACCCTGATGAAGTGAATTATTTGCAACAACAGGCACGGTCAAAACTGCCGGGATGAGCCAGTTGCAGGTGGCATATTCCGCATTCCGGCAATATTGATATAATTCTTTGTTATTAATAGCGTTAGAATAGGATTTCGTACCTGGAACAGAATCGGGTTTTCCCGGAGACTGATTAACAGGCGCCAGGGTGATCATAGTCAGGTTAACCGGATCAAACCCCACTTCATGCCCGCAGTTCAGGCATTGGCTGTTTTCGAAGTAGAGAGGGTTCTGACAATTGCTGCAGGTATATACTTTCATCTGGTCTGGTTGATTTTGGGTGGTTGTAGATTTTTAGGATTTATTATATTACAACAAGTATACCATGGCAAGCCGGTACCGACATATAAGTTCCATTATCCTAAAGGTCGCAAAAGTTTCACCGTTTTTGCAGGTTTAACAACTATTCATTAGCCGCAGTCTATCTTAGCATTAAAAAGTCTTCGTGGAGGGATTACAAAAATGAAAACAAGTAAGCTAATTATGCTGGTTCTGGTTTTCTATGTCAGTTCAGCCATGGGCAGAATAAGTCAGGTTCAGTCGCCTGAACAAATAAAGGCCGGCAAAATAACAGACACGGTCACCTGTAAAGCAGATCCTACTCAATCTTATGCCTTATATATTCCGGCAAAAATCACCAAAGAGCCATTGCCGGTCATTTATTTTTTCGATCCGCATGCCAATGGGGCAATTCCCCTGACTAAATATAAATCCCTTGCCGATGAATATGGTTTTATATTTATCGGCAGCAACAATTCAAAGAATGGGAATGACTGGGCAACCTCAGAAATCATCTGGCGACGTATGTTTGACGATACAAAAAACCGTTGGCCGATCAACCCCGGGCGGATCTATACCTGCGGGTTCTCAGGCGGTGCCAAAGTGGCGGGTTATATAGCCTTACAGCATCCCGATGTGAAAGGCGTTATCGCAAACGGAGCCGGGCTGCCCGATGGAACAACGCCTGCTGATTTCCACTTCAGTTTCACCGCCATTGCCGGTGAAGGCGATCTTAACCTGACCGATCTGGTAGCGATCAGCAAGGCCCTCGATAAAACACGAACCCGCCATCACCTGATTCTTTTCGACGGGAAACACGAATGGGCGCCCCTGAATACTATGAATACTGCCATTGCCGGGCTGCAACTCGACGCCATGCGACAAAAGGCAATCCCCGGCAGTGAGGCATTTATAAACCGTTATATAGAGAAAAGTAAAAAAAAGCTGGAGATCTATTCTCCTATGAATCAACTGGTAAAAGCCGGGCGGGAATACAAACTCTCCATAAGTTTTCTTGACGGATTAACTCCACAAGCCGGTTGGTTTGAAATAAAATTGGCTTCCCTTATCAACAATTCCCTATACCGGAAGCAACTACAAACAGAAGAAAATATATTGGTCACTGAACAAAATACCAAGGCGGGATACATGCGACAATTTCAGCAGTCAGACAGGCAATACTGGTTAAAAACCATTGATGAGCTTCAAACGGGGAGCCATGCGAAAACTGCCCAAAGCGCAATGAACGAACGTCTGCTTGCCTATCTATCCCTGGCATTTTACTCCTACAGCAACCACTTTATCAACAGTAATTCGAATAATGAAGCCGGATATTTTACAGATCTGTATAAAATAGCAGATTCCTCCAATAATGAAGCCTGGTATTTCTCTGCCATACTACATGCCCGGGGCAAACAGGCAAAAGCGGCAGAAAACGATTTACTGAAGGCCGTTAAATATGGGTTCAGGGACAAAGACCGTTTGATGCAACAACCGGAATTCCAACTGCTGGCAGCCCAAATAAATTTGTCAGGGATAACTAACCATATGCGGGGATCTGCTAAAAAATAGTAAATCCCCTATTCCACCCTGGTAGTTCGCCCCTGCTTGCAGTTACGAAGGGAGTTTTGTATTTTTAAGCCATAATCCAATCCCATGAAAGGGTCCATACCCATCGTTCTGCTAATGGTACTTCTCCTTTGTGGCTGCCTGAAAGGGTCGGCCCAATCCGTCCAGGGGATTGTCAATTCCTATTTTACGGTCACAACGGTGAACACTTCTGCGAATTCACTGATAGTAGATAATGCCGCCGGTCTGACATCCGGACAACGGATCCTGCTCATCCAGGCTAAAGGTGCGTCGATCAATTCCGCTAACGCATCTGCCTTTGGGGACATTACGAATATTAATAGCGCAGGTAACTATGAATTCAATACTGTCTGCAACGTCATCAATAACGAAGTGTGGCTTAAGGACCAATTAGCGAATTCGTATGATCCCGCGGGGCAATTGCAGATGGTTTCAGTGCTGAACTATCAATCGGTTACCCTATCAGGCGGGATCAGCAGTTCTGCGTGGGACCCTGTATCCGGTAAAGGGGGGATTGTTGCTATCGAAGCGGCGGACACGATCTATCTGAACGCAGATATTGATGTCAGTGGGCAGGGATTCAAAGGGGGAAATCTCGTGAATTATCCTGTTCCGCAGTATAATTGTGATTGGTTCGCTGCAGTGACTAATTATTACCTGCCCCTTCCGGCTTCCGGAGATTATACAGGAGGTAAAAAGGGAGAAGGAATTGCCGCCTATATTCTTAACGAAGAGTATGGCCGCGGCAAACTCGCCAATGGCGGCGGAGGCGGCAACAATGCGAATACAGGCGGGGCTGGAGGAGGCCACTATGGAGCAGGAGGAGCTGGCGGGGAAAGGACCGGAGAATCCACCTTCAGTTGTCATGGCGCAGACCCGGGTATCGGGGGCCTCAGCCTGGCTACTTATGGATATACAACATCTGTCAACAGGATCTTTTTTGGCGGCGGGGGCGGTAGCGGTCATGAGAATAACGGAGTAGGCCTGCCGGGCGGCAATGGTGGTGGTATTATTATTCTTTCAGCTTCGGTGGTCATGGGTAACGGCGGTAGATTGATGGCCAATGGGGTTTCTCCGCTCAACCCTGCGAATTCGGATCCGACCCAGGCCGAAGGAGATGGAGGCGGTGGCGGAGGAGCCGGCGGTACCGTTATCATCAATGCCGCTGTAGTCACAGGCCTTATTACGGCTCAGGCCAATGGCGCCCGGGGTTCCGATGCAAGCAATTTGGTGAATGATTGTACAGGCCCCGGAGGAGGTGGCGGCGGTGGAGTGATCTGGGCAGCAGGTTCAGTATTTCCGGCTGCAGTCAGTGCTTCCATAAACGGCGGTCCAAACGGAGTAGTAAGTAGCGGCAGTTCCAAAACGTCCTGCGTTGGCCAGCCCAATGGCGCCGGACCCGGACAAACCGGTAGCAGGCAGGCCAGTTATGCGCCTCCCCCGGTTACCGCCCAGGTATGTATAGTATTGGCTTCCTCCGCACTGAAATATTTTACCGGGCGCCTGCAAAACCAGGAAGTTTTGTTGTCCTGGGCTCTATATCAGTCAGGGATAACCGGTGATATCCGGTCCTATACGATTGAAAGGTCCGTTGACCAGGTGAACTTTACTGCATTAGCAACGCTGCCGGATCAACCCGGGGTGGAAAGTTTTCGCTATTCAGACCAGACTGTCCTGGCAGGGACGGTACTCTACCGGCTGGAATGGACTGACCGGCAAGGTTCTCATTTTTTTTCTCCCATAGTTGCGCTGACCCGAAATGATATTGTATTCCTGTCTGTCCGGTTACATCCTAATCCCGCCCGCGACCTATTAGGCGTAGACATGTTCTCACAGTGCGGAACGCAAGCTGTGCTGAGGATCTGCAATGTCCAGGGACAACTATTGTTTTCCCGTTCTGTTAGTCTTCATACCGGAGCCAATTCTTTCACCCTCCCTGTTCAATCCCTTGCTTCCGGCATCTATTTCCTGGTGATTGAAACAAAGGAATGGCAGCAGGTAGTGCGCTTTCTTAAGCAGGAATAAAGCGGGATTTGTTTGGGACCCGGATGGAAAGTTTGCCAACCAGTTTAGGTGGATATTAGAAGGCAGACAAAGATAAGTCATTGATTAATAGCTAGTATTGAAATAAAAGGTGTTATTTTGTTCGCTGTTTGCAAATCACGAACAAAGAACTAACTTTGGACTATGAAATCCCATAATGGCATGCGCCCACAGGATATCGTGTTACTTCTCAAAATATTGACCGTGGCTGAACCCCACTGGCAGTATAGGGACCTTGCTGCCTCACTTTACCTCAGCATTTCAGAGGTATCCGAATCCTTACACCGAAGCCATACTGCAGGACTGGTCGATGAAAGCAAACGAAAGATTCATCGCCAGTCATTAATGGAGTTTATACGCTATGGGCTTCCTTATGTATTCCCCCAGGTACCAGGGACCATGGTCACGGGTATACCTACTGCTCATTCCTACTCTTACTACAGTAAATTATTTAAAAGTGAACTAAACTACGTCTGGCCGGATACTGAAGGAAATATGAGAGGGCTAGCCATTCAACCATTGTATAAATCCGTTGTTAAAGCCGCAAAAAAGGACGAGCTATTATATAAATTGCTTGCGAGTATTGATATAATCAGGGTCGGCCGCACAAGAGAGCTAAAAGTTGCCCTTGAAGAATTGCAAAAAATCATCTTATGAGTCACCGCGAAAATATAGCCAGGATTAAAGCTGTCCATCTGGCGTTGGAAGAGCTTGCTTCAGACGTCGTCTTCGTAGGCGGAGCAACCGTCTCACTTTATTCTACGAGGCCAGAGACGGAAACAAGACCTACAGACGATGTCGATATAGTTGTCCAGATAATTCAATATAAAGAATACGCTGCTATTGAAGATAACCGAGCGAAGCGAAGGTTAGGAACAAGGAGGAGCAAGAGACGAAGCTCCGACAAAGTTCGTGAGAAGTAAGGGCTTTGCTAATGATGTAGCATCGGGAATTATCTGTCGCTATACTATCCATGGCATCACGGTGGATGTTATGCCCACATCTGAGGATATATTAGGGTTTTCAAATAAATGGTACCCGCCGGCATTTTCCAATTCAATCCACATGACACTGGAGAAAGGTATAACCATTCGAATATTTTCTGCACCATATTTTCTGGCTACCAAACTGGATGCATTTGTGGATCGGGGAGAAAATGAAGGTAGATTCAGTTCTGACTTTGAGGATGTTGTCCATGTGTTAAATAACCGTATGAAATCTCAATAATTAGTGCAGACGTAATTTCAAATAGCGATTTCAATTCATCAGCCGAAACTTTAGCAAGGATAAACCATATAAACCTGATTAAGAGAAACCTACTTGACAAACTGATTTCAGAACATGATGTAACTCTTCAAAACGTGACAAAACATGAAGCACAACGAATGCAGCGAGTATAGCCAACGCCCTTACCCCTCCCTCCTTACATCGACCGACACGGCCAAACCATGGGAACCGCTGCTGATGATTATCCCTTTCAGCGGCGCGATATCTGCATAATCCCTGCCCCAACCAATGGTGATATGCTGATCTCCGGGCAATACGTTATTGGTGGGATCGAGGTCTATCCAGCCCAAATGAGAGATATAAACGCTGAACCAGGCATGGGAGGCATCCACGCCGATTAGTTTTTCTACGCCCGGCGGCGAAAGCGTTTCTATATAGCCGCTTACATAACGCGCAGGCAATCCAACAGACCTGACACAGGCAATCGCCAGATGGGCAAAGTCCTGGCATACTCCCTTTCGTTCGCGCATCACTTCGGCGACCGGCGTGGAGACCGTTGTAAAACCCGGTGTGAACCGGAAATCCGAAAAGATCCGTCGCATAAGTTCCGTGGCCGCCTCCAGGACAGGCCTTCCGGGTCGGAAAGAGACCCTGGCATAGGCTTCTATTTCATCATTCCAGGCCGTCATTGGGGTTTCAAAGACATATTGTTTGATTTCGCCAGCCTCCTGTAAACCAGAAACCTGCATCCCTGCCTTTTGCCCAACTTCCATCAGACTCTGTCTTACCGTCCCGACGTTAGTCTGATCGAACAGATTGATCTCCCTGCTTCCCTTTGCCTTTTTTTCCATTTCGGAATGTACATGGACTGTCAATTGCGCATGTTCTTTTTCAATAGAAAAATAAATTACTTTGTTGCCGAAGAAATCGGTGTATTCATGGAGCGTATCCGGTTCGGGAAAAATCCGGACAGTTGCATTCAGGCAATACTGACCATCGGTATTCCGGGGAACCAGCCGCAACACATTGTGACAAAGACTTACCGGTTCAAAATAAGTATAGGTCGTATTATGGGTAATATGATAAGTCATCGGAAGGTAATAGTTTTCGGGGTGAGCTCATGTTTGAAATACGTCCTGGAGATTACATCCGGGATAGCGGATAACAGACCGTACATTTTGGATAAGAACCCATCCAGTTTGGAATATTCATCCTCGGTTCCGCCCGAAGCGAGCTCCCGTTTGTCCGCCAGTTTCAGCAGGGTATCCGCTTCCAGGATCAGCCGTTCATATTCGGTCAGTAAATAACCCGTTTGGTTCTTGGGCAAATTTTTGAGATAGGCCTTCAAACGATCCACCTGGTAAGTCAGGGACCGGGGGTTATTCGGATCGAAAAGCATAAGGTCCAATACCAGTTCATTATTGAGCGGCATCCGGTACTTATACCGGTAATTCACCAGGCTTTCGTTACTCATCAATACACTCTGCTGAAGGTTGTACTCTACCAGGTCACTGTATTTGGCTACCATTGTCGTTCGCAGCATGGTGATCAATAAAAGGCTTTGCTCTATCTTACGGCCGACATCCAGCATGATCCATCCTTGTTCCCGGGAGATGCTTTCCCTGTTCAGACCGATGAAGGCAACCATAGAGGTAATCAGATCATCCAGGGTATGCAGCATCCGCAAATGCCCCTGATGCGTTAAGGGAATATCCTGCCGGAACTCTTCTTCTATAGCCCTTAATACCCTCCAGGTATCCGTGGACCAATGCTCGCGGACCTCATGGATCGCCCGGTAGAATTGCAAAAAATTATTTTTCAGGCTCCCTGCCCTTTTTTCATTCAACAAAATATCCTTTAATTCTTTCCAGGGATCGTCCAGCTTTTCTTCGCTTCCCTCTCCTGCAAATCCGGGATATGTATAACTATATTGGGTCAACGCCACCAAAAGACTACGCTCCGTCTGGCTGTTATTTTCAGTAAGGAGTTTATTGCCTTCCGCTACGAATTGCATGACTGTCCGCAGGAACCGCGCATTGCCCAGCACTCTTTCTGTATAACGGCCTACCCAGAATAAATTTTCTGCAGCATGACTTGGCAACATGTCGTTATAGGTCACCGTAGATCTTTCCGGGGTTTCCTTCAAAGGTGTCACCAACCGGACAGGTTCAGGAGAAAGGATCCAGGCATCCTTGCTGATACCACCCAATTGGTTGGAGATCAAAAAATTTCCGGCCTCCGAAGAGGTCCGGCACAAGCCTCCGGTCATCGCTACATAACCTTCTTTATTACTCACCAGGAAACTCCGGAACAAAACTTTACGGGATTCGATCTTCCCGTTGATCAGGGAGGGAGTAGAAGAAATATCGACTTTCTCCTGGCCGACAAACAAAGAAGGGTGGGCCTTGATCCGTTGTTTGAGTTCAGACAGTTCCTTGACCGAAAGGGAAGCTCCATCGATAGATGAACTCCCTGTCGGACTGCGGTGGATACGTTTGACGACTAAGGAAGGTAAATTTGCCAGGACATAATCCAGTTCTTTCGGCTGGCCGCACCACCAGGAGGCAATGGTCGGAATGAGGAGGTCTTCCGATAAAAAATAACGGGATACCTGTTGCAAAAAAGGCATAAGCCCCGGATTTTCCAGAATGCCGCTGCCGATCGGGTTGGCAATACTTACATTTCCGCTTCGGACCGCCTGTAACAGACCCGGGATACCCAATTGCGAATCTTCTTTTAATTCAAGGGGGTCGCAATAAAGCTCGTCCACCCGGCGCAGGATCACATCCACCCTTTCCAGACCGCCCATGGTCTTTAACCAGACATAATTGTTTTTTACGATCAGGTCATTACCCTGTACGAGGGTAAAACCGAGGTAAGAGGACAAATAGGCATGTTCAAAGTAAGTTTCATTATTGGAACCGGGGGTAAGGATGACGATCCGGGGGTTCAGCCCCTGGTTGGGGGCTATTTCATTCAGACCGTTACGCAGCGCATTAAAGTAGGGCGAAAGATGCCGCACTTTCAATCCGTCAAACAATTCCGGCATGATCCGGGTCATGGCAGTCCTGTTTTCAAGGGCATACCCGGAACCGGAAGGGGCCTGGGTACGGTCATTGACGACCCATACCTTCCCATCCCTGCTTCTGGCCAGATCGGCGGAATATAAAACCAGATGGTGCCGTCCGGGGAGCCGGATACCGGAACACTGACGAATAAAACCGGCATGGTTGTAAATCAGTTCTGCAGGCAGGATCCCGTTTCGGATCAGTTTCCGCTCACCATAAATATCGCCCAATACGAGGTTTAAAAGACCGGCTCGTTGTAAAAGACCTGATTCGATACCTGGCCATTCATTTTTACCGATGAGGAAGGGTATGATGTCAAGATTCCAGGGCCGATTCATTCCCGAAGGCTCGCCATAAATATTATACGTGACCCCGTTTTCCTTTAGCAGACGCATCATACCCTCGTTACGGCCTGCTATTTCTTCGTTCCCTAATTGGCAATAGGACTGAAAAAAAGTCTCCCAGTGAGGGCGGAGTTTGCCATCTTCCCCTAATAATTCATCATACCCATGATTATTACTGAAATAGTCTTTAAATAGAGGGTTTGAATGCAGGTCAGGTGTCATAGTTTTCTCTTATATCCATCAGCAGCAATGTTCCGGTAGTTAAAAATAACGTTATTTCTCTATTTTCTTTTGAAAAGCCGGATTTAAAAAGGGATAAAGGGAAGGATAGGAATAGGTTAAGGAATAGTCTGGATCAAAACCACCGGACGAAGCAAGGGGACAGGGATCGATAATTTCTATTCCCTTGCCGGTTATGATAAAATTGTTCATTTGAACGGTATCCTTACAATCTTTATCGATCGTTTGAATCATCTCTGCATAGGTATCCTTAGAGATTTCTTTTTTCTTTAGCGCATTTTTCAAATTGATCGTCTCATGTCGCTTTAGGAATCTTCGTTTATCCTGCAATAATTTATGGGTAAAACTATCCAGTTTATCCTCCCTGATCAGATCGGTGATGCCAATGCCCTCTCCTGTCCTTATGTTGAAATTAAAATAATACTCGTTTCTGACAATATGATGCCCTCCACTCTCTTCGACATATACATGAAGGGAAAGCAGGTTATTTCTGTTGAAAGTGACGCTATAAGAGAGGTCCGATAGCCCGTCTTCAATAAAATCCCTTAGCGCCTTTCTGACTTTTTGGGTGAAAGGCTTTTTGGCAGTCTTTAGGTCCTCCTCGTCATCCAACGACGGCAGTGCGACACTCCTTATCGTTTCATTCATCAATTTATCCGCTAAAGGATTTTTGCTGGCTATGATGGGATAAATAATGGTGGAATCTCCGGGATCATATATTTCAGGTTTCGGACGGTATTTTATTTCCCGGATTCGCACGGCCTGAGCGGAAGTAAGGGAAGCAGATGCAGAAAAACATACTATCAATAAAAGGGACAGGACTTTCATAACATATTATTACTTTAATTAATCTGAGTGGGCAATCCGGAAACCGGCCCATTCCAACAGGCATTGAAGGGTGTTAACGCGAATGATCAGCAAAAATTATGAACATAAAATAATACCTTCGAAAATTAAACCAGTAAGAATACCATGGCGGAAAATGAAATAATCAAACACACGGAAGCAGCTTATAAGACCATCAAAGACCCGCATACATCCTGGAAGCATAAGATTAAAGAGATCCTGATCGAAATAGTGATCATTGTATTTGCCGTTACCATTTCCATCTGGTTCCATAACTGGAGCGACCGATCCCGCGAGAAAAAAGAAGAAAAAGAGTTTCTCACCGGCTTAAAAAAAGACCTGAAGGATGATATTGAAGATATAAACGGCTCCCTGAAATTTTACCAGTTTGCAATCAGTGGAATGGATTATTTTATCAGGGTTGGCAGCGAACCAGCTCTGCCTAAAAAGGGAAACGAAACAATTTTTAACAGTGATAGCCTAAACAAATACCAGGGTATTTTTTTTAGCAGTGCAGACTTTCAGCCCAGAAATAGCAGATATGAAGGATTAAAGGCCAGCGGTAAATTTACGATCATAGAAAATAAAGAGTTGCTAAACGATATCATCAGCCTGCATGAATCTTATTTCCCGCGAATCATGACGTTGAATAAATACTATTACGAAGAGATCTCCAATAAGGTCACTCCTTTTTTAAACGCCCATTTCCAGTTGGCCCTGAATGGGGGTATTGCCAATGCGGATGAGGTTTTGAGGATCTCGGAAATGCGCCTGCTGCTGAGATTTAATAAAAGTTATATAACAAATAATATACTGCAGGCCTACGAAGATGGTATAATGAATAGTAAGGAGGTCATCGAAAAAATTAATAAAGAATTGGAATAAGTGAGTTGTAACTTTGCCTGACTATGAAAGAACATCATTATAATGCCACAATCACCTGGACCGGCAATCTGGGAGAAGGGACCAAAAACTACAGGGCCTATAAAAGGCATCATACGACCAGCATTACCGGCAAACCTGATATTCTTGGGTCATCTCAGCCTTCTTACCAGGGGGACGCTGATCGCCACAATCCGGAAGACTTATTGCTGGCCTCTATCTCAACCTGTCATATGTTATGGTATCTGCATTTATGTTCGGTGGCGGGGATCACCATTACCGGTTATGTGGACAGACCGGAAGGAACCATGCTGGAGAAAGATGATGGCAGCGGGCATTTTACGGAGGTTATCCTGCATCCCGAAATAATCATTACCGATCCTGCGAAGATCGAAAAAGCAAAGTCGCTTCATCACGATGCCGGCAAAATGTGTTTTATCGCCAACTCCTGCAATTTTCCGATCAAACATGTACCGGTTATTACCGGCATGTAGTACACTTCGCATTGTAACTACCGGATCAGGAAAGTCTTCACGGAACTCCGGAGTTTCCGGGAATCCGTTGCACGGGCAAAATAGGCTCCTGCCGTTAGTTTATGGGAGAAATTAATCCTGGCCAGATTGATATTGGAAAAATTATTTCTTTGCACCAGGTGGCCATCGGCGGCAATGATCTCCACCTTCCAGTCCCCCGGGTCCGTAAAGGCAATTTGAATAAAATCCGTTGCCGGGTTGGGATAAAGTGTCATGCCCCTGCCCGGGTCATTGCCGATCGTCGCAAATGGATCCGGTTTGGTAGTCAAAGAATCTTCTCCTGCCGTATACAGATAGGTGAGGGAAAATCGGGTGGTATCCAGGATGGCAGCGCTATAATAATAGCCCAGTTTATTAGCACTGTTCACGTTCGACCAGGTAACGGCCGAATATTTCAGTAGAAATTCTCCCGTACCCGTATAGGAATCAAAATGATCTGTGATACTATCCGTATGATTATACTTATCAAGGAGGATATACGGATCTTGTGACTGCCGGTTACCCGGATCCAGGGAAAAAGATCCGATCGTATGGTCCGAGGTGCTATCATATGGAGTGGCAATGGCCCCATCATTGATCTTGTCTTCCCGTCCCATCTTTACAATATAAGTATCGGGTAGACTATCTGCATTCCGAAGGGTGTATTGATATTGGGACGATATCTGTGTTTTGATCCGGACCGCCACCAATTTACCTGATCGCGAATCCCATTGGGGGAAACTTACCGTATGTTTGTCATTTCCCGTCCCTGAAACCAGGGTATCATAGGTTCGGCTGAGCAGCGTATGTATGGTTCCGTCGCCGGAACCGGTCTGACCGGCAGATGAAAAATGCAGTATTATTCCCACGCAGAGACCCAGCACCATTTTTTGCGGGAAGGACCCATCACCGTTTTTCATAGTTCGCCGAATTAATTGGATAATTCTTATTACTTATCAATTGGATTGTACGTTTAAGCCCATTTCCAATAGATTTTATTTCGCGTGAATGGTTCATAGGCACAAACCTCATGCCATAAGCCTAAATATTCTATTATTATAATAAAATATATTTATCGCATCAGTGAAAAAACAGCAAAAAAAGGTTCATCTATCCGATAATACACATTCCATCATTTTTTAAACAACAAAACCGAGGAAAAAGGAGCCAGTTTGATTTCTCCCTTGTAAGTCTTTCCGGAAAGATCTGCGTAGGTTCCATTCAAGTTTAAGGTTCTGACAGTTTTGTCTTTATTGAATTCAAACAGGGCAGGGCCGACGGGTGTGCTTACCCTGGAATTCTTGTCTTTACCGAATCCCGACTTCCATTGATCCAGGCTACCCCTGGACTGGGTCTGATTGCCACCGGCCGGCCGGGTTACGACCCGGAAAAAATTCCCTCCTCCGCCGGAGGAAAGCTGCGCATAATTGTTGTCTTCGAATTCGGCATATGACGAGACCTCTCCCGAAACAGCCGAACTTAAGATCAATACGGTCTGCTCGCCTGTTCTGGCAACGAGGGTATTTTGTATAATCCTGTTATTGCGCAAGGTGCCTTTGACGAGTGGGTGCCGTAAAGCAAGCTGAAATCCATTGTCATACAAGGTATTTTCTTTTACGATTACCTCATGGGCATCCTGCAGAAAGATCCCTCCCGTACAACGGCTGACTGTATTGCCGGTCACCGCGAGCATACCGCTATTCTCGTCCAGGTAGATCCCATTGGCAATTCCCGGTTGCTTTCCGTCCGTACCCCCGGGGGCCGTAATCCCATCCAGAACGATATTGCCGACAATGGTCCCTGTATTCCTTTGGATACCGGAATCGATATCCCCCGACCATGTATAAATCCCACCCCCGTCATCTTTGACAAAGGCGAATGCCCTGACTACATTATTCAGGATGGTATTTGAACTACCCAGGAAAAAGATAGGGACATACCCAGTCGTATCGACCTGGTTATACTGTACGGTATTGCCGGTCCCCGCCACATGGATACCCAGATAGGATTGTTCCCCGGTTCCCATTCCGGGGATCGTACCGGTCCGTGAGATCTTATTATCCCCGACCAGGGAACCCGTTCCGCGGATATCAATTGCATTGTTATTGGAATTACGGATTTCCACATTCCCGATAGTGATTCGATCTGTCTGCAACCCTTTGATGGCATTTAATCCGGCAAAAGAAATACGGCAATGGGTTATGCTGATGTTGTCTGCATTAGTAAGATTAAAGACATCGAGATTACTGCCCAGGAAAAAAAGACCGTCAAAAACAAGATAATGTTTATTTTTTATCACAACCAGGGTGTCAACGCTGCTGGCCCTGATCTCGGCTCCCGAAGGATCTTCACTGCCATAATAAAGGCTCATGGTCCTGGCATTTGGATCATAATACCATTCTCCTTTCTGGTCCAGGGTACGGATATCATTTTGTATAAAATAACCGAACTTATCCGTTGGTTCATAATAATTTCCTGATTTATAATTGATTGTATTCCCGGATTGGGAAACGATCTTGCTTTTATCAATAATGAACCGGTTTTTTCGCATGACGATCTCGGCCCCCGTCCAATCCGGCCCGTTTCCCAGATTGTCATCACTGATCGATTGTTTTTTTACATGGCTTTGAATGGTTGCAAATCCCCCATTCGACTCCCCTGCATTGGGGCTCCTGCCCATAGGTATTGCGTTCCCGTCAATAGTCAGCATATTCACACTCATACCACAATCGCCACAGGGAGCACGCCAAATCCCCTTCCCAACGGATGTCCAGTTGGTCAATCCTGAAAAACCGCTAATGACGGGAAGTGGCCCGTTCCCGAAGGCAGCCAACACGATCGGATTGCCGGCAGTCCCTGATTGCGTTATCCGCAGGGTCCCTTTAAAAACATCCCCCCGTTTAAACAAAACCGAATCCCCGGGCAGCAGGTTTGAAAAACAGGCATTTAATTTGCTTAGCGTCTTCCAGGGTGTCGCCGCCTGTTGAGCTTGTGCCACAGTTCGGGAATCGTCACCGTCACGGGAAGAAAAGTAATAAGAATTTGCACGGCCGGAAACAGCCCCCAATAGGAATATTAAATATAATAGCCTCATTTATAGAAGGTTAATTAGAATAAATTTTAAGAAAATAAAAGAAAAATGTGCAAACAAATAAAGAATTTCACCTATTTTAACTACCTTGCAGTCCCAAATCCATCCCAATATCGACAAGATATTAATACTCGAATAAGTACCGAACAAGAAGGTTGACTGCCATCGAATCCCGAATATCCTCAGAAACTACCTCTTTTGTTGTTAAAACTAAGTTATTCCCTTAATACCGACCACTTTCGTCCGGACTAATGTCCGAACAAGGAATCGTTTGCCCATTTTGGGAAAGAATAAGAATGTGCTTTAACAATGTGCAAAAACCTTAAAAGTTATACTTGATGAGATTGAGACCCAGAGAAATTCATCTTCTCATCCTTTCGATCGATTTGATTATTCTTAACCTGAGCTTTTTTCTGGTAAGAATATTTTTCGATAAAGGAGATCCAGGTTGCCTTAAACAATTGTTGGTAATTTTAAATTTGGGCTATGTAGTCATTAGCCCCATTTTTGTGGAAGACCTTAAAAATTTAAAGATAGACTTCCCAAAAATGTCCCGGTCCATGGTCACCCGTTTTGTTTATTATTTTGCGTTTACAACATTGGCGCTGATGGTCTTTGGTAAAGCGGGCTGCCCGAAGAAGTTGTTTTTGACCACGATCGCCATTTTTTTCCTTTTGAAATACGCTATATCGTCCTGGTACTTTTTCTACTATTCCTTTAAAACTCATTTATATCTTAAACCTACGGTTATCATCGGAAATAATGTATTGGGCAACAAATTGCAGGATTATTTCCTGCATAATAAACACCTCGGCATTAAACCCCTTGGTCTTCTCTCTGAGGCCCCTACCCAACCCGGAGACAGGAATGTGATCGGATCGGTGGATGAATTTCAAAAGATCTTTGATAACTTACCCTTCGAAGACGCTTTTATCACCATCCCCCTCCACAAAGCAGACATGATAGCGAACCTTATCGCCGTAGCGGAAAGGAATGGAGTACGTACACATCTGATTCCCAATTACATGGGCAAACATAAGCTCACGTTTAAGGTGGGGAAAATCGGCGATATCCCGTTGCTGGAAATGCGTACCTTTCCTTTGGATATTTATTCCAACCGTTTCCTGAAAAGGGCCTTTGATATTCTCTTCTCCATTGTGATGATCGTCCTGCTTTTCCCACTGGGAGTATTGATAGCCCTGGCCATAAAACTGACAAGCAAGGGCCCTGCATTTTTCCAGACCTATCGTCTGGGAGTCACCGGGAAACCCTTTAAAATTTATAAGTTCAGGACCATGCGGTTTGATCCCTCTTCGGCCTCCGAGGCTCAATCGACAGTAAAGAACGATCAGCGGATTACACCGATAGGAAAGATCCTCCGAAAACTTAGCTTCGACGAACTTCCGCAATTACTGAATGTCCTGACCAACGACATGTCAGTCGTCGGCCCAAGACCTCACCGTATCAATCTGAACAAAGACCTTCAGCAAAAAATGGGTCATTATATGATGCGGCACACGATAAAACCCGGTATCACCGGATGGGCCCAGGTCAAAGGCTGGAGAGGGCCCACCAAAACAAAGATGCAATATTGGGGGAGAACGCTCCATGACCTATGGTATATCGAAAACTGGAGCTTTGGGCTTGATCTCTACATCGTCATTCTCACTGCTTTTGGAAAAAAATCTAAGAAAAATGCTTTTTAATCACCCTTAAAAACATTTAACCCCCGGTTTATGCCCCATATATACGGAAACAAACCTTAAATATTTATTTTTATACTGATTATTTTTATATAATGAAAAAACACAACCCCCTAACCCTGCTGGTCTTCCTGTATGCGCTCTTTTTTATTCCGGCATTCACCTCCTGCACTTCCGCTAAAAAACTAACGTATTTGCAGGACGTTACTCCCGACCAAACACTCAGGGGATTGCCAAAACCACCTCCGCCTTACAAGATCAGGGTAAAGGATAATCTGTTCGTCAGTATTAACTCCCAGGATCCGGAGATGAACAAACTTATAGATCCTTCCAGCGGGGCCCAAATCGCCTCCAACTTCGAAGTACCGGCCTTAAAAGCGGTGAATGGGAATTTAGTGCAGGCCGATGGCACCATTGATCTCCCTATGCTGGGAAAAGTCAAAGTGGAGGGAAAGACCATCAGCGAGGCCGAAGACCAGATTAAAGTCTCGGCCAAAGAATTCCTGAAAGAAGTGACGGTCAAAGTGCGGGTATTGTCTTATAAGATTACCGTTCTTGGAGAAGTGAAGACCCCGGGGATCTATTACAACTATAATAATTATGTCACGGTCCTCGATGCCATCAGTCTTGCGCAGGGAACGACGGATTTCGCCAAATTGCAGGACGTGCTCGTGCTCAGGAATACCGTTGAAGGGACGAAGACCTTCTCGCTGAACCTGAACAGTAAATCGTCGCTCGCATCGGGCGGGTTTTACCTTCAGCCCGACGACGTGGTTCTACTTCAACCCGGAAAAAATAAGGGAATTCAGCAAAAGTTACCCTTCGCAGGCGTGATCGTCGGATCCCTTACCGCCATTTTGCTCCTCTTAAATTATTTGCACAAATAAACTAATAAACCAAGCATGGAGACTTATAAAAATACGCATCCCTCCGGTCCCGGCGAGAAACAGATCTTTATTAACAAGGCTATGATCTTCCCAGCCATCTTACGGAACTGGTACTGGTTTATTCTGGCGGCTGCCCTTGGATTGACCTTAGCCCTGGGTTTTAATAAATATTTTCATGGAAGTTATAAGAGCTCCATGACCCTGCTGCTCAAGAACGTTCCCCACCAGTCTACGTTGAACTCAACGATGGACAACCTGGATATAAAGGAGAAGACCGTTAATATTCAGGACGAACAATCCGTTGTTTCTGCCTATAGCCTTCAATTGAAGACGCTTCAGGACCTCGACTGGAAAACATCCGTGTACAAAAAACTCATCATCGGTAAACAAGACCTCTATAAAAACGAGCCTTTCGTGGTAACGCTTTCCACCGGAAAGGAACAGGCCAGGGAGGTTCCGGTCACGATCCACATATTACCCGGCGGCGACTATACAGCACAATGCGATTATCAATCCAAAACCGCTGATTCGCTGGTGGGTATAAAGTTCAGTGAAAAAGGCGCCTTCGGAAAACCGTTCGACAATACCTGGTTTCACTTTACCCTGGACCCGGCCGTCCCGGGGAGCGTGCCTGAAGCAGGAATCGACTACCTTCTTGTCATTAATAATATCGCCGGATTAGCCATCGACTATCAGGGCCAGCTGGCTGTTAAGATAGCGGCTCCTGAAAGCAATGTGCTCACCGTCGAACTGAAAGGCCCGAACGTACAGCGGAATGTGGACTATCTGAATGGGTTGGGTGAAACGTATCGTAAGTTCGGCCTGGACCAAAAGAATCAATCGGCGATCAATACTATGCAATTCATCCGCAATCAGATCGCCGGAGTCGCCGATTCACTCCAGCTCTCGAGCAATCGTTTTACAAACTTCAAAACGAATAATAAAGTCGTCGATCTGAGCCAGGAAGGTACCCTTATCCTGCAAAAAGCGGAAGAGGTGGATAAAAAGGTAAATACACTAAAGCTGAAGATCAACTATTACAATGAACTGAACAATCACCTGAACAGCGAAGATGACTTAAAAAGTTTTGTCGCCCCTTCCATCGGCGACCCTGATCCTGAATTGGTCAACCTTGTTCAAAAACAAGCACAGCAATACAGTGTGCGGAAAACCCTTTCCCTTACCGCCCAGGCCCGCAATCCCAAGCTTATAGAAGTCAACAATGATATTGAATTAACACAGCAGCTGATAAAAAAGACGGTTGGCAGCCTGCTCTCCAACGCCCAATTCGAATTGAACAGCCTGGAGCAGCAAAAAGCCCAGACCAATACCCGGCTAACGGCTATTCCCCAGACGGAAAGAGCCTTTATGGATGTCAAACGGGGTTTCGATATCAATAGCCAGCTCTATAATTTTTTATTGCAGAAAAGAGCGGAAGCCGGCATAGCCCTGGCCTCCAACAATCCGGATGCGCAAATACTGGATGCCGCCACCCCCATGACCACGGAACCAATAGGGCTGAAGCCGATCGTCAATCTGGCCATCGGTATCCTTCTTGGTATCGTGCTGACTCTTGGGATCATCCTGCTCCGGCTCTACACGGATAAAAAACTGAAAGATCAGGAAGGCGTGCGGCAATCGCTGCACCTGTCCGTTGCCGGCAGTATATATCATAACAAAACAGGATCGGAGCTGCCAGTATTACAATACCCGAACTCGGAAATTACGGAAGCCTTTCGCGATCTGCGGGCAAATTTGCGTCTCCTGCTGAAAGACCGGCCTACCGCTCAGCCTGGCGCAATACTGGCAGTCCATTCCGTCAGCCGGGCAGAAGGTAAATCCTTTATTGCCGCAAACATTTCGGCTATCCTTTCCCTGAGTGGCAAAAAAGTATTGTTACTGGATCTGGACAAAAAAACCCCCCGTCCGGAAAGCCTTGGCAGCACGCCTGCCATCAAAAGCCTGGGGCACTACCTGAACGGGAAGGCCTCCCTCACAGAAATCCTGTCCGACACGCAAGTGCCGGGACTATCTTTCATAAAAGCAGGGAACCCGGATACCCGTCTGGCCGAATTAATGGATTCCCCTCAGATGGATAAATTTATGAAGGAAGCCCAGGCATTCTTTGATTTCATCGTAATCGACAATTCGCCCATCGGGATCCTGAGCGATGCAAAAACGATAGCCTCCTATGCGGACATAAACCTGTTCGTATTGAGGATCGGTTTCAGCACCAGGAAAAATTTGGGCTATATCAACCGGACCGCCGAAGAAGAGACGGTCCCCAACATGGTCGTTGTCCTCAACGATGTCCCCGCTGGGCGGGGACAGCAAAAAAAAGAAGGTTATTTTAATGAATCCGTATCATGATCTATCTCGCAAAAATTAAGGGCCGGCTTTTCGGAGGTCACGAACGAACCAGCAAGGCGAATAAGAATATTCTCTTTTCCTTTCTTATCAAAGGAGGAAGCATCGCCTGTTCTTTCGCCCTGGTTCCCCTGACCCTGCATTACCTGGATAAAGAGCGTTATGGTATCTGGCTTACCATGAGCTCCCTGGTAGGCTGGTTCAGCTTCTTCGATATAGGGATCGGCAACGGGTTACGAAACAAACTTTCCGAAGCGCTCGCCAAAGGCGACCGGGAGATGGCAAAGGTGTACGTGAGTACTTCCTATGCCTGTGTGACGGCCATTTTTCTTACCCTGATGGTGTTGTTCTGGATTATTACCCCTCTGCTGAACTGGTCCCGGGTTCTTAATACCTCACCGGACCTGGCGGAAGAGTTGGGTAAGATTATGCTGATAGTACTATCGTTTTTTTGCCTTCAATTTATCATGAACCTGATCGGCAATATATTATTTGCTCATCAGGAACCGGCGCTGAACAACCTGATCAATCCACTGGCCAATTTCCTGTCTCTGATAACGATTTTTATACTAACCCGCACCACAAGCGGTTCCTTGTTCTGGGTTTCCATCGTTTTCAGTGCATCACCGGTCGTGGTTTTACTGGTATTTAATTTGCTTTTTTTGGGAGGTAAGTTCAGGGATATCGCTCCTTCCTGGAAACACGTTCGATTTTCACACTCCAAAGCGCTCTTCGGTCTCGGACTGCAGTTTTTTATCATCCAGATCGCTTTCCTGGTGATCTATTCCAGTGCAAACATCATCCTCACCCAATTATTCGGTCCCCAGGTAGTAACAGTATACAATGTTGCCTATAAGTATTTTACGATCGTCCTGATGATCAATGGTATCATCACGGCCACGTATTGGTCGGCCTTTACCGATGCCTATACCCGTAAAGAATTCACCTGGATCAACCATACCATCCGGAAACTGGAAACGATCACGTATTTTCTCATGGGAATGGTCGTTCTGTCTACCCTGGTCGCCGGCCCCCTGTTCCGTCTCTGGTTGGGAGATGTAGTACAGGTACCGGTTTCCATGCGGATCGTCATGTGTCTGTATGCCCTGATCAGCCTTATTGCCGCTCCTCAGCATATTTTTTTGAACGGCACGGGTAAAGTTAGACTTCAATTGTATACGGCGATCTTCAGCATCATTATGACGATCCCGCTTGCTTTATTTTTTTGCAAGACCCTGCACCTCGGACCCGAAGGAGTGGTGCTGGCTATGACCTGTACGACGCTTCCGGTTTCGGTTCTTTATAAAATCCAGTATTCGCGTATAATCAATGGGAACGCAAAAGGAATGTGGAACAAATAAATCTAAAGAACTATGTCTAAAAAGAACGTTACCATATCGAAAATCATCCTTTACAAGGGTTATGGCCTGCTGGGACGTACCTTCCGGATGTTGTTTTCCGCTTTTTTCCCCAAAAAGCTCAATCCTGAAAAAGAAGTCTCCGATCTCAACCTTCTTTTATTTACCGGCCAGAAAGGCGCGAAGATGCTAAAGGCGGCCTTGTTCTCGATCTATAACAGCTGGGAAAAAGTTCCTATGCTGACCATCGTTACAGATGGCACGCCCATCGCCATTATACAAGATCAGATGGGCTTCTGGCCTTACCCCTATAAGGTGAAGACCTGGGAGGAGTCAGCTGCCTTTCATCAGGAAAAGGGAAGGAAATCCCTGATCGAATTTTCCCAAAACAGTGCGTATGCCCGCAAATTACTGGTCGTCCTTGCCGAGGCGGAAATGCATCCGGTACTTTATTGCGATACGGATATCCTTTGGTTCGGCGAACCCCGTTTGCCTGTTAGGACAAACGGATTCACCATGCGGATCTCCATGGACAATGAGCATTGTTATCATATGCCGATCTTACGGTATCTCGACCGGTTGAATCTGCTGGACAAGCCGCCTATAAATTCGGGGATCATTTATCTTTCGGGCTCTCCTTATGACCATTATAAGGATTTCGATCAACTGATGGACATGGTAAAGATATTTCATGAAGGATTTGCAGAGCAGACGACTTTTGCCCTGATGGCAGACCGGCTGGGAGATACCTGGACCCTTGACGAAGTGATCATCAGTACCAGGGATCTCTACTGGCCGCTGATCCCGGCCTATTTATCGTCGGGCAAACAATTTGCAAGGCATCATGTGATGACCAAACATTCCTGGTTCTGGCGGGACGCCCTATATCTTCTTTTATTCAAAGGAAAAACACGCAGACAGGCTGTGACGGAGCAAAAGGTGCCAGGATAGACCTCAAGCAAACAAGAGAAATGCACATGCAATACAGCTCCCCATATAAGGACCAGATCGATCAGAAGGATCAACAATTTCAGAAGGATCAAAAATTCCAGACCCGGATAGATCAGGCAACCATGTTCCTGCTGATCGCCAATACGGCCAATTCCTTCTTTTATCTTTCGATAGAGATGTTGTCCATGTCCTTTGTCACGCTGCTCGTGCTGTTGTATTTCAAAAAGGGTACCAGTGCCCGGTTAAACAATTATTTCTATTTGTATATCGGTGTATTGGCCATCCTGCAGATTGCCCAATGTCTCGTTTATCATGCCTTTCCGGTCAAAACATTTCTCGGGGAATATCTTCGCATCGCCCTGGCCATGGTGGCCATCCGTATATTGGGGGACGCGTTCTTTGACCGCTTTATCCGGTTTGTATATGTGTTCGCAGTGATCAGCCTGTGTTTTTTTATACCCTGTATGCTTTTTAAAGGGTTGATCCCCCCTCTTACCAACCTGGCCGGTTTTTTTAAGGCCCCCTTTGCCAGAGCAGGCTACGATTTTTATAACGATTCGGGCAGCCTGATCATCTTTAACCTCAGCCAGATCGATATTAACCGGAACTCCGGGTTCTATTGGGAGCCCGGCACCCATGGGGGGTTCTTGATCCTGGCCCTTTTTATCAATTTGTTTTACCGTAAGGATAAATGGAAATCCAGGACCAATCTGATCTTTGTCATTTGTATCCTGACCACCCTGTCTACCACCACCTATCTGGCGCTGTTTTTTGTCATTCTCGTCTATTTAAGGAATTTTTTCTTTCAAAGACCTGCGATTTCAATTTTCATCCTGCTGGTGGTTGCAGGCCTTTCCCTGGCATTATATACCAAGCTGGATTTCCTGAACGAAAAGATCAACAAACAAATCGAATATTCGAATAAAGGCGTGCCCGGGGAAAGCCGGTTCAACAGTTTCCTTGCGGACATGCGGCTGATGAAGGACCATGAGGTGATCGGCACCGGCCGCAATATTGAGATGAAGCTCGGAGAGAAATATTACAACCTGAAATTTAAGACTATTCACCGCAATAATGGAATGGGCATTCTGCTGAGCACCTACGGCATCCTCTTTTTTATTCTCTTTTTCTATCTCGTCTGGAAGACTTTTTACAAGATCCTTCAAAACAAGACCAATGCCTGGATGGCCGTGGTGCTCTTAGGCCTTATCGGGTTTTCTGAAGATTATTTCTTCAAAGCTTTTTTTATCGGTCTCGCCTTGTATTGCGGTATAACGATCATTCCCCTGAATAAAAAAAGAAGGAGCCGATCAGCAAAAATGAAACTGGGGAAAAACACCATTACTTATGAATAAAGATTTTCGGCTAATGGAAACAGCTATAAAAATAGGTGCGCTTATTCCGACCTTCAACCGGGTGAAAAGTTTGCAGAACTGTCTTCAATGTCTGAAAGAACAGGATTTTAAGGGCAACCTGGTGCCGATTGTGATCGTGGATGGGTCAACGGATGGCACCCTGGACATGCTGGAAAAGGAGTTCCCCAGAGCCGTCGTGGTCAAAGGGGATGGTAACTGGTGGTATACAAAATGTATCAATGAAGGGATCAAAATGGCCATCTTATTGCAGTGCAATTTTGTCCTGACACTGAATGACGATCTGAATTTCGATGCGGATTATGTAAGCATACTTCTAAGGGATTATGACCGGGGTGGGCCTGGATCTGTCATAGGGTCCATCTCCCTCAGCCTGGGCCTGCCCCACATCATCACCTTCTCCGGTGTTTCAAAGATCAATTATACCCTGAAAGAATCCAATTATATCCCTAAATTCTCTATTCTATCCGAAGCGGCCCTCGCCGATCTTAAGAAAGAAACGTTTCCCGGCAGGAAGAAAGTGCCCCTTCCTGGTCTTAAGCCATCGATCGTACTATCCGGACGGGGCATCCTGTATCCTATTACCATTTTTGACCAGTTGGGGCTTTATGATGAAAATCTGGTCCAGTACAGCTCCGAGACGGATTTTACCTACCGGGCCTCCAAAAATGGAATACCCGTATATATCTCTTTTAATGCCGTGGTGTATGAAAATGTACAACTGACCTCTGCCGGAGCGGTCTATAATAATCCATCCTTAAAAACCCTGTATAAAAGTTTTAAGAACGTCTATTCGATCAATTCCTTCCGGAAGATCCGGTATTATTCCATCAAACACAGGGGAGGCCTTTCCGGCAACCTGATCGCCCTCTTACGTACCATGGGCGTCCTTAAAAATTATGTACAACTTAAATTAAAAAATAAGGGATGAATCCTCATAAAAATGAACGGATGAAAATTCTTTTCCTATCCCATCACTGGACCAACAATTCCCATCATTCCCTGCACAGCGGATTCCAGCGGATCGTGGCCTTTGCCGCTGAACGTCATGAGGTGACCCTGGTTACCTGGGGGAACGAAGTCGCCGATTACCAGGATGGACTCGTCCGGGTCATTACCGTTACCGGCGCCCGCAAAGATTTCCTGTTTTCAAAAAGGAGGGCCATATCGTCCAAGGGTCGTGAACTGGAAGGTAAATTCGATGTCGTACATTCCCTTTATTCTGATTGCACTTTTTCTCTTGCCCCCGGGTCCTTTACCGTAACCTTTCATGTCCTTCCCGGAGTGGTCAGGTATAAGTCCGTCAAACAAAAACTTTTTCTGTTTATTAAATATAATTTCATTCAAAAAAGGGCGTTGCGCAGGGCGAAAAACATTGCCGTCGTTTCCCGGAACCTCCTGTCCCGGATTCCAGAAAGATACCAATCAAAGGCTTGGTTTATTCCCCACGGCATCGACACCGATTTCTGGGACCCTGCCCTGGCCATAGCGCAAAATTCTTTTGCCGGAAAGGATTATATCCTTTGCGTTGGCTCTCATGGATTGGACAGGGAACTCCTTATGGAGTTTATCACCGCGAACCCTTCCCGGCAATTTGTATTCGTCGGATTAAAAGAGAAACTGAATACCTTCCCGAATGTGCACTATTTATACCATGTACCGGATGCGGGGCTAAGGGACCTGTATGCCTCCGCAACCCTGATGATCCGGCCCCTGCTTTTCGCCACTGCCAATAATTCCATCCTGGAAGCGCTGTCGATGGGTAAGACGATCCTGGTCAACCGCATTCCGG
>NZ_JBTLQH010000019.1:0-129015 GCF_054461575.1 Flavitalea flava
GGCAAGGCCCCAAGGCCGGAGGCAGACATTAGACAATAAAAGAGCCGTGCGACATTTTTCTGGCAAGCACGGGGCTTTTATAAAAGAAATAAAAAATTGGAAATGAGTTCAGTTAACGACAGGAATAACATGTTATCAAACTCCACCTCCAAAGGGGCGGCAGGAATAAGAGTTTCCATACAAGGGTATGAAGGAAGTTTTCACCAGGTGGCGGCTCAGCAATTCTTTGGCAAAGATGTGGAAGTGATAACCTGTGCTACCTTTCGCGAGGTGATCAGGGTCGCTGCCAGTAAAAAGGAGAGCGATGGAGGCGTAATGGCTATCGAGAACTCGATTGCCGGAAGTATCCTACCTAACTATAATTTACTGCAGAAAAGCAATCTGCGCATAGTCGGTGAGATATACCTGCAGATCAGACAGAACCTGTTGGTGAATCCGGGAGTGAAACTGGAAGATATTAAGGAAGTGCATTCTCATCATATGGCCCTGCTGCAGTGTATAGATTACCTGGAAAAATATCCGCATTGGAAATTGGTGGAAACAGAGGACACAGCCCTTAGTGCAAAACATCTTCAGCAGCATCATAGCAAACACGTTGCGGCCATTGCCAGCAAATTGGCCGCAGATCTTTTCGGTCTGGAGATGCTCGCGCCGAATATTCATACGATGCGTAACAACTACACGAGGTTCCTGATCCTGGAAAGGGAAGAGAGCGCTCAAAAGGTGGAAATAGCCGATAAGGCATCCGTGAATTTTCATACGGATCACTCAAGGGGAAGTCTGGCCAGGGTTCTCACGAAGATCGCCGAAGGTGGGATCAACCTGAGTAAACTGCAATCCTTCCCGATTCCAGGGAGCGATTGGGAATATTCTTTTCATGCTGATATGGAATTCGATAACCTGGAGCAGTTTAACCGGGTCATCGAAGCCATCCGGCCGATCACAGCGGAATTGAAGATATATGGAGTTTATAAGAAAGGGAGAACGGTATAACCCCCCAACCCCCTAAAGGGGTAATAAAAAGCAAATACAAAGGATTTAAAATAGGTTGAAAAAAGAATTGAAATGAGTGATACTAACAATAAGAGCAGCAGGTTACAAACTCCCCCTTCAGGGGGCTGGGGGGTAGAAACAGCTAAAAGACTGGATGGAATCGGGGAGTATTATTTTTCCCAAAAATTGCGGGAGATAGAAGGGTTGAACAAACAGGGAAAGAATATTATCAACCTGGGTATCGGAAGCCCGGACCTTCCTCCTCATCCGGATGTGATCCGGGTATTACAGGAAGAAAGCGCAAAGCCCAATGTCCATGCTTACCAGTCTTATAAAGGATCTCCCTTGTTGAGGCAGGCTATTGCCAGCTGGTATGATAAATGGTATGGCGTCGAACTGAACCCTGAGTTCGAGATCCTTCCACTGATAGGATCCAAAGAAGGTATCATGCATATTTGTATGACCTATCTCAATGAAGGGGATGTCGCCCTGGTTCCCAATCCAGGGTACCCAACCTACAGAAGTGCGGTAAAACTGGCCGGGGGCACCTGTCTGGATTACGACCTGAAAGAAGAAAATAACTGGCAGCCGGATTTTGAGGACCTTGAAAAACGGTTAAGCACTATAGGGGCGAAGGTTAAATTGATGTGGGTCAATTACCCTCACATGCCCACCGGGCAATTAGGGGACAGGGGCCTTTTCGAAAAACTGGTAGCTTTTGGAAAAAAACATAAGATCCTGATCTGCCACGATAATCCCTATAGCTTTATTCTCAATGAAACGCCTATGAGCCTTCTCGGAGTGCCCGGGGCAAAAGATACGGTGATCGAACTCAATTCGTTGAGCAAATCGCAGAATATGGCCGGTTGGCGTGTGGGTACCCTGGTAGGTGCGAAGGACAGGATCGATGAAGTATTACGTTTTAAGAGCAATATGGACAGCGGCATGTTCCTGCCGGTGCAGTTGGCCGCCGCAAAGGCCCTGAGCCTGGGTAAGGAATGGTATGATCAGGTCAATGCCGTATACAGGAGCAGAAGGGTAAAGGCTTTTGAACTGCTGGAAATGGAAAAATGTTCTTTTGACAAAAACCAGGTGGGCATGTTTGTCTGGGCAAAGGTCCCTTCCGGTTATAAGGATGGATTTGCCTGGAGCGATGAGGTGCTTTATGGTGCAAATGTATTCATCACGCCCGGAGGCATTTTCGGTAAAGCAGGGGAACCCTATATCAGGATAAGCCTTTGCAGTCCTGTGGAAAAACTCCAGGAAAGCATAGATCGCATAAAGGACTTGCGAGGCAAGAGCCAGGAATAAAATAACAAGGAAGAAAAATAGAAAACAATGTTTGATTCTATTACCATCGTGGGTGTCGGGCTGATCAGCGGGAGTTTTAGCCTGGCATTAAAAGACAGGGGACTGGTCAGGAATGTGATCGGGGTAAGCCGCACTGTTTCCAGCATCAATAAAGCCCTTGAATTGGGGCTGATTGACGAGGCCCTTCCTTTGGCAGAAGCCGTAAAGAAAAGTGACCTTATTTATGTAGGCATCCCGGTAGACGTCACCATTCCTGTGATGAAACAGATCATGGACCTGATCACGGACAAACAGATCGTGGCGGATGCGGGATCAACCAAACAGGTTCTTTGTGAGACTCTGGCGGATCACCCTTTGCGGCGCAGATTTGTGGCTACCCATCCCATGTGGGGAACAGAATACAGTGGACCTGAGTCCGCGGTCCGGGATGCCTTTGCGGGAAGGTCCTGTGTGATCTGTGAAAAGGAAAAAACTGATCCCGATGCCGTCGAGGTGATGGAAAAGATCTATAAGTTATTGGGAATGCATATGGTGTATATGGCTGCGGACAGCCATGATATGCATGCCGCCTATATCAGCCATATTTCACATATCACCTCCTTTGCCCTTGCCAATACGGTGCTGGAAAAGGAAAAGGAGGAAAATGCCATTTTTGAACTGGCCGGAGGTGGATTCGAGAGCACGGTGAGGCTGGCCAAGAGTAATCCGGACATGTGGCTGCCCATTTTCATCCAGAACAAAGACCATGTTCTGGATGTCCTGAACGAGCATATTACCCAATTACGGAAGTTCAAGAGCTGTCTGGAAAAGGAAAACTACACGTATTTGAGGGAATTGATGGAAAATGCCAATAAGATAAAAAGGATTTTGAAATAACCATAAAACGGCCGAAAAGGTAGCAAAATTGGGGTATTTGGGCCTGAGCGGGAAATTTTCAGGCCTCTCAGGCGCAACGGACCGGTCCCGGAAGGGCCGGTGGCCGAAAGGCCCAGACATCAATGGATTTGGGCCTGAGCGGGAAATTTTCAGGCCTCTCAGGCGCAAATTACGTACCTTTGCGGCAAATTTTTAAAGTATATGATGACATTTGAAGGGTTGGGTTTAGATGCCAGGCTCGTACAGGCTACGGATGCCCTGGGATTTACACAACCGACACCCATACAGGAGCAGGCAATTCCTGTGTTATTGAGCGGTACAAAGGACCTGGTAGGGCTGGCTCAGACCGGCACCGGGAAAACGGCGGCTTTTGGCCTGCCCCTGTTACAATTGGTCGACGAGGCCCAAAAACATCCTCAGGCCCTGGTAGTGTGCCCCACAAGGGAATTGTGCATGCAGATTGTCAGTGAAATAGAGTTGTTTAAGAAATTCATGACGGGCATGCATGTTATAGCTGTCTACGGTGGTACGTCTATCGGGCTTCAGATCAGGGATCTGAAAAGAGGAGTACAGATCGTCGTGGCTACCCCCGGAAGGCTGATCGATCTGATCGAAAGAAAGGCGATCAACCTGGATCAGATCAAGTATGTGGTACTGGATGAGGCAGATGAAATGCTGAATATGGGTTTCCAGGACGATATAGAATTTATCCTTCAGAATACCCCCAAACGGGAGGCGACCTGGTTGTTCAGCGCTACCATGCCGCAGGAGATCCGCAGGGTTAGTAAAAAATACATGCAATCGCCTGCGGAGATCACCGTCGGCAAGATGAATACCGCCAACAAGAATATTGACCATCAATATTTTGTAGCGAATGCGCACCACCGGTATGAGACCCTTAAACGGATCATCGATTTTAATCCGGGGATTTACGGGATCATTTTCACCCGGACCAAGGCAGATGCACAAGGTATTGCGGAAAAGCTTACCCGGGAAGGGTACGACATCGATGCCCTTCATGGGGATCTTACCCAGCAACAGCGGGATAAGGTGATGGGAGAATTCAGGGAGAAGACGCTTCAGCTGCTCATCGCTACTGACGTAGCCGCAAGAGGGATCGATGTAAAAGAAATTACGCACGTCATCAACTATGAATTACCTGATGATGTGGAAGTATACACCCATCGCAGCGGTCGTACCGGCCGCGCCGGGAATACCGGGGTTTGTCTTTCGATCGTGCATAGCCGGGAAATTGGCAAACTGAGGCAGATCGAAAGGATCGTGCAGGTCCCGTTTCATAAATTGGACATACCCAGCGGAAAGGATGTTTGCCGCAAACAATTCTTCCATTTCATGGAAAAGCTGTTGAAAGCAGATATCAGTCATGGGGATTATGAATCCTATGTACCGATGCTGGCGGAGAAATTCGCAGATATCAGCAAGGAAGAAGTGTTGAAGCGGGTAGCAGCCATGGAATTCGACCGCTTCCTGAAGTATTACGAAAATGCTGAAGACCTGAATGTGCGGGAAAGGGTCCGTGAATATGGCTCAAGAGAAAGGGATAGCCGCCCCGCAGGCGGCGACAATCGCGATTTCAACCGCCGGGATTCCGGGGATGGAAGAGCGCCACGTGGAAGGGATTATAACAGCACCGCAGGAGAAGGTGGGGGAGATTTTACCAAACTCTTCGTTAACCTGGGTACCAAGGATGGATTTTATAAGGCCAGTTTCCTGCAATTCATTTTGGACATGAGCGATCTGCGTAAAGAAGTCCTGGGACGGATCGATATGAAAGAGATGAACAGCTGGATCGAGATCGACCGCAAATCGGCACAGCAAATGATCCGGGCCATTGACGGAAAGAATTACAAAGGAAGGCGTATCCGCATGAACGACGCGAATAGCCGGTAGTTATGGTTTGAATCGGAAGAATAGAGACACTACAACACTTTATACTTTATAATAACTGAATATTTATTTGTTATGGAAGCAACCGCATCAAAAACCGCAAAAGAGGCCGTCCAGAATGCCTGGAACAAACGCCCCCTGATCATTTCCGGACCTTGCAGCGCTGAGACCGAAGAGCAGGTATTGGAAACCGCCACCCGTCTGGCAAAAACCGGTAAAGTCGATATGTTAAGAGCCGGTATCTGGAAACCGCGTACCCGTCCCGGAAGTTTTGAAGGAGTGGGTACCAAGGGGCTTCCCTGGTTGCAACAGGCCAGGAAATTAACGGGGTTGCCGGTAACGATCGAAGTGGCCACCGGCAAACAGGTGGAGGATGCCCTGCATTTTGATGTGGATGTATTATGGATCGGTGCCCGGACCACAGTGAACCCATTCAGCGTACAGGAAGTGGCAGATGCATTACGCGGAGTCGATGTGCCCGTTCTTATCAAGAACCCCATCAATCCGGATCTGGAATTATGGACCGGAGCTGTAGAAAGGGTGGCTAAAGCAGGCATTAAACAAATCGGATTGATCCATCGCGGATTCAGTTCATATGGCAATACCGAATACCGTAACGCTCCCATGTGGCATCTGGCCATCGAGATGAAACGGCGCAATCCGGGAATGATGATCATCAATGATCCTTCCCATATCAGCGGACGCCGGGATATTTTGCTGGACGTAGCCCAGAAGGCAATCGACCTGGATTTCGACGGACTGATCATTGAAAGTCATATCGATCCGGATAATGCCTGGAGCGATGCCAAACAGCAGATCACTCCGGAACGTCTTGCTGAATTACTGGACGGCATTAAATGGCGTCACGAGACTTCTACGGAAAAGGAATTTATCACCGCCCTGGAAAAACTCCGTGAACAGATCAATCATATCGACGATGAATTGATGCAGTTACTGGGTCAGCGTATGAAGATCGCCGATAAAATAGGTACCTATAAAAAAGATAATAATATCACGATCCTGCAGACGAACCGTTGGAATTCCATTTTGGAAAAAGCCTTTTTAAAAGGTGACAAACTGGGTCTGAGCAAGGAATTTATTACGAAGTACTATGATGCGGTCCATATGGAATCCATCAACCACCAGAACAAGATCATGAATGCATAAATTTGATGAATGAACATCCCACAGCCTTTCTTTTTGTTCATATAATCTGCACGGTACATGAACGGAGGCCTCTGCTTACCAAACCGGTACGAAGGGTACTTTTCGTCCATATGCAGAAGGAAGCGGACGAAAAAGGAATAAAAATAATTGCTGTTAACGGGGTGGAGGATCATTTTCATTGTCTGGTGCAGCTGATGCCTGCACAAAATCTCACGCAGATCGTCAAAACTATTAAGACAAATTCATCCCGTTGGCTGAATGAGACCAAACTGCTGGAGGGGGAATTCGGGTGGGAGGAAAACTATGCCGCCTATTCAGTAAGCCCCAGCAGTCTGAAACAAGTAGTCGACTTTATCGGCAACCAGGAAGAACATCACCGTTCAAAGACACTGGACAGCGAACTGGATGTATTTGCGAAACTTAAAGAATCCTTGTAATGCGAAAACTTCAATACAAATTTTCCGGTAAGGTCACTACCTATTATTTCGACGCGGACTTTACCCATCTGGCAAAATTGGTAGGCAAAGAGCAGGCTGTCATCATCACGGATGAAAATATTTTCAGGAATCATCAGAAGAAATTCGGTGGCTGGAATACCATCGTCATCAATGCCGGAGAACAATTTAAGGTACAGGAAACCGTAGATTCCATCATAGGCAAACTCATCGAATTTCAGGCTGACCGGAAAACAATCCTGATCGGGGTTGGAGGAGGGGTTGTAACGGATATAACCGGTTTTGTGGCATCCACTTATATGCGGGGGCTTTCTTTCGGATTTGTTCCTACCTCCATCCTGGCGATGGTGGATGCTTCTATCGGTGGTAAGAACGGCATAGATATAGGTGTGTATAAGAACCTGGTTGGTACGATCCGGCAACCTTCCTTCCTGTTATACGATCTCAGCCTGTTAAAATCCCTTCCCAAAGAAGAATGGACAAATGGGTTTGCAGAGATCATCAAGCATGCAGCAATCAAAGATGCCCCATTATTCAGGGAATTGGAAAAGAATAAACCGTCAACTTATCAGAAGGATAAGATTGCTTTATCCAAACTGATCAGACGAAATGCTGTGATAAAATCGGCTGTGGTGGAAAAAGATGAATTTGAACAGGGTGACCGGCGTTTGCTGAATTTCGGGCACACCCTGGGGCATGCGATCGAGAATTTATACGGATTATCCCACGGGCAGGCCATTTCCATTGGTATGGTAGTCGCCGGAATGATCTCGGAAGAATATACAGCTTTCAAGGAAACGGACAGGATTATTGAAACGCTCAAAAGATATGGATTGCCAACCCTTGCGGAATTCGATACGAAAGAGGTGATGAATGTCCTGCGTATGGATAAAAAGAAAGAAAAGGAATCCATGAATTACGTATTACTGGAAAAGATCGGGAAAGGTGTGATCCGGGCGATCCCGATCGTTCAATTGGAGAAATTGATTCAATCAATTATAACAGCACGCTGATTATGCTGACTACCATTCAACCATCTGTGATAAAAGGAACGATCCTTGCTCCAACATCGAAAAGTTCGATGCAAAGGGCTTGTGCTGCTGCGTTGCTTACAGGAGGAGAAACCATTATTCACAATCCCGGAAATTCGAACGACGATCAGGCCGCGATAGGTGTGATCAGAGCATTAGGCGCCCTGGTGGAGGTACTGGAAGACGGTTCTTTGAAAGTAAGGTCTGCCTATACCTCGGGTTCTTCTATTGCCCGGGTAGTAAATTGCGGAGAGAGCGGTCTCGGGATCCGGATGTTCGCGCCTATTATCGCCTTGAGCGACCAGCCGGTCACCGTGAACGGAGAAGGCAGTCTGCTTACCCGTCCCTTGGATTTTTTCGATGAGATCTTTCCGCAATTGGGGATACAGGTGGCTTCGCATAACGGGCGGTTGCCGTTGCTGATACAAGGGCCGCTGAAGCCGCGCAATATCGCCATAGACGGTTCGCTCAGTTCCCAATTCCTTACCGGTCTGCTGATGGCTTTTGCTGCTGCCGGCGCCGCTGATGTTTCGATCAGGGTGAACAATCTGAAAAGCAAACCTTATATTGATCTAACGCTGCAGGTCATGCGTCATTTTGGGTGGCAGGTGGAGAACAGGAATTATGAGGAGTTTTATTTTCCCATCGCATCTGTTTTAGCGGATGCAGGATTAACCGTTCCGGCTAACGCAGGTCTTTCGCCATCAGCCGGATCAGGGGCCGAAGTACTTTCCTATACGGTGGAAGGCGATTGGAGCGGAGGGGCATTCCTGCTGGTTGCAGGCGCCATATCCGGACGAATCACCATTAAAGGGCTGGATATTCAATCCACCCAGGCCGACAAAGCAATTTTGCAGGCCTTGAGTGATTGCGGTGCCGGTCTGTCCATCCGCGACCGGGAAATCGAAATCGGTCCCGGGCCCTTAAAAGCCTTTCACTTTAATGCTACCGATTGCCCGGATCTTTTTCCTCCGCTTGTTGCGCTGGCTTCCTTTTGTGCCGGAACGACCGTGATAGGAGGAGTAAGCCGGCTGGCTCATAAGGAAAGCAACAGGGGGCTTACCCTTCAGGAAGAGTTTGCGAAGATGGGAGTTAGTATCGATCTTCAGGATGACCTGATGCTGATCAAAGGAGGCAACGGAATTAAAGGGGCCACTGTGCATTCCAGGCATGATCATCGAATCGCGATGGCCTGTGCGGTTGCAGCCTTGCGGTCCGAAGGCGACACGACAATTGAAGAAGCGCAGGCCATCAACAAATCCTACCCTGATTTTTATGCGCATCTGCAAAAATTGGGAGCCCAGGTCAGGATCCTGGAAGAAGCCGGCAATACACATGGACATAAGTAAAGCGTATTAAACGTATATATGAATTCATTCGGTCGATTATTCAGGATAACCATTTTTGGCGAATCTCACGGAGAGTGTGCAGGCCTTAGTATTGACGGATGTCCTGCAGGTCTTCCGCTGGTGCTGGAAGATTTTTTGCCCGACCTGGAAAGACGTAAGGGCGGAATGCAGAAAGGTACCACTCCGCGCAAAGAGGATGATCTGCCAATCTTTAAGAGCGGGGTCTTTAATAACATAAGCACCGGAGCGCCGTTGACGATACTTTTTGATAATAAGAATACCCGTTCCGGAGACTATGAGAAACAAAGGGCGGTCCCGCGCCCTGGTCATGCCGACTTTGTAGCCCATGAAAAATTCGGCGGTTTTGAAGATTACCGTGGCGGGGGCCATTTTTCCGGACGTCTTACCGTAGCCCTGGTCGCTGCAGGTGTCATTGCGAAAAAGATGCTTGCTACGGCAGGTGGAGCGGCAATTGGAACTCCGGGGGGGATTAATGTAAATGCCACCCTATTGGAAATTGGAGGAGAAGCCGATATTGAAAAAGGATTACAACGGGCGATCGATGCCAAGGACACTATCGGAGGCATCGTCGAGTGCCGGGTAAGCGGATTGCCTGTAGGGTTGGGGGAGCCTTTTTTTGATTCCGCGGAATCCCAGATAAGCCATGCCGTATTTGCCATTCCTGCGATCCGGGGAATCGAGTTTGGCACCGGGTTTGCGGCGGCAAGGATGTTCGGCAGCGAACACAACGATGCCATTGAGGACAAACAGGGCAGGACCCGGACCAATCATGCCGGTGGGATAGTAGGAGGCATTTCGAATGGCAATGAGTTGGTTTTTCGCATTGCCGTTAAACCTACTTCTTCTACGCCAAAAGAGCAGCATACCCTTAACTGGGAAACGGGAGAAACGGAACCCTTTTCGGTGAAAGGGCGTCATGATCTTTGTATCGCCCTGCGGGTTCCGGTAGTTCTGGAAGCCGTTACAGCGATGGTGCTTGCCGATTTGCTGCTACTGGAACAGCATATCAAAAGAGTAATACCATCCTCTTCCTGAGGATTTAACAATTAATAGTATGGCCATTATTTACCACGTAACGACAAAACCAGACTGGGAGCTGGCAAAAGAAAAAGGATATTATGAAAACCCATCCCTGGCCGAGGAAGGGTTTATCCATTGTTGTGAAGTACGACAGGTAAAAGGTGTGCTGGAACGTTTTTTCGCAGGAAAGACCGACCTGTTAAAACTCCATATTGAAACCGGTAAACTGACAAGCCCGCTGTATTATGACTGGTCACCCTCCATTGAAGATACTTTTCCCCATGTTTATGGCCCCATCAACCTGGATGCCGTTGAAGCCGTTGATAAAATATGACAAGGATTTAAAATACACTGGTTTTCAGGGTACTGCGGTAAATGGGTATAATGTCCTGGAATGAGAATTGCAGTTATTATATATACAAAAAATAGTTCTTCACGGGTATAAAATATTAGAAGCTTGTCTTATATTGTCATGCAAATGAGTTATCGAACGCCCCCCCTTTACATTGTTTTCTTTATTTTTTTTCAAGGACTTATTTTTTCCTGTCACAACCAGCCAAAGGAAGGGGAAAAGGATACCGTCAAAACACCTGCCCAGATGAGTGACAGGGTTCGGGATGACCTGAAAAGGATGCTTGAATCCGCCAAAGTAGCTTCCGGCAAGATGGCTGACTCTAACTATTTGAATTACAGTAAGTTACTGGACAGCCTTTATTCACAGAACAATTATACCCGCCTTTGGAGTGATAAAGAAAGGTGGCTGCCTGCCGGAGACTCTCTTTTTTCCTTTATCGGTAATAGTAAGGATTACGGGCTCTTTCCTTCCGATTATCATTTCCAGCCTTTGTCCTTTATCAACCGGGTATTGCTGGAAGATTCAATAGCCCGAAGGAATGCCATGCTCTGGGCACGGGCAGACCTGATGCTGACAGATGCCTATTTTACCCTGGTCAAACATCTTAAACAAGGCAGGCTCAATTATGATAGTGTCACTCTGAGGAAGGATACGGTCCTTCCGGATGAAGTTTATTCCAAAACCTTAACTGCCGCACTCGCATCCGGAGGCATTTCTTCCAGCCTGCAGGCGCTGGAACCCAAACACAGGGGATATGATTCCCTGAAGACCTATATCGGCGGATTCCTGGCAACAGCAAAATTTAAAAAACTGACCTGGCTGGATTATCCTTATAAGGATTCGGCAATATTTTATCAATCCCTTGGTAAACGTCTTCAAGAGGTGGGATATATCGATTCGACCGTCACCATTATCGACACCGCTCTAATGTCCGGCGCTATAAAAAGTTATCAACGCGCCAATGGATTGAAAGTGACAGGCAAGCCTTCCGGTGACCTTGTAACGATGATGGATAATTCGGATTGGGAAAAATTCAAACGGATCGCCATCAACCTGGACAGGTATAAGTTATTGCCCGATTCTTTGCCCAATACTTATGTATGGGTCAATCTTCCCTCTTTCCTGTTACAGGTGATCAATTCCGACACAGTGGTCATGGAATCCAGGGTGATCGTGGGCTCCCCAAAAACCAGGACTCCCTTGCTGAGCAGTGAGATTTCCAATTTTATTACCCTGCCCCAATGGACTGTACCGGAAAGCATCATTTTTAAAGAGATGCTGCCCAAGATCAAAGAAAACATCGGTTATCTAAATAAGGAAAACCTGATGGTGGTTGATCAGAATGATAGTATCCGGGATCCATCCACGATCAATTGGAAAAAACTGAATAAAAATAATTTTCCTTATCAGCTCAAACAACGGCAGGGAGACCTGAATTCCCTGGGTGTGCTCAAATTTAATTTCCGCAACAAGTACGATGTTTATCTTCATGATACCAATGTCCGGTGGATGTTCGGAAAATCTTTCCGGGCGCTCAGTCACGGATGTGTTCGGGTAAAAGAATGGGAAAAACTGGCTGATTACCTGGTCCGCAACGACAGCGTCCGTTATCATCCCGATACCTTACGTGCCTGGATCCAACGGAAAGAGAAACATACCGTCTATGGATTCCCCCGGGTGCCCATTTTTCTCCGTTATTTTACCTGTGAGGGTAAAAAAGGTAAGATTGCCTTCCATGAAGACATCTATGGGGAGGACAAACAACTCAGGCAGAGATACTTTGCAGATAAGCCGATAAATTAATAACTTGATGACCGAATCGGGCCTTAGCCCGACGGTCATCAAGTTATGGGACCGTCAGGTCAATCATTAGACCTTCATAGCCCTTGTGCTTTAGCACAAGGGCGGTTAAGCCCAGCGTGCTGGGTTTAAGTCCAGCTTGCTGGACGGTTAAGTCCAACAGGCTGATTAGAAATATTATTCTATCCACCCTTTGAAAACCTAAAACTGTCGCCATGAAAAAGAAATTCAGAACGGGGATTGTTGCCTATTGCCTGCTCCCCATTGCCGTTTTTGGCAGGGACAGCAGGAAGATCACCTATAATCCTGTTGACCCCTTTTCCGATACCATCCCTTCACAAAATCACAAAAATCATAAAAAGCCCATAAAGGTTCAGACCGGGGTGGCGAGTTTTTATTCCAATAAATTCGAGGGGCGTAAAACCTATACGGATGAGATCTTTTCGCAGAAGAAACTGACAGCAGCAAGCAATACCCTTCCAATGCATACCTGGATACGGGTGACCAATCTCCGTAATAAAAAGTCCGTGATCGTAAGGATAAATGATAAGATGCACCCAAAGAATAAACGCCTGATCGATCTTAGCCGTGCCGCTGCCCATAAGCTGGGATATACCGGACGGGGATTAACGAGGGTAAAGATCGAAGTCCTGGGTAAGAAAAGGCCTCCCGATGCCGAAAAAGAGGATATTACCGAAGAAAAGGTAAAAGATTAAAGGCTGCCGAAAAAAAGAAGAGATCGGAACAAAGAAGGGGACCGGATAAAAGAAGGGGACCGGATAAACAAAGAAGAACATTAAAAAAAGCCACCCCTGTTTTTACCAGAGGCGGCTTTACCAACTTGCTTACAGGGCAGGACTAATTCTTCATTTTCTTAAAAACACTAATAGTTCCGTCTGCTGCAATTTGCAGGACATACATTTTTTGAGGGGCGACAACGGTTACATAATAACTTAGCCCGTTGCCCTCCTGGCTAAATTCTATTGCTTCGATAGGTTTAAAATTCGCATATTCTTTTTTTATGCTCATCAGGTGAGGAAGTGGCATATCTTTGACATCTATCTGCCGGCTGGTTCCGATGTAGGAACCATCAAGGTCGTAGAATGCCTGCAATTGCATGTTATTCCAGGTAAAATTCACCTCGATATATTGTTGCTTCACCATGAAATTCACATCGGTTGCCTGGGGAAATGTTTTGATAAAACTTTCCACTCCCTTGAAATGAGGGATATCCTTTTTATCCCCGGCCAGACTGGGAGTGGATGAACCAATTAGTAAAGTCATGGCAAATAAGGCGGCGAGCCATATTTTTTTTGTCTTATTTTGAGTACCGGTCATATTCGTTTTCATAATTTGTGTTTTTACTATTACTTTTTTATTAATGTTGTTTTCTTTTTACTAACGTTGTTTGTCTGGATTTACTGGTTTTTGGTTTTCTTGTTTCGCTGGTAATAAGACCAACGGAGTGCCAGAAAGGTTACAGGCAATTAAAAGTTTGATAACTAGTTGTTTGCGAAAAACAGGGGAATCCGGATGTGTACGAAACCGGACGATTGATTGTACGGTATTGAACATTTTAAGGCAATTACCTGTTGATTCAATTTTATATATCTGTTTTACCATAAAAAATTAATTTCATGAACACCAACATCGGGATCAGTCCAAAAAATTTACAGGCGGTAGCTGCTGAGCTTTCCAAACTGCTGGCAGATGAATTCGTTCTTTACACGAAAACGCGTAACGCGCATTGGAATGTAGAGGGTACAGATTTTCACTCCATGCATGTTTTTTTCGAATCCCAGTATAACCAGCTTGACGAGGTAATGGATAGTGTGGCAGAACGTATCCGGCAATTAGGGCATTATGCTCCCGCCACCCTGCAAAGTTTTCTTTCCCTTACGCATCTCACCGAAAAATCCGGATCAAAGAACGATAGTCTGGGATTTATTAAAGAATTGGTAATGGATCATGAAAACATCATAATTTTCATCCGTGAAAATATTAACCGCTTTGCGAGCGAATATGGAGATGCCGGCTCCAGCGATTTTATCACGGGTCTGATCGAAGAACATGAGAAAATGGCCTGGATGTTACGTGCTCATTTAAAATAGTCAGGATCTGTCTCTATTATAGAAAAGATCTATTATTATCTGGGAGATTTATTATTATCGGGGAGATCTATTTGCTTAATTCTTCCAGGATCAGATCCCTTTTTTTGGCGGATACATCGAGCTTTTCATTGTCTTTCATAAGCATGCCGATCTTATGGCCATTCCGAAAAATTGCTTTTACGAAGTTTTTGTTAACAATGGAGGACCGATGTATCCGTATAAAATCAGGGTTGGAATCAATGACCTTGCTATACGATTTTAAATGTTTGCTTGAGGTGTACCGCGAGCCATCGCACATTTTAATAATGGTGTAATTGGAGGATGATTTCAGATAGGTTATGTCATTCAGATCTAGTACCATGATCTGGTCATGCATATTCAGCAGGATCCTTTTTGGGAAAGATTGGTTATCCGATTTGCCTTGTTCTTCTTCTTTTATCCGGTCCCCTGGTTTTTTATGCTCCGTTTTATTTATTCTTATTTCTTCCTTGGCGGATCCAGGGATCGTTTGCACTGAGATATTTTCAAAGGCTGTTCTTACGTGTTTCATAGTTTGCTGTTTTTGACCGGCATTACTAAGGAACAAAAATATTAGACAGAATAGTTCGATAAAATAATTCAATCTTTTGCGAAGGGATGTTTTACAGGAAGGTGAGGTCGGATATACTTTATATGGGTTGTTTAAAGATACCGAATTGTTTTCCAATTCCCTTTACTAATTAAAATCATACCTGGACAGGCCATTATGGATCTTTCGCTATATCTAATGGCCTATTCACCAAAACAGACCCCGGCAGGGTTTGTTCACCATGGTAACAGCGGGTAGGAACGCCTAATTTTAAGTTGGCGATCTGCTGGAGGTTTCCTGCAATAAAGTCATATCCCGTGAAACAACTTGTCCTCCGTCTTTTCCTTTTTACAACTCTTCCATTCATTTCCATCTCTGCCTCATACGGACAGGTTAAGGCTGCCTTTACAGCAGGACCCCTTAACGGCTGCGCCCCGCTGGTAGTCGCGTTCCTGGACAGATCAACGGGAGGACCGGTCAACTGGAAATGGGATTTGGGCAACGGGACGCTTTCTTCCTTTCAGAACCCCTCTACCACGTATACGATCCCGGGAACCTATTCCATCAGTCTGGTCATTAGTAATGCACAGGGGAAGGATTCCATCAGCCGAAGGGGGTATATTACTGTCTATGAGACACCCAAACCCGATTTTAGGGCTTCAGATACGACAGGGTGTTTCCCCCTTTTGATTTCCTTCACTAACAGCACGTCTGTCCCCGGTATTCCACCGGCAACCTTAACATGGAAATGGGATTTTGGCGATGGGGATACCTCCTTTCTTCAGCAGCCGGTGCATACCTATAATAATGCTGGAAGTTTTACGGTCAATCTGCAGGTTACCACTGGAAACGGATGCAGCCAGACGGCCGGAAAAACAAAATATATCAGGATGTTGCCTCCGCCGAAAGCCAATTTTACCGGTATTGCCGGCCGGAATTGCCAGCCTCCCGTATACGTTCAATTTGCCAATAGTTCCGGGTCCCAGGGAGCTGGAGGAACCGGAGGTCCTGGAGTTCTTACTTATCACTGGGATTTTGGGGACGGAACTTCTTCTTCCCTTACCGACCCGGTGCATGTATATACTTCCAAAGGAAGTTACAGCGTCACTTTAATGGCCGTCAGCGGCCCCGGATGCAGCGATACACTGGAAAGGACCGACTTATTCAATATTGGCAGGGAGAAAGCCCATTTTGTTTCACCGGACAGCATTTGTACCGGAATGCCCATTTTGATTAATAATACCTCATCCCCGGCACCATTAACCGTACTGTGGGATTTTGGTGATAGGACAGGCTCTGTTGTCCCATCACCCGTCAAGACTTATTCCGCTGCAGGTACTTACCTGATCAGGCTGACAGATACTTTTCCCAATTGTATCGACTCCGTGAGCAGGCCCATACGTATAAACCCAAGGCCTTCTGTTTCTTTTTCTGCAAATTCCCAATCTGCAAATTCCCTCTATTCCTGCAGTATTCCGTTTACCGTAAATTTTACCTCCAATGCCGTACAGGGTATAAATTGTCATTGGGATTTCGGGGATGGACAAACGGGTACAGACCCTAACCCGGTCCATCTCTATACTGTTTTTGGCAATTTTACCGTCAGACTGATAATGACCGGAAATAACGGATGCCCGGATACGCTCACCAAACCGGACTATATCCGGATCCGGTCTCTGCAGATCAACATTCCCTGGTTGCCGGCAAAGGGCTGTTTACCGTTAACGGTGGCTGTCTCGGCGAATCTTGTCAGTCCTCCGGGATCAACGGGCCCTTTGGACAAAATCTCGGTCTATCGTTGGGATTTTGGGGATGGAACAGGTTCTGCGCTTCCAACGCTGCCAAAGACTTATTTGACGGAAGGTGACTTTACGGTTAAGCTGGTCGTTACGACCGCCGGAGGCTGTGTGGATTCCGTGGTTTTTGCACATGGAGTGCAGGCAAGCCAAAAGCCCCGGGTTAACTTTTCAGCCGATCCTCGGGATGGCTGCCGAAGTGTTCCCGTCAGGTTCACCAATCTTAGTATCCCATCGGGGGATCAGTGGCAATGGTATTTTGGGGACGGTATTATTTCTCCTTTGGTTGATCCGGCCCATTTGTATACGGACACCGGCTATTTTAAGGTCAGCCTGGTGACCTGGAACAAAGGGTGCGCTGATACCCTGAGCATCGACAGGTTCGTGCATATAAACCTTCCGGTGGCAGGGTTCACTACTACTACAGATTGTAAGGACAAATATACCCGAACCTTTAAAAGTATTTCGATCGGTGCGTTGGGTCTGCTGTGGGACTTCGGTGATGGTATCAGGCTGCCGGCCGATGGTTCTTCCGGGACCACCACCAATCCCACCCACCGCTATTTGCAGAAAGGTGTTTACCGCGTGAACCTGCTGGTTAGCCATGAACAATGTGTGGACAGCGCATCGCAAACCCTGACGGTTGCTGACGAACATCCCGGTTTTCAGGCCGGGACCACCACGGTGTGCAGAGGGGAGCAGGTGAAATTTTCCTTGTCCAAAATAGATCCCGTATATATGGCCAAGGCATGGATGGATTTTGGAGATGGTATACGGGTGTCCGTTAACGTGGGGTCTTTTGCCGGAACTACCGTCGGATATATGTCTCATGTTTTTGCAAAAGCAGGGCGGTATTCCGTATCCCTTATCCATACGGATGTTAATGGCTGTACTGATTCGGTGGTCATGCCGCGTTATATACAGGTCAACGGACCCTCAGCCGCCTTTAACGCGCCGCAGGCAGTTTGCATAAGAGGGCTCCTGAGTTTCAGTGACCACAGTGTTCCGGACAGTAATCATGTGATCGTTCAATGGACCTGGAATTTTGGCGATGGGACTATACAAAATTATACAGCTCCGCCTTTTACGCATATATATGCCGGCGGAGGCAGGTATACGGTCGGGCTCCGCGTTACCGATGCGGCCGGATGCGCCGACAGCCTGGTGAAAAAGGATATGGTGCTCGTATCCAGCCCCCGGGCCGCTTTTGCTGCCTCCGATACCAATACCTGCCCGGGCGCAACGGTACGTTTGTCCGACTCCTCTTCAGGGGGCGGTCTTCTCTTTCAGTGGAGCTTTGGTAATGGAAATGGATCTGTCTTGCGATCTCCCCAATATGCCTACCCGTCTCCCGGAAATTTCGTAGTGAAACTATTGGTAAGGGATACCCTGGGCTGCCGGGATTCTCTTATCCGCATTATCCGCGTCACCATCCCGGTGGCCGTATTCGATCTTTCTGATTCTATGGAAAATTGCCCGCCATTACAGGCCCGGTTCACCAATCATTCCCTGAATTATATTACCCTCCAGTGGGATTTTGGGGATGGCGCCTTCTCCAGCCTTGAAAACCCGGTTCATTTTTACAACTACCCGGGCGAATATCTTGCAAAGGCATTAATCCGCGGCCCTGGCGGCTGTGTGGATTCAGGCCTGAAAAAAATAGTGGTCAGAGGACCAAAAGGGAGTTTTCATTATTCTCCGACTATCGGTTGCCGCCCCGTTACCGTTCGATTGAATGCCTCGATTCAAAAAGGAGAATCCCTGATATGGGATTTTAATGATGGCCATACAGATGCAACCCCGGATACCGCAGAAGTGTATCGTTACCAGCAGGCTGGGGGTTTTCTGCCCAGGATGATACTGATCGACAGCGCAGGGTGCAAAGTGGTTTATACCGGGGCAGACAGCCTGAAGATCATAGGGGTCAGTATCCAGGCCGGCATTGATACAGGGCGGATCTGCGATTCCGGATTCGTCCGGTTTACGGATCATTCCACGGCCAATGACGGGATTACCCGTCAGGTATGGAACTTCGGTGACGGGACGACAGCAGGATCTGCGGCGCCCGGACATTTTTATGACAGCGCCGGTTTGTTCACGGTCCGGCATTGGATTACTACCGTCTATGGCTGTACGGATTCGGTCAGCTGGAAGGATACCGTAAAAGTTTACCGGAGTCCGGTGGTTCTTATTACTGGCGACAGCGCTGCCTGTGTACCCGGCCCTTTGATCTTCCGGGCCCTATCTCTGACCGACAGTCCTTCAGGCAATTCCTCCGGTAATTCTTCGGGTAATGCTAATGTTGCAGACAGTCTGCGCTGGTTATGGGATACCGGTAATGGAAAACCTGGCGGTATGGCCGATTCGATCCTGGAGACTTATCCCTCACCCGGGAACTACCTGGTGCAGCTACAGGCTACGAACAGCCATAACTGCAGCAGCAAGACCTTCCGGAAGGTAACGATATGGCCCTTGCCCAATACCTTTGCCGGCAATGATACTTTTATATGCCAGGGACATCCCATACAATTAAATGCATCCGGGGCAGAAAGTTTTATATGGGAGACTGCACCTGCGGCATCCTGTATACGTTGTGCAGATCCCCTGATCGATCCTACGGCAGATACGAATTATGTAGTGACTGGCGTTAGTCTGCACGGGTGTGAAAAAAAGGATTCGGTTTATGTACGGGTAAGACATCCATTCCGGTTGACCGTTTCTCCCTCCGCGACGATCTGTACAGGTCAAACGGATCTGTTAAAGGCGTCCGGAGCAGATCAGTTTCAATGGACACCCGCAACAGGATTAAGCAATCCCGATTTGGGCATAACCCGGGCCTCCCCGGCGCAAACGACCATGTATACGGTTACCGGAAGGGACAGCGATCACTGTTTTTCCGATAGTTCTACAGTGTTCATCACCGTTAGTCAATTTCCGACGATAATCATGAGCAAGGACACTACCGTTATCACAGGCAGCGTCCTTCATTTGCATCCTGACTATTCTGCGGATATCATAAAGTGGGACTGGTCACCGGCCACCGGGCTGAGTTGTACCGATTGTCCCGCCCCGAACGCGACCATTAAGAATACTGTTACTTATAACCTTTCTGCAGGTAATGCCGGAGGATGTTCCACTTCTACTTCCCTAACCATTCATGCCCTTTGCAATGGTAAAAACTTTTTTGTTCCCAATACCTTTTCTCCAAACGGGGATGGGATGAACGATATTTTCTATGTCCGGGGCAAAGGATTGAACAGCATCCAATCCATACGTATTTATGACCGCTGGGGCCAGATCGTATTTGAGAAAAGGGATTTTCCACCCAATACCCCATCCTATGGGTGGGATGGAATGTATAAAGGGGAAAAGGCGCCAATGGATGTGTATCTGTATGTCATCGGGATCATCTGTGATAATTCGGAGGTCATTCCCTACCATGGAAATGTCGCGCTGGTAAGATAGGGCGGGGAAAGAATACCTGATTCAGTGAGTAATGGTAATCGGTGAGAAATGGTAATCCATGAGAAATTGTAAAACGTTAAGTTATGAAAGGAATGGGGGTACTGCGGACGTTGTTTATACTGTTGACACTGCTGAAGCTGATGTCCCGGCAAGATGCCTTTTCACAGGCCGTTCATTTTTCCCAGTTCTTTGAAGCCCCACTGTTGCGAAACCCTTCCCTGTCAGGGATCTTCAAAGGAGACTTTCGTATACAGGGCGTATATCGTGATCAATGGAATAATGTAACGGATGGTTACCGGACAGGTTCCTTAAGTATGGAATATAAAATGCCGGCCGGGAGTGGTGATAATTTTCTAACCCTTGGTCTGCAAGCTTTGTATGACAGGGCAGGTACGGTCGGATTGGAAACCACGGAAATTTTGCCGGCCCTCAATTTTCATAAGTCTTTACGTAATGACAAAAGCATGTACCTGTCCCTGGGGTTTATGGGAGGAATGGTTCAGAAAACCATCGACCGTTCAAAAGTCACGACCAACAATCAATTCGACGGGGACGCCTTCAATCCTTCACTGGCTGATGGGGAAACCTTTTCAACGCACGATATACGTTACCTGGATGGGAGTATAGGAGTAAGTTTTAGTACAAGCTATGGAAAAGAACAGGAAAATAGTTTATTTCTGGGTGCTGCCGTTCATCATCTGAACCGCCCAAAAAATTCTTTTTATCAGAAGGCGGAAGAATTAAAGCCCAAGTATGTCCTTTCGGGAGGTTTGAAATTCGACCTGAATGAATATGCTTATTTTACCCTTCAGGCCGATCATACGGTCCAGGGCAGATTCCAGGAAACGGTTGGAGGATGTATGGTATCTTATAAACTGGGAGACGGAGATCCGGGTGATCCTGGCTTAACGACCCATCTGGGTCTATTCCTACGGTGGAACGATGCGCTGATCCCCGTGATAAAACTGGATATGAAATCACTTTCCGTTGCCCTTAGTTATGATGCCAACATATCTGCCCAGCGAACGACGAGCCAGGGAAGGGGAGGGACAGAACTCGTCATTGCCTATAAAGGATTTACCGAGCAGGCCAATTCTACCCGGAACAAGATGCCCTGCCCTCAGTTTTAGGGTTAATTATTGTCTTTTTTTCCTCCGCCGAACAGACGTTTGAAAAACCCTTCTTTTTTCTTCGGAGCCGGTTTTTTATTCGCGTCTGTCACTGTTATTTTTACCGAACCCTGTTTGTCGCTTCTCTGGATGGTGGCCTCTTTCAGCACCTTTTCTTCGTCGGGTGATAATTTGGAATCCAGCGGAACGGAAGGAGCACTGGTATCCATATATTGATTAGCCTTCCCATTTCCCTGATCTGCGCCTTCTGCTCCGGGGGGAGCCGATTTATCAATGATGTTCATATAATCGTACATCATTTCTTTACGCATGTTTTCCGGAGGAATGAATTTGGCCTGTTTGTCGATTCCGAGGGTCCTGTCCGCCAATGTTTTGGTGAAGAAGTATTCCCAGATCGGTCTGGCGGCCTGTGCTCCATAACCCAATCCGCTTTCCAGGTGGATGAAACGCGCATCGCAACCGATCCATACACCTGCCATTAATTGGGGAGTATAACCCATAAACCAGGCATCCGAATTATCATTCGTGGTGCCGGTCTTTCCGCCCATTTCCGAAACGCCCAGGCGGTTGCGCAGACCGGCGGCCGTTCCGAAATCCACAGGTCCCTGCATCATCCTGGTCATGGTATATGCGGTGGACTGGCTGATCACTTCTTTACGTTTGGTATCGAAGCGGTCAAGCACGTTCCCGTTCTTATCCTCTATCCTTGAAATATAATAAGGTTTGGTGCTGAAGCCCCCGGAAGGAAACATAGTATACCCCCAGAGCATTTCATAAAGAGACAGATCACAGGCCCCCAATGCCATGGAAGGATAGGGCTCGATCTTCGTGGGAATACTGATCTGTTGTACAAAATCGGCAAACCGTTTGGGGCCCACCTGTTTCATTAAATAGGCCGCCACTCCATTAATCGACCAGGCCAGACCGGTAGCCATAGTCATAGAACCTCCTTCATGTTTGTCGGGTCGTGCAGGCACATAACCAAAACCGGGAAAATATTGCTGTCCTGTCTCACATTGCGTCTCAGGAGTAAAATTAAAATCTTCGATAGCCAGGCTGTAGAGAAATGGTTTGATGGAACTGCCTACCTGGCGTTTGGTATTGATATTGACATGGTCATATTTATAGGTCTTGAAATCGATCCCTCCTACCCAGGCTTTAACGGCACCTGTTACCGGATCCATGACCATAAAGGCTGTTTGTAACATCTGCTGATGATATTTGATGGAATCCATCGGGCTCATCACCGTATCTTTTTCGCGTTTGCTATTCCAGGCAAATACCTTCATTGTCACCGGCTGGGAGAAGGCTTTGCGGATCTCCGCTTCGCTAAGGCCGTCATTGTCCATATTCTTCCAGCGGTCGCTATTACGCATAGCTGCATCCAGGATATTCTGATGATCTTTCCAAATCAGTCCCTTACGTAAGCTATTCTGTGCACTCAGCGATTTCTGCAGGATGGGCATTTGTTTGGCTACTGCCTCGTCGGCATACAACTGCATACGCGGATTGATCGTCGTGTAGATCCTCAATCCATCCTGGTAAAGGTTGTAGGGATCACCGGTTGCAGGATTTTTATGCTCCTTGCACCATTTCCGCAATTCCTCACGGATTACATCCCGGAAATAAGGTGCCAGTCCATTATTCTCATCCGTTTTCTTATAATTACTCAGATCGATAGGCTGCAATTTCAGTTTTGCCGCCTGGGCTTCCGGCAGGTAATTGTTCTTCACCATCTGGTTGATGACCGTATTGCGTCTCTCAATGGCGGCTTTGGGATTTTTACGGGGATTGTATAGGGTATTGCCTTTGAGCATACCGATAAGTACAGCTGCCTCATCCACGCTTAAACGGTCCGGCTCTTTCTGGAAAAAGGTACGGGAAGAATTGCGGATCCCGTATACATTATCTCCAAACGGAACTTCATTCAGGTAAAGCGCGATAATTTCCTGTTTGGTAAAATTACGTTCCAGTTTGATGGCGATTATCCACTCCTTCAGTTTTTCAATGAAACGCCGGCCGATGTTCTTCGATCCCTGTTCCAGCAGGTTCTTGGCCAGCTGTTGGGTGATTGTGCTGCCTCCTCCATCTTTGCCCAGTTTGACGACTGCACGCAACACGGAAAAACCGTCGATGCCGGAATGATCATAAAAACGCTCATCCTCTGTGGCTACCAGGGCATTGATAACATTGGAGGAGATATCCTTAAAGTCGACATTGCTTCGATTGCCTTTGTCCTTGTAATATTTGCCCATAGGGGTGCCGTCTTCCGCATATACCTCCGTCGCCAGCGTAATGGAAGGGTTTTCCAATTCTTTCAGGGAAGGCAGGGGGCCAAATACGCCCAGATTTATCAGGACAAGAAACAGGACAAAGGCGGCCAGTCCATATAAGAAAATCTTCCAGAAAATTCGAACCATTTTAGACATATTATAAAGTAATGTTCTTATTGCTTGATGATCTTTTCTGCGTCAATTAACGTTCCAAACGTTTCAAACCATCCAAAAATAGCGTTAATTCTCCTTAAAATTTGCCGGGATAAGCCGTTGAAAGGAACTTCCTGTAGGCACCCATATCCTTATTCCTTCCCAGGACGTCCAGGTTCGGTTCCGAGATGATCAGGAAGGAATATTTGTTTGTAGGTAACCAGGGTACAATTTCCCGGGGGGCGGATGCCTTTGCCTTTTTCAGATATTCCATGGCGGCCGCTTCATTTTCAAAATGACTGATGACCACTAATTTGAGGGTATCACTTAAAACAAGGTTGTCTATTGTCAGTGACTGACCGTAATAGTTTTCCAGGTTATAGCGGTTAAAGGCATTCCTGGTTTCGGTGACATAAACCGGATCCACTTTTTCTATGACAATGACCACCGAATGCGTTTTTTCAGGGGTAAAGGAAAAAACGGAGTTCATAGCCCGGATACGGGCCGCCATCTGGGCGGTATCCGCTCTGAGTTTTTGCATGACAGCCTTAACGGAATCCGATTTCTGCTTTAATATGGCCGACTGAGCCGAATCCGCACTGGCCTTCATCATGGCTACCTGGAGGGAATCGGCCTGTTTTTGCAAAAGGGCCAACTGGCCTGCATCCATCTTTATCTTGGTCAGGTTGGCGGGATCGATCTGCATCTTTTCCATGCCGGGCAGGGAAGCGGCGGGGGAAACGCCCTGGTCACGTCCGGCTGAAGGCAAATGGAGTTTGGATCTGGCTAACTGGCTTGTATCTTCCCTGACAAGCATATTGGAATCGTTCCGCACAAGGCGTTTCAAACCTGGCGTAACAGGAGCAGGAACCGGTGCGGTACTTACCATTGCGGTATCATCATCGGTAGCCCTTTTTACTTCCAGTTTAGTCAGATAATCTTCTATCTGTTTGCGACGGTTCAATACATCCAGTAAATTGGCAGCCTTGGCAGCCATGGGCGTTTTAGGGAATTTCATTTGAATCCCCGCCAAGGTCTGTTTGGCCTGGTCGTCCTGTCTGGAACGGATAAAATATACGGCTTCTATGTACAATAACTGCGGTGTCCAGTATTTGTCCCCGTAAAGGCTGTCGGCCAGTTTCTTTTCTGCAAGGGCCTCATCGAACCTCCCTTCTATAAACGAATTGTAGATCTTCTCATATTGGTGAGTGGAATTCACTTTCAAACTACCGTTAGCCGCAACGGTGGAGTCAGGATTGATCGCCATAGCAGCGAACTTCCCCTTGGGATAGTTGCCTTTCAGCATGCCTAATATTTTATTCGCATTGACCTCGTCTCCCATTTTTTTGTAACAAAAGTAGAGATTCAGCAAAGTTTCTTCCCGTAATGCGGTCTCTGGAAATTTCTGCAGCAGTTTCTCGTAAGTATCCGCCGCAGACTCGTAATCGCTTACCCCTTCCTGGTAGGACTTGCCGAGAATGAATAAGGCATGTTCAACCGAATCGGAAGATTGTTTCATTTTCTCCGGCGTAAGAGGAAGATTGTTCAGCAGGGACTTGTAACTTATCTCTCCCTGTTTGGATCCATCGGGTTTACCGCTGGCATCTCCCTGATCCAATTTCCCGGGAAGGGTACGTTGGGCGTCTTTGGCAATCGCCTGCTGCGGGCTGACCAGGGAAGATAATTGCCAGTTGTCCACATTAGGACGGTTGCCCCATTTTGTTTTAAAATCCGTATAGCCCCGAGATTTCAGGGAAGGGTTATAAAAATACCAGTCCGCAGAAGCCGCTCCGTTAGTATTAAACAAATCCGGAGGAGCCTTTGAATTATTGCCAAAGGCGACCGGGCCGGTCTGGTTGCCGGGCTGATCATCTTCTTTCAGCCCTTGTTGTTTGCGCAGGATCTTAACCAGTTTTTTGATATAGGCGTCCCGCTGATCGGGGGAGAGAGCGGCGATACGTTGTAAACTATCCTGACGATCGAGTATGAGAAGCTGTGTTACGATAAGGGCAAGACCTGCCCGTCTATCGGGCAGCCAACTCAGATCACCCATGGGCGTTGGATCCCGTTCATTGAGGTTGAGACTGTCGTAATAATTCCTGGCCAGCCGGTATCTTTTATCCTCAAAGGATAGGTTGGCGAGTTGAAGGAACGCCTTGTTCCGCAGGTTGTTGCCGATATTACCTGCAGATGCCCGGGTACAGAGGGTCAGAAAAGTAACCGCGCCGGGTTTGTTTTTTCTTTCCAGCTCCATTTGCGCAGCGGTATAATAAATGATATCCCGGTATCCGTCATAACGATCTTTACGGGCCATTTTAGCCAGGGCTTCAATGTTTTTTTGGATCATATCCTCACTGCCGTCCTTAGTCTGCCGTATGGCATTCAAACGGGCATATACCTCCATGACCGGGTTGATGGTGTGGCGGATAGTCCGCTCATAAAAAAGTTTGGCCTCATAAGGATTATTCATCCTTTCATATAATTGAGCGATCAGATATTCCCACCTGGCCTCTTCTTCCTTCCCGTCTGCCAGGGGTAACGCTTTTTCCAGGTAAATGGCCGCACTGTCATAAACGGACTGTTTGTAAAAGGACAAGGCCTGGACTTCGGCCAGGTCATGGGAAAGACGGGGCGGAAACTGAGGGTCTTTTTTTAAAATTTCAATCAGGCTGGACGCTTCGGCGTACTGATCCCTTGCCAGATAAGTCCTGATCTTCCAGATAAGGGATTCATTACGGTTAGGCGGCATGGAAAATGCCTTTTTCAGAACATTTCTTTTTTCCAGGGTGGAGACGATATTGGCATTGCCTCCGTCGTCTTCATTGGCATTACTGCCAATGGGTTTATCGTATCCATCCTTTTCCTTCGGAGCAAAGGCGTAATTCAGGAATTGGAAAGTTATATAGGCGGAATCGAAGTCTTTCCGGTAATAAAAACTTTTCCCGATTAGCATATACAGGTTATCGATCCAGTCGTTCCGCGTATCATGGATCAGGATGCCGATAGTGCATTTAAAGATAACCGAATCCAGTTCCTTTTTTTGGGCCAGGGTTGCTTCGAGGGTATAATTGTAAAAAGGGAGGAGCCGGGTATAGTCATCCCTGAACTGTTGTTTGGCCAGAGAAACGACCTCATTTAATTTGTTATTGGCATTATAGTAATAATTGTAGTGGGTGACCGTATTTTGGATAAAACGGCGGGGAGTCTTGAATTTTTTCCCGTTGGTTGATTTTTCGGAAGCCAGGGTTCTGTTCTCGAATTTCGCGGGCTTCTTCAGATCATAGACAACACCCACCTGCCCGGACACTGTCAGGTAAAAAAAGGATAAGCCGGCAAATAATAGCTTTTTGCTAGAAGTCACAATGTCCGCGTTGGTTTTGCCCGCAAGCTAAGGAAATTACCGGAGGGATTGGTGAACTTTGCCTCCGGCCAGGATAACTGCTTTTCGGGAGATTTATTGTATATGGATGTATTTTTTTTCAAAAACCCCTGACTGCCCGGCAACCAATGAAATTGGGGTCGAACACGGTTCGACCGGTTTAGTTTATTATCTTTATCCGCAAACAGTTACCGTAATTAGTTATTATGGCCAAATTCGATGCCAATTCCACGCTAAAACGCTTGCAGAATCGCTACCGCCTAGTGGTTATGAATGATGATACCTACGAAGAGGTGGTGACCTTTAAATTGTCCCGTCTGAGCGTTTATATCGTTCTCTGCACGGTTTTTGTGTTGTTGACGGGGCTGACGGTGGCTCTGATCGTATTTACCCCCCTGAAATTATATATTCCGGGATATGGGGATGTGAATAATACCAGGGACCTTCGTGAACTAAAAATACGTACTGATTCGTTAGAGCAGGAAGTTAAGTACAAGGATCAATATCTGGAGAGTATAAGGAGTGTCTTGCAGGGTAATACGACGGTGAAACTGGATACGACCACTCTGAAGATTCCCAAGCCTGAAAAGATCAATGATTAGCGCCTATTCAATTAAAATCTGATACTTATGTTTAATGGAAAATCCAAATCCGATGTCCTGGGTGAAACCCCAACAGGGACAAGCACCAGCCTTATCGGGGCCGGCACATCAATGAAAGGTGATATCACCAGCAACGGCGATATCCGCATCGACGGCACCCTTGTAGGAAGTATTCACTGCTCTGCCAAAGTAGTAATTGGCGCAAATGGCGTCGTTCAGGGTGATATCAACGGTCAGCAAGCCGATATAATGGGCAAGGTGACGGGGACTATCAAAGTGAAAGACCTGCTGCAACTCAAAGGAGGCAGTATTTTAAATGGCAATATACAGGCCTCCAAACTCCAGGTGGAACCTGCGGCTACCTTTAACGGGGAATGCCATATGGCCCTTACCAGCAGCAGTATTGCTCCTGCCGGCAAACCTGCCCAGGAAATTAAACGGGATGTAAAACATGGTGAGGCGGCGGCTATGGCATAGTTGCACACCTGTTTCTTCTGAAGAGAAATTATGGCTCAAAATAAACCGGTAAAGCCGGATAACCGCCGGGAGCTATTGCGATATGCGGGTTTGTCCACAGAGGTCGTTGCCTCTGTGGGACTTTCCATTTTTATTGGGGTAAAAGCCGATAAATGGCTACATGTTTCTTTTCCATTACTTACCTGGGCGTTACCTTTGCTGGTAATTGTGGTATTGATCGTTAAATTAATCAAAGAAAGTTCCAAGAACCGTGATGGAAAGTAATACGCCCCGCAGGCAGTTTCTGCCTATTTTATTAATATTTATCCTGTCCAGTCTCCTATTCCTGGTTGCCAAACAATGGTTGACCGGGCGGAATGTAGATCCAATGGTCCTTCTCACAGGAAATGCCATACTGTTCCTAGCTACAGCAATTTCTTTCGTGCTGTATACCAAGGCTTTGCGAAACGCAAATGTGCATGTCTTCCTCCGGATGTTATATGCCAGTCTCCTGATAAAAATGTTTTTTTGCCTGGCAGCTACCTTACTTTATGCATTAATGGCCGGGCCGGGGGTTAGCAAAATTGCCATACTCGGCTGTTTTGGGTTGTATGTAATCTATACTTTTGCAGAGGTAAAAATTTTAATGCGTTTGAGCAAGTTCCGGAAAAATGCCTAAGAAAGAAGCCCCCATTGAATATCTCAGTCAGTTTATTCCCGAAAAGGCCGCCGCCCTGGTTCTGGAGTACCTTCATCATTACAAGGTCCACCTAACGATCACGCGGGAAAGAAAAAGCGTATTGGGGGATTATCGTCATGCCACCCAGGCCCAAAATCACCGGATCAGCATCAATGGTAATCTGAATAAATATTCCTTTCTGATCACGCTGATCCATGAACTGGCTCACCTGGTGACCTTTATGGAGCACAGTAACCGGGTGCAATCTCATGGAAAGGAATGGAAATTGATCTATCGTAAAATGCTGGAAGAAGTGATCCCGCTGGGTGTATTTCCGGACGATATTCTGGCGGCCATAAAAAAATCATTGCATAATTTGCCAGCCAGTAGCTGTGCAGACGAGGGGCTGATGCGAATTTTAAAGCGATATGATAAAAATCCTGGGAATTTGTTGCTGGTAGAACAAATAGAGGAAGGGGCCAGTTTTGTTATCGGAGACACGCAGGGGGATGAAAGAGTATTCCGAAAAGGGAAAAAATTGAGAAAAAGGTACCAATGTGTTGAACTGTCCACCGGAAAATTGTATCTTTTCAGTCCAATCTATGAAGTAAAACCAGTTCCTGTTGTACCCGCAAGGAACTTATCCAAATAATTCAGTTAAATTTGACCAACCTTTGTACCTGCCTTATCCCTTGTAATCTTTATCCAGGTACTTACTGTTAGTTTTCCTCGCAAACCCTTACTCAACCTGTAGACCTTTCCATGATTGTTACCCTGTAGTTCCGGCTGCGATTACCTGTTTGCCATATAATTCCAATAAGCCCGTTTTTAATTCCCGAATGTACCTGGTCAGGGTCAATGACCCCTTTAAATTTTACTTATGAAAAGATGCTTTTGACACACTGCCCCTCCAAGGGGGAGGGCGTACCTAAAGACTGATCTCTAAGTGATTATGCCAGATGATTCTATCAGACTTGTGCCTAACTCAGGATGGCCATCAGGCTATATAAAAGGGCTATGGAGACGATAAGGATGCCGATAAATGGTTTGTCTGCGTTGCTCATAATGGTAAATTGCGGGTAAGTAAAACGGATTATTATATTGATAACGTTTTACTTTATGCAAATAGTGTGCCGCAGGGTTAAAATTCGGGATAAATGAACCACCCCAGGCCTCGGGATGGTGCGTCTGATTATAGATATAAGGCTGCTTTACAAATCCGAATAATCCGCAGGATGCATAAACACGATATCAATATGCGAGACATTATTCTGGTATTCGGGGGAAGCAGATAATTTTTTCCAGAAAGGATCTTCTCCGAATGCCTTCCAGTGCTGGTCGCGGGAAGCCTTGTTCTCAAAGCTGGTCATGTACATAAGATTCGGCATATGACTTCCTGAAATAACGGAGGCATAAAAGATAGCATTAAAGCCGAGTCTTTTGAACAGGCTCACTTCCCCGCCTTCATTAAACATCCGGACCTTATTCTGAAAGATCTTTTCGGTTGGCCCCTCATAACTTCTCAGCTCATAAATACGATCGCTGGCGGGAGTCGTCAGAGCCGTTGGCGCTTCCAGGACAGGCATGTCGGGAAATGCCTGTAAAAGGATGGATTCGATACGAACATATGGAGGGTCACTGTGCATGGCTTCCAGGTAATCCTTCCCGTCAGCAAGGTATTGGGGGTCTTTATCCAGGGACGCTGAAAGTGCTGTGAATTTATCGGCAGAACGGAAGGGGACAAGTACATAGATCCGGCGAATGGTGTCCTTATCATTGTCTACAGGTTTGAAAACACCCACCTGTTTGATGCCTTGCCGGTGAAGAGCGGGTAAGTAGGCCAACTGAAGATACCTGTCCATTCTTTCCTCCTGCTGTTTGGTCTTTACCTCATATATTTTGATCGAAAAGAATTGTTGTTTGGGTGACATATAAAGGGAAAGGGCATTGGAGGTAACGGTTGGGATGTTATTAATTATAAAATGTTTGGATGCATTCGCCTGTCGGTTTATGATGAGAACCAGGATAAAAAATAAAATACAATTACGGCGGTTTATGGGTTTCTTCATTTTTTAAAATATTGAGTATGAATAGTTTTGATCAGAATCTGTAATAAATATACAAATGTATTAGGGGTGATTGGGTAAAATTAATTGTGTATGATTATTGCAAAAGGGAAAATTAAGAAAATCAAGGAACAAGTCTGCCCGTTTTAACAAAAACTTGAACACCCGTTGGGTAAAATATGAGAAGATAAAGCTAAATTGGGCCGCACCTATGCGTTACACTGGCCTTTTTGTTTTATTTGTCTTGTTATTCCTATTGGTATCCTGCGATTCTTTCGCCCAGCAATTCGTGCGTGGGAAAATCCATAAGAAAGAAAGCACCGAAATGCTTCAATCGGTGACCGTCCGAAATTTCAGTAAGGAAGAGTTTAATCTTTCGGACATGGGAGGTAATTTCAGGATCCTTGCCGAGAGGGGGGATACCCTGATCTTTTCTTCAGCCGGTTACAAATCGGATACCCTCGTAGTTGGTACTTTTATGTTATCGGATGGGGTGGACGTATTCCTGGAACCAAGAGTGGTGGCTTTACCCTCTGTAAGGGTAGGTGGGGTCAGCAATTATCAGCTTGACTCCCTTCAGCGAAGGAAAGACTATGACTGGGTCTATGATCATGGGAAATCAAAATTGCTGGAAAAAGACCGGCACGGCAGGGATGGGGTAGGTATAGGGTTGAATATCCCCACCCGTTCAACCGCAGATAAACAAAGAGAAAAACTAAAAAAACGATTGATCCAGGAAGAGGAGGATTATTATATCGATTCCCGTTTTACCCGTGATTATGTCACCAGGCTTACCAAAATGCAAGGCGATTCCTTACAAACCTTTATGATCCGTTACCGTCCAAGCTACGAGTTTTGCCGGACCGCCACCAACCAGGATATTCTTTTATATATTAACGATAGCTGGAAAAAATTTAAGACCGGCGGTTAATCCACATCGATAAAAGGGGTATTTTCAGGGGTATGAAACCTGCACTCCTTTTTTTATTACCCATCTTTTCTTTTTCTGTTTTGTTGTTTTATGGCCAGGAGCCATCCCCGCCAGAGAAAAAATCACCATCCCCGCCAGGGAAAAAAATACGTACTGCACCTATTTCCCGGGAGAATGAAACGGTTGTTTTTGACCGGTATATTCAGCAGGCACTGCCCTTATGGAAAACGCCGGGATTGTCAGTCGTCGTTGTTAAGGATGATAAGGTCGTGTTCCGAAAAGGATACGGTGTTGCAGAGTTGGGTAAGGCTGCTCCTTTTTCGGATGAAACCGTCTCGATTTGTGCATCCACGACAAAGGCCATGACGGCTGTTTGTATGGGCATGCTGGTAGATGAAGGAAAAGTAAAATGGACGGACAAATTAAAAAGCATATTTCCGGGTTTCCGTTTGTATGACCCTTATGTCACCGATGAAATCACCGTAAAGGATCTGTTTACCCATAACACGGGATTGGGTAATGCAGATATGCTTTGGGAGTTTGGCTTTTCCAGGGAAGAGATCCTGCGCAAAATGCAACTCCTGCCTCCGGCATATTCTTTCCGTTCTTCTTTTGTGTATCAAAATCTTATGTATATCGTAGCCGGCGAACTGATCCGTCAGCTAAGCGGTCAGCCCTGGGAGGATTTTATTACCCAACGATTGTTCACCCCGTTGGGAATGGGTCATACCTATGCCAGTTATAAAAAATCGAGGGGCGATAACAATCTTGAAGTGCCACATTTTTTGATTGGCGACAGCGTACGGCCGATACTCAGCCTGGAAAAAGACAATATTGGGCCCGCCGGAGGAGTGTGGTCCAATGCGGAGGATATGGGCAAATGGATGTTGTTTCTTTTGGATAGTGCAACGGCTCCCGCAGGCAAACGATTATTGTCGGCAGGTGTTTATGGAGAGATATTCAAACCGCAAGCCCTTGTTCCGGATAATGAATTTTATCCCAGCAGCCAATTGACGCATCCACACTGGACCACTTATGGATTGGGATGGTTTCAGGAAGACTACCGGGGCAAGATGGTACAATTCCATACCGGCAGCCTGGATGGAGCTGTTGCCATTGTGGGCCTGCTGCCTTCGGAGCATTTCGGCATCTATGTTTTTGGCAATCTCGATCATACGGAGATCCGGCATGTACTTTTATATAAAGCAATGGATCTTTGGGGATTCCGGGAGAAGCAAGGTGAACCGGGACGGGACTGGAGCGTCGAGTTCTACAATTTGTATAAAAAGATCCGGGAAGAAGGAAAGAAAAAGGACAGGGAGAAAGAAGCATCGCGGGTGTCCGGCACAAAACCTTCTCTGCCTCTGGCCTCCTATTGCGGCCAATATGAAAATGAAGTTTACGGCAAGTTGGTGATCAAATTGTCCGGTGACTCGTTGATCATGGAGTTCCCTAACAATATCAGTTTGTATTTACAGCACTGGCATTTTGATACGTTCACCGGCAAATACAATTACTTCTGGTATGATAAAAGCTGGGTCCGATTCTTCCTGGACGAAGGAGGCAAGATTAGTCAATTCGAGAAGGATGGCACGGTTTATAAAGTAAAACCGGTTAGGTAGTACCGAAGGTACAGACATTAGAGACGAACCTTATAAGGGTTATTTTTTTGAAAAACCCTTATATCGTTCCATACCGGGCAAGGGCCGGTAGTACCGAAGGTACAGACATTAGAGACGAAGGATACAAGGGTTATTTTTTCGAAAAACCCTTGTATCCTTCCATACCGGGCAAGGGCCGGTAGTACCGAAGGTACAGACATTAGAGACGAACCTTATAAGGGTTATTTTTTTGAAAAACCCTTATAAGGTTCGTTCCTCAGCATGACCCAGGTCCTGTCATAGGAAACGATATAATGCAGGACCAGGATTACCGCCATGATCCAACTTAAGAGGGTATGTCCCAGATCATGCAATGCCCATACGGCAAACCCGAAAAGGATCCATTCCAGGAGCAGGCGCAGCATACCGGGAATTTCCACAGGGGCGGGCCTGGGATCATCGGCTATCCGGAATATTCCCCACAAGGCCGCTGCTGACAAGGGCAGGCCTACCGCCAGGATGTAATGAACCCAGGATTCATTGAGGTGCCACCCCCAATACCCCAGTACGATCAGCATAATTATTTCAAGAAGAAAACGTACAGCAAGATTAATGGGATTCTTATTCACGACTGATTTTTGAGTTATGGTTGTCCGGCAAATTTACCGGTTAACCGTTATCTTCGTTTCAATTCTTTACATTTCCAAAAATCCAACTTGTCAACGATCGGATCTGATTATATAAAATCTTTCCAATGGTCAGCCGTTCAATCATTCCTGAGCTGCGATTGGGGAACATCATCTCTCAGACTGCGTCTGGCCGATCCGGTTAAGATGGATATCCTGGCTGAGGAACGATCCGGCAATGGGATCCGGGAAACATTTCTCCGGTGGCAGCAAACAGAATCTACCGACCCCGCAAAAAGAATTTCTTTCTACCTGGCCGTTATCGCGAACCTGATCAAATGCATCGAAGATAAGCTGCAGACCTCCTTGTCCGGGGTTCCTGTTGTCTTTTCAGGAATGGCGTCCTCCTCTGTTGGTATACTGGAACTTCCTTACCAAGCCTTACCTTTCCAGGCGGGTAAAGATGAACTAATCACAAAATCTCTTTTTATAGAAGAGACGTTCCCCCATCCCGTTCTGCTGATTTCCGGATTAAAAAAGGAAGATGACGTTATGCGGGGGGAAGAAACCCAATTGATAGGATGTTTGCAGGCAGGGGGATGGCAGGGGGACGGTCTGTATCTTTTTCCCGGGACACATTCCAAGCATATCCTGGTGAAGGATGATACGATCATCGATTTCTCGACCTATATGACCGGAGAGTTTTTCCAGCTGCTTTCAGAAAAAAGCCTGTTGAGCGGCTCAGTGGAAAAGGACGATGAAGCCAGCCTGCAGTCGGCGGCTAATCTGGCCGGTTTTCAACAGGGGGTTAAAGATGCTGCCGGTGCCAATCTGCTGCATAGCGCTTTCCAGGTAAGGATCCAGGGGCTCTTTCAACTTTTATCCAAAAAGGAAAACTATTTTTACCTGAGTGGCCTGTTGATAGGAACAGAATTGGGCGCAATTCTTGGAAAGGATAAAAGCTGCGGGAACAGATCTTCCCCAATCAATGATGCAACCCATCTTTATTTGTGTTGCGGGGATGGTTTAAAAGAATATTATGAAAAGGCATTGGAAGCGATTGCTCTTTGTAAAAGAGTTCATATATTCCCTGCTGACTGGGTAGACAAAGCCGTAGTAAGGGGGCAGCACTTGATCTTAACACAAAGTACACGATAATAGATGGGCCGATCATTTTCCTGGAAAGCGTTTAATACGATCCCGGTGGTAGGGATCCTGCGAAATATTCCCCTTGCCCGGGCGACGGGGCTGGCAGGACCTTATTGCGAATCCGGGATGACCACACTGGAAATCACGATGAATTCCCCAGACGCAGCGGCTACGCTCGCTGCCCTGGTAAAAACTTTTGGTGACAGGCTAAATATCGGTGCAGGAACCGTGTGTAATAAAACAGATCTCGAAAAAGCACTTGATGCGGGCGCTCAGTTCATTGTAACTCCCATCCTCGATAAACGGGTGATTAAAACCTGTCTCCGAAAAAAAATACCTGTTTTTCCCGGAGCGTATACCCCAACGGAAATTTATAAGGCATGGTCCCTTGGCGCTGATATGGTCAAAGTCTTTCCCGCAACCGATCTGGGGCCGGGTTTTATAAAAGAAGTATTGGCGCCGCTTAACCGGCTTTCCTTATTGCCTACCGGAGGAGTAACCCCGGGAAATTTCATAGATTTTTTTAAGGCGGGTGCGAAAGGAGTGGGTATGGGAAGTCATTTATTTCCCATACAAATGATTGAAAAAGAAAGCTGGGCGGAGATGGGGGCTTTGTTTTCCAGCCTGGTTAACACTTACCGTAATTTTCAGTTGAACGGGAAATCATGAAATCAGGATAACATTTCCTGAATTTTATACTCTTTTAAATTTTTATTCGACTATGATGGCTGAATTCAGAAGCAGGGATTGGTTTGGTAAAACGGACAAAATGGGATTCATTTACCGTAGCTGGATGAAGAACCAGGGTTTTCCAGAGGATCTTTTCGATGGCCGTCCGGTGATCGGAATCTGTAATACCTGGTCAGAACTTACACCTTGTAATGCTCATTTACGGGATATCGCCGAAGTCGTCAAGCGGGGTGTATACGAAGCCGGTGGTTTCCCCGTCGAATTTCCCGTGATGTCCCTGGGAGAGACCCTGCTCAAGCCTACGGCCATGTTGTTCAGAAACCTGGCCAGTATGGACACGGAAGAATCAATAAGAGGTAACCCTCTGGACGGAGTCGTACTTTTAACGGGATGCGATAAGACAACTCCTTCTACGCTGATGGGGGCCGCCAGTGTCAACCTGCCCACGCTTATCGTGCCGGGAGGGCCGATGCTGAATGGTAAATTCCAAGGCAGGGATATCGGTTCGGGTACGCATGTCTGGAAATTTGCTGCGGATCGGAAAACAGGGAGCATGACGGATCAGGATTATCTGTTGGCTGAAAGTTGTATGTCCCGGAGTGCCGGTCATTGTATGACGATGGGCACGGCATCCACAATGGCCTGTATGGTAGAATCGCTGGGACTGACCCTTCCCGGCGCGGCAGCGATACCGGCGGTTGATTCCCGGAAAAAGGTACTTGCCCATCTTTCCGGAAGGCGCATCGTTGAAATGGTGAAGGAGAACCTTCGTTTGTCGGATATTCTGACCAGGCCCGCTTTTGAAAACGCTATAAAAGTAAATGCAGCGATAGGAGGGAGTACAAATTTTCTCATTCATCTGACTGCCATTGCCGGCCGGATCGGAGTTCCATTGGATCTGGAGGATTTTGACCGGCTGGGCAGTCATATCCCTCTCTTATTGAACCTGATGCCCTCCGGAAAGTTCCTGATGGAGGATTTTTATTATGCAGGCGGATTGCCGGTGATCCTCAATGAACTAAAGGAATTGCTGGACCTCGACGCCCTCACGATTACCGGAAAAACACACCGTGAAAATATCGACGGGCATAGTACCTGCTACAACAGAGAAGTCATCGCTTCTTTTGATAATCCCCTTATCCAGGAAGCAGGGATTGCCGTTCTCAAAGGAAATTTATCGCTTAACGGATCGGTCATCAAACCTTCAGCGGCCACTCCTGCCCTAATGCAGCACAGAGGGAGGGCCGTAGTATTTGAAAACATAGAAGAATATCATAGCCGGATAGACGACCCGGAGCTGGATATCGACGAGACTTGTATCATGGTGCTAAAGAACGTTGGGCCTGTTGGTTATCCCGGGATGCCTGAGGTTGGCAATATGACCTTGCCAAAAAAGGTACTGGATAAAGGCGTAACCGATATGGTAAGGATTTCGGATGGAAGAATGAGCGGTACGGCATTCGGTACCGTTGTTCTCCATGTTTCGCCGGAGGCAGCTATCGGAGGTACATTGGCATTGGTAAAGAACGGAGACTGGATCGAACTGGATGTGGCAGGCAGAAGACTGCACCTTGACGTCGGAGAGGAGGAATTGGAAAAAAGGAGGGCGGGTTGGAAAAAGACCGGCCTGCCGGGGTTGGACAGGGGATATGTAAGCCTTTACGTACAACATGTACAACAGGCCGATAAAGGCGCAGACCTGGATTTCCTGGTCGGAGGGTCAGGACCGGCAGTTACACGCGATTCTCATTAATTTTATTTTATTTCAGCTTATGACCCTTCTAATCATATTGCTTGGCCTTTTGATCCTGGTCCTCCTGATCACCTGGGGAAAGGTGAATGCCTTTCTGGCTTTTTTGCTGGTTTCCCTTTTTACAGGATTATGTTTAGGAATTCCATTTTCCCAGATCGGGCAGTCTCTCTACAAAGGCATCGGCAACACCCTGGGACAGCTTTCGGTGGTTATCGTACTGGGTGCCATGTTAGGGAAGCTGGTAGCGGAAAGCGGCGGTGCTCAGCAGATAGCTACCGTGATGATGACTGCCTTTGGAAAAAAGTATATTCAATGGGCATTGGTTGTTACCGGTATTATCATCGGAATCCCCCTTTTTTATGATGTGGGTTTCGTCCTGATGGTTCCCCTTATCTTTTCTGTAGTCTACAAATATAAATTACCGGCCGTTTATATCGGGTTGCCCATGATGGCGGCCTTATCGGCAACCCATGGTTTTCTTCCCCCTCATCCTGCTCCGGCAGCGCTGGTTTCGGCCTTTAATGCCAATATGGGCGTGACCCTTTTGTATGGTTTAGCCGTTGCCATTCCTGCCATTATCATTGCAGGTCCGCTCTATTCGAGAACCTGCCGGAATATAATTGCCTCCCCGCTGGAAGGGCTTGTAGCGGAAAACAAGCCTGACAATGAGTTGCCGGGAGTGGCCAATAGTTTTCTTTCCTCCCTGCTGCCGGTTATCCTGCTGATGCTATCGACTATGCTGCCGCTGATCCTGCCGGAAGGAGAGCGGGTCAGATCCTTTATGAAATTCCTGAGCGATCCCGGCATTATCCTGCTGCTGGCAATCTGTATTGCCACTTATACCCTTGGCCTGCGCATGGGTAAAAGTATGAAGCAGATCATGAGGATTTATGAGGAAGCTATCAAAGATATCGCCGCGATCCTATTGATCGTGGCGGGGGCAGGCGCCCTTAAAGAGGTGTTCATCGACAGCGGAGTGAGCAAGGATATCGCATCTGCCTTACAGGGGTGGCCCGTCCACCCCCTTATATTGGGATGGCTGATTGCTGCCATCATAAGGGTTTGCCTTGGGTCGGCTACAGTTGCAGGCCTGACCACAGCAGGGATCATATTGCCCATCATGAAACAGACTCATGTGAATCCCAATCTCATGGTCTTATCCATAGGAGCGGGAAGTTTGATGTTCTCACATGTAAATGACGGAGGATTCTGGCTTTTTAAAGAATATTTCAATCTAACCATAAAGGACACATTACGGTCCTGGTCGGTTATGGAGACGTTATTGTCCCTGATCGGGCTGGGAGGCGTACTGCTGCTGAATCTTTTTGTATGAACTTTTTTTTTGGTTTCTGTCACCCGGTAAAGGAGGTTCTGTAGAGGACATAATTCTGAAAAACTATCATTTAAATATTTATAAATAAATAATATGTGTTATTTTCATGGCTGATTTATCACCAGAATACCTGTATTCAAATATCCTATTATTTTGTAAATGACGATTACCAAAGATATCCTAAAAACTGAATTGTTTTCCGGTCAACAGCAGGCAGTCGAGCTCTTGTATTCCAAATATAGCAGTATGCTGTATAGTTACGTATTACAATTTGTTCCGGAAAAGCAGGAAGCCGATAATTTATTTGTTAATATTTTTGCGAGTCTGGCACCCCGGTTGCAGGAGGCCTGTGATTCCGGGTTGAGTATTTATTGCTGGATGCAGGTGGAAGCGAGAAAGATTATCCTTACCCTTGCCGAGCCTTGCAAAAATGGAGCAACCTCAGTTAGCCCTGCTGCGGGTAAATCCCTTAATTTTGAAGAGGGGCATCAGAAAGCTCATTATCTTTCTCTGTTGGAGGAAGCGTCGGATGAGCAAAAATGGGTGTTTTGGGAATTATTCATATGCGGCCGGCAGAAAGAGGAACTTGCCATTGAATCGGGAAGGGAAAAAGAGGATATTAACAAGCTGTTGCGCGAAGGTCTACTTATCATTAGAAAAAAATTAGGGTGAATATTCAGGAATTTATTAAAAGTGGGATAATCGAAGCCTATGTGTTCGGCCTGGCCTCTGTTGAGGAGATTGAGATCATGGAGACCTATTTGCCAATTTACCCTGAGTTAAGACATGCGTTGGGTGATTTCGAGCTTAAATTGGAAACATTTTCCATGAACAGGGGTGTTCCCCCACCAAATGATCTGGAAAGTAAAATCAGGGCTCGTTTGCTGCAGTTGCCAGCCGTGAAGCCGACTTATAAACAAACTAAAGGTAACGGTCAAAAGGAGGATCCTCCCATAAATGACTATCTGCCGGTTAAAACCACTTCCTCCTTCATACAGGTACACAAATTCTGGAGGGTTGCCTTTTTTACTGTCTTTGTTATATCAAAGATTTTATTAGTACTCTTCATTTATTTCCTGATCAAATACCAGAATGCCCGCGCTGAACTCCTCATTTTACAGGGAAAGACCGTTCCAACTGTCAGCGCGCCTGCCATACCGGGGAAATAACCTTTTCTATTTTTTTGGCTGAATCTCAAATTAAATTTTGGGTATTCGGTTTTCACTATTAATTTTGGGCCTCGATTATGAATAATAACAGACAACATCATCACCACCATTTTTTCTTACCGCAAGGGTAGGCCGGTGATGTTTTGTTGTACAAAATAAAACTTTTAAAGGGCTTACCAGACGGTAAGCCCTAATTTTTTTGTGGGTTTCCCAGCGATAACCGGGCGAAGCGAAAGTGACCTAAAAATAAAACGAAGACCAGTAAACCAATAAATGAAATGAAAACAAGTAACAATAAGAATAGCGAGTTACAAAACTCCCCCATTAGGGGGTTGGAGGGTAAAAAGCTAAAAATTGCCATTCAGAAGTCAGGACGTTTGTACGATGAATCGGTAAAACTCCTTAAAGACTGTGGCATTGAACTAAAGAACGGAGTCAATAAACTGAAAACGGAATCGGACAATTTTCCCATTGAGGTCTATTTTCTGCGGGACGATGATATTCCGCAATATGTGGAAGATGCTGTAGCCGATATCGGGATCGTAGGAGAGAATGTGCTTTATGAAAAGAATAAGAAAGTAGATATCGTAGAATCACTTGGCTTTGGAAAATGCCGTTTGTCTGTTGCAGTGGGCAGAAGTGAGCATTATGAGGGGGTCGGTTATCTGCAAGGGAAACGGATCGCTACCACCTATCCTTTGCTGGTGCAGCAGTTCCTGGAAAAAAATAAGATCGGTGCTGAAATTCACGAGATCAGCGGGTCGGTCGAAATAGCTCCCGGTATTGGCCTGGCAGATGCGATCGTCGATCTGGTCAGCAGCGGAAGTACTTTGTTCATGAATGGATTGAAAGAAGTGGAAACGGTATTACAATCCCAGGCCGTCCTGATCCGGAATAAAAATCTTGACCCGGCTCTGCAGCAGATCCTGGAGAAATTCCTGTTTCGTATCCGGGCCGTAAAAAAAGCCAGGCATACTAAGTATGTCCTGTTAAATGCACCGAACGACAAACTGACCGAGATCATTCAATTGTTGCCCGGTATGAAATCCCCGACCGTACTTCCCCTGGCCGAACCAGGATGGAGCAGTGTTCACAGCGTGCTGAATGAAAATGATTTCTGGGATATTATTGAACGTCTGAAAGAGGCCGGCGCACAGGGGATCCTGGTTATCCCGATCGAAAAAATGGTGATTTGATATACTAAATACGAAAGGATGAAAATAATCGATATCGGTAACCCGTCTGCTCTTTCTCCCGGTGAGCGGCTGCGCCTGCTGGCCCGTCCTGCTTTTGATACAAGTGCTCTGGAGAGTACGGTGGCTGGTATATTAGCCGATGTTAAACAACATGGGGATGAGGCCATTAAAAAGTATTCCCTGCAATTCGATAAGGTTGCGCCCGAGAATCTGCTGGTTAGCGCCCGTGAAATCGAAGACGCTTCAAACCTGATCGATGCGGACCTGAAGGCGGCCATTGGACTGGCAAAAGAGAATATCGAGCTCTTTCACCGCACGCAGATCGTTCCGGAAGAGTTTGCCGAGACGCGGCTGGGAGTAAGATGCTGGAGAAAACCGGTAGCTATTGAGAAAGTCGGTCTTTATATCCCCGGCGGATCTGCCCCGCTTTTCTCTACCTTGCTGATGTTGGCAATACCGGCGCGGATCGCGGGCTGCAGGGAAATCATCCTTTGCTCTCCTCCCGATCCGAAGGGTAATCTCCATCCGGCTATTCTTTATGCCGCCGGTCTGATAGGGGTAACAAAAATTTTCAAGGCCGGAGGCGTGCAGGCCATTGCTGCAATGGCCTATGGTACGGCTACTATCCCCAATGTCTATAAGATCTTCGGGCCTGGTAATCAATACGTAACCTGCGCCAAACAATTGGTCCAGAAAGATGGCCTGGCCATCGATATGCCCGCCGGACCCAGTGAGGTCGCGGTGTATGCAGATGAAACGGCCTATCCTGCATTTGTAGCTGCGGACCTGCTTTCCCAGGCAGAACATGGTGCGGACAGCCAGGTGATACTTGTCAGCTCTTCCCGTTCCCTGATCGACTTTGTTCTGGCGGAGATCGATAAACAACTGGCTGAATTGCCCAGGGCGGATATAGCCCGCAGAGCCCTGGAACATAGCCGCGCCTTCTTTGTTAACGATTCCCGGGAAGCCATGGACCTGTTGAATGAATATGCGCCCGAACATCTGATCCTGGCCTGTAAAGATCCGGAAGAACTGGCAGGACAGGTCATCAATGCGGGATCGGTTTTTCTCGGTCATTTCTCCCCGGAAAGCGTTGGCGATTATGCCAGTGGAACCAATCACGTGCTGCCCACCAACGGGTATGCCAAAGCATATAGTGGGGTGAGCCTGGATAGTTTTGTAAAGAAGATCACTTTTCAGCAATTGACCCGGGAAGGGATCAGGCTGATCGGTCCTTCGGTAGAAAAGATGGCTTTGGCCGAAGGGCTGGAGGCTCATGCCAATGCCGTAAGGGTAAGACGAAAAGAGAACTGACATTACTCCGGGCAAGACATGGTTGTAAGCATGTTTTTTGATTAATCCGAATACATATATATGTTCCAGCTAGAGAATCTTTTGAGAGAAAATATCAAACAATTGGTCCCTTATTCATCGGCCCGTGACGAATTTAAAGGAGAGGCAAGCGTGTTTATCGATGCCAATGAGAACAGCCTGGGATCACCGCTAACGAAATGGTATAACCGCTACCCGGATCCGATGCAATGGAAAGTAAAGGAAGCCCTGAGCAGGATCAAGGGAGTTCCGCCCCAGCATATTTTTCTGGGCAATGGCAGCGATGAATGCATTGACGTTCTTTTCCGGGCAGTCTGTAACCCGGGCAAGGATAATATCATCATCAATCCTCCTACATACGGCATGTATGAAGTGAGCGCACATATCAATGATATAGAGATCCGTCGCGCTGTCCTCCTTGACGATTTTCAACTTGACCTGGTGCATCTGGAGAACCTGATCGACGAGCATACCAAGATCATCTGGATCTGCTCCCCGAATAATCCTACTGCCAATAATATTAACCGTCAGGACATAGAGACCGTCCTGAATAACTTTCAGGGTTTAGTGGTGGTGGATGAAGCCTATATCAACTTTTCCCGTCATAAGTCATTTGTGCAGGAATTAAGCGATTACCCCAACCTGGTCGTTTTACAAACGATGAGTAAAGCATGGGGGCTGGCAGGTCTTCGTCTGGGTATGGCTTTTGCAAGCGAGGCTATTATCGGGGTCTGCAATAAAGTGAAACCTCCGTATAATATCAGCCAGGCAACCCAGGAATTAGCTCTGAAAGCATTGGATGAGGTGGAACAGGTCAATGATATGATCCGGATCCTGGTAGCTTCGCGGGAAAAACTGATCCGGGAACTGGCGGGATTGCCCCTGATAATAAAAATCTATCCCAGCGACGCCAATTTTCTGCTGGTTAAGACGGTTGACGCCAACGGGATCTATGATTTCCTTCTTCAGGAAGGAATCGTTGTCCGCAATCGCAGTAAGGTGGAGCTTTGTGAGGGCTGTCTCCGGATCACGGTGGGGACGGAGGAAGAAAATGGACTTTTGTTGAATTCCCTCCGGAAATATGCTGGCCTGCCCTCGTAAACCAGGACATCCTAAGAGAAAACTTAGTGACCGGCGCGGGAAATACTCCGGATGAACGGAAGGGCTGGAATTGATTTTTTGAACTAAATTACAGGCCATAAGATTTTTCGAGATTTATTTTTCTACATAGGTGTCAATTATTTGCCATGTTTCCATCATATCATCATTTAACCGATCAATTTCCCATGAACCATCCATCCACATTATCAACATTCACTCCATCCAGGAAATTTTCGCCCAAGGCGCTGTATTTTCTGTTAGGACTTTGCATGACGGGTTTGTTTGCCTGTGCGGGCGATACGTCAAAAAAGACGGACGGTCCTTCCGCAATTTCCGATCCTTCGGTAATAGAAAATGCCATAGATACCAGTATCAAACTGCCCTCCGGTTTTAAGGCTTCTGTCCTGGCAGATGGATTAGGGAAGGCCAGGCATATTGCAGTGACGGACAATGGCATCGTCTATGTAAAGCTGGAAAAACTGAAAGACGGTAAAGGTATTTATCGTTTGGAGGACACCAATGGGGATGGAAAAGCAGATAAGATCAGCGGTTTTGGGAGCTTTGCCGGAACGGGAATGGTGGTTCGGAATGGGTATCTGTATGCCTCCTCCGATGAAGAAGTGTTTCGATACAAACTCGATGCTTCCAACAATGTGACAGATCCGGCAAATCCTGAAAAGATAGTGACCGGTCTGTTGAGTCGTGGGGAACATGAGGCCAAAGCGATCACCCTGGATTATGACGGAAATCTCTATGTAAATATCGGGGCCTATTCCAATTCCTGTCAGGTCCAGGACAGGGCAAAAGGTTCTTTGGGCAGAAATCCTTGTGTCATCCTTGATTCAGCGGGCGGGATCTGGCAATTCAAAGCGGATAAGGTTAACCAAACTTATGGGGACGGGATCCGTTATGCGACGGGGCTGCGTAATGTGGTTGGATTAGACTGGAATAAGACAACCAATACTTTGTTTGTCATGCAACATGGCCGCGATCAGCTGCATGATATTTTCCCGGATATGTTTACGATACAGCAAAATGCGGAGCTTCCTGCCGAATGTATGTATGAACTGCACAAAGGTTCCGATTGCGGATGGCCGTATATTTATTACGATCCTGCCCAGCGCAAAAAAATACTGGCTCCAGAATACGGAGGGGATGGCAAAAAGACAGGAGGAGAGAATGCTCAGGACCCTGTAGTCGCTTTCCCTGCACATATTGCGCCCAATGGTCTGCTGTTCTATACCGGCAATCAATTTCCGGAGAAATATAAGAATGGCGCTTTCGTAGCCTTTCATGGCTCCTGGAACCGCGCACCCGAGCCTCAGAAAGGTTTTCTGGTGGCCTTTGTTCCATTTAAGGATGGCAAACCCAGCGGGGAATGGGAGATCTTTGCCGATAATTTTTCCGGGGGGCCTGAATTAACTGCTTCCGGAAGGGCCAAACACCGTCCCTGTGGCCTGGCGCAAGGACCCGATGGATCGATTTATGTAACCGACGATGCAAAAGGAACAATCTGGAAAATTTCCTACGGGAAGTAAATTCCTACTGGAAGTAAATTGCCAAATCTTAAAATCTACCTACCCTTATGCGGAGATTGAATATTGTCACTACCTGGATAGTCTGTCTGTTTGCCCTGGCTTCGGTATTGATGTCTCAGACTAAAAAACCTGCTGCCCCCGCACAAACAAAAGGAGGGCCTTTACAGGCTTCCATGGAAAGGGGAAAACAAGTTTACCTCGAGAGATGCCTGGCCTGTCACCAGATCGATGCATTGGGCGTACAGGGAATGAATCCTCCACTGGTAAAAACAAAATGGGTGTTGGGGGATAAGACCACTTTGGTCCAGATAGTTCTTAAAGGAATGACGGGACAGGTGGAGATCGATGGAGAAACCTATAAAAATGTAATGGCGCCGCATAATGATCTGAACGATCAGCAGATCGCCGATGTCCTCACTTATGTGCGTAATAGCTTCGGCAATAAAGCCAAAGCCATTACTGCTGCTGAAGTGAAAGCGATCCGGGCTAAAACGAAATTGGACTAAAGAACGTACTAACTATGGAAAGCTATATCTAAAAGCTAAACCTATAAATACTAGCTATACCCAAAACCATTATGAAGAGGATTTTATTTATCGACAGGGACGGAACATTGATCAAGGAAACGCCACCGAATTACCAGATCGATTCCTTTGAAAAGCTGGAATTTTACCCCTATATGTTCGAATATATGGGCCGGATCGCCAGGGAACTGGATTATGAACTGGTCATGGTGACCAACCAGGATGGACTGGGTTCTGCATCCTTTCCGGAAGATACCTTCTGGCCGGTCCAGAATCTTGTCATGAAATGCCTGGAAAATGAAGGCATTCATTTCAGTGCCGTACATATCGATAAGAGTTTTCCAAAAGATAATGCGCCGACCCGTAAACCGGGAACGGGGATGCTGACTCAATACCTTAATAATGAAGAGTATGATATCGAAAACTCTTTTGTGATCGGTGACAGGATCACTGATGTTCAACTGGCCAAGAATCTTGCCTGCAAGGCTATCTGGCTGAATAACGACCCTGCCCTGGGTGGGGCCGAGATCAACGATTCCCGGAAGGACCTGGACGAAGTCGTCGCCCTGGAAACTACCGACTGGAGCAAGATCTATGAGTTCCTGAAATTGGGTCTCCGCCGCGTGATCCATGAACGTAATACCAGCGAGACACAAATCAAGATCGAACTGAACGTAGACGGAAGCGGGAAGGCCAATATCGTGACCGGTCTTGGTTTCTTCGATCACATGCTGGAACAGATAGCCCGGCATGGAAAAATGAATCTTACTATTCGCGTCAATGGTGATTTGCATATCGACGAACATCATACTATAGAAGACACAGGGATTGCTCTGGGAGAAGCATTCAGCAAAGCCCTGGCCGATAAGCGAGGAATGGAACGGTATGGTTTCGCCCTGCCCATGGACGAAGCGGATGCCAAAGTGCTGATCGATTTCGGCGGTCGTAACTGGATCGTTTGGAAGGCTGAATTTAAACGCGAAATGATTGGAGAAATGCCTACAGAAATGTTTTTCCATTTCTTCAAATCCTTTTCAGATGCAGCCCGTTGCAATCTGAATATCGAATGTCAGGGTGATAACGAACACCATAAGATCGAAGCCATTTTCAAAGCGTTTGCCAAGGCTATCCGCATGGCCGTGAAAAGAGATCCGCTGAGTAATTATTTGCCTAGCACGAAGGGAGTGTTGTAATTCCAAAACTTTATACTTCCTAATAAAAAAGGGATGTGGTGCTTCTTGCCACATCCCTTTTTTAATGCCTTTGACAATATTTTATATTGGATAGACTACAACCTGAAAAATATCTTCTTCTTATAAAGGAAATAACACATTCCCCATTCCAATCCGAAGATACAGAGTGAGCTGATGATCCCTTGCAGGGTAACAGGCGTATTTATTATACTCATCAAACCATTCGTAATGGCCCGTACATAATCGCTGAACCAGCGGTCTCCTACGATCTCAAAGAACAGGTAGATGAAAATGGAATTCATACCTACAATGGTAAAGAACTTTAGATTTTTACGATGCCCTTTTATATCGATCCACCAATAACAGGCGGCGAGTATCCATAAGGCATATCCCAAAGAGACGAGGGTAAAAGAACTGGTAGCAATTTTTTTGATGATGGGAGTGATTCCTGTCAGATCAAGGGCATATCCCAGGATAAGGGAAATAAGTCCCCAGATCAGTAAAGTTTTTGTTTTGTCCAGGCCACTTTTTTCACTGCTCGTGGAACTTTTGCTTTCCCCTAATAATAATTTTCCGGCCAGGGCGCCGGCAATGGTATGAACAGCTGTTGGGATACAATTGATGGCCACCCATCCGCCTTTGTTGATCTTATTCATCAGGACCATGTCCATAAAATTGCCAAAGTTTTGCTGATCGGTAAAAGGCTGATCGAACCCGGGAACGTGGGTAAATCGGTATAAAGCCTCCGTAAGTAAAAGAATCCCCACACAAAATACGATCTGGGCCGTCCCGGACCATCGGAAGATCAGAAAGGCCACCAGCGTGGTGAAGGATAACTGGGTAAGTACATCCCATAGCTTAAAGTACAATCCATCGTGTCCGACGGCATAATCCAGCACTCCCCAAAAGAACAGCCATCCGCATCTTTTTAGCGTTTTGCGGAAGGATTCCCCCCAGCTCATTCCCTGTTGCTGCTGTTTATGCAGGGAAAACGCCATTGCAGCCCCCGCCATGAACATAAAAGCGGGCTGTACAAGGTCCCAGGCGTGCAAACCATGCCAGGGATGGTGGAAGAACTGCTGAAAAAAAGGATTTAAAAAGCCTCCTTCGGTAGCACCGGCTAACTGACTATACAATCCGGCGGCCTCAAGGGTCAGCAGGACCATGATCAGGCCACGCATAAAATCCAGGGATAAAAGCCTTTGAGAACCGGTAGAGGGGGGCTGTTGCGGAAGGGCTGGTTGTAGGGTTGGGGAAGACATGTTTTAAAAGAAGGGTTAAATATGTAGTTAAAAAACAGGGTTAAGAAGATTTAAGGACGGAAATTAATAAAAAATTTGGCAAAATCATTTTTCCATTCCATATTTGCGTGGCAATGAATAATCTATTTATAAATAAAACATGGTGGTGGCATACTAACTCTAAACGAGGCAAGTAATGCTATTACTATACGTATTACCATATTGGGCCTCGATAATATCGGGGCCTTTTGCTTTTTACCCCCCAGAGCTTCGTTCTGAACACTGTTCAGAACTCGCTCGCAACCTTCACTTTCGTTCGGTTGCCTAAAGGGAGAGGACAAAATAAAAGAAGTTACTTAAAAAAATAAAACCCTAAAAGGGCATCGGGTATGAAGAAAATTGAAATAAAGACGAATTGCAAAAAACTCCTTTCAGACATGTATACGCCGGTGGGGATCTACCTCCGTCTCCGGGACCGCTTCCGGGATACCATCCTGCTGGAAAGTACCGATTATCATGTCGCCGAAAACAGTTATTCCTTTATCTGCATCAACGCAATCGGCGGTATCGAGATAACCGACCCTAAAAGCATCGAATTTAAATTGCCGGGACAGCAACCGGAAAAACGCCCTATCCGGAACACTTCTGAGGTTCCGGCGCTTTTATGGGAGTTCATGCAACGTTTTGATACCAAACCCTCTTCCGAGAAACCGGTAAGGGCTGTCCAGGGGTTATTCGGATACACCTGTTTCGATGCCGTTCAATTCTTCGATACCGTTCAATTAAAAAATGCCAGTCAGGAACCACCGATCATTCCCCTGATGCGATACCGGCTTTATCAGTATGTAATTGCCATCAACCATTTTAAGGACGAGCTCTATATTTGTGAAAACGAGGTTGCCGGGTTGGAATCGGAGTTGCCTGTTGTCGAATCCCTGATCAAAAGCAAAGATCTTCCGGTTTACCCCTTTCATGTAAAAGGGGAAGAGACTTCGAACTTAAAAGACGAGGAGTATATCCGGATGGTCGAAAAAGGTATTCAAAGCTGCCACCGGGGAGATGTCTTCCAGATCGTCCTGAGCAGAAGGTTCCAGCAAAGTTTTATCGGGGACGAGTTTAACGTTTACCGGGCTTTACGCAGTATTAACCCTTCGCCTTACCTGTTCTTTTTTGATTACGGGGATTATAAACTAATGGGCTCCTCTCCGGAATCCCAATTGATCATTTCGAACGGTGAGGCTATCGTTCACCCAATAGCCGGTACTTTCAAACGAACGGGGGATGAACAGACCGATCAGGAAAATGCAGACCGGCTGCTAAAGGATCCCAAGGAGAATGCCGAGCATGTCATGCTGGTCGATCTGGCCCGCAACGATCTTAGCCGTTCCTGTGACGACGTGACGGTTGTTCTTTACCGGCAGGTCCAATATTATTCCCATGTCATTCACCTGGTTAGCGAAGTAAGAGGTAAGATCAGGGAGAATTTTAACCCCTTTGAATTACTGTCCACTACCTTTCCGGCAGGAACATTAAGCGGAGCGCCAAAATTCAAAGCGATGGAACTGATCGATTCTTTCGAACCAACCGCGAGAAGTTATTACGGAGGTTGTATCGGGTTTATGGGATTCGACGGAAGCTGCAACCAGGCCATTATGATCCGCAGCCTGCTCAGCCGGAATAATACCCTGACCTACCAGGCTGGCGCCGGAGTGGTAGCGGCCAGTCAACCGGAAAGTGAATTGCAGGAGGTGAATAATAAACTGGGCGCTTTGAAAAAAGCGATCCTTTTTGCAGAAACAATAGTGGAATAACCCTGAGACAGGTTCTTAATTGTGAAATCTTAAAAGAAATAAAGTGACACGTATTCTGGTTTTCGATAATTACGATTCTTTTACCTACAATCTGGTACACCTGGTAGAGAAGATCCTCCATCAGAAAGTGGAAGTATTCCGGAACGATAAGATCCCCCTGGAAAAAGTAAAGGAATTCGATAAGATCATTTTGTCTCCCGGACCGGGCGTCCCTTCTGAAGCCGGCCTGCTTCTGCCGCTGATCCGGGAATATGCCTCCTCGAAATCAATGCTGGGTGTATGTTTGGGCCATCAGGCCATCGGAGAAGCCTTCGGAGGCAAATTAGTGAACCTGAGCGAGGTCTATCATGGGGTAGCAACCCCGGTAAGGATATTGAAGAGTGCAGCCGGAGGAAAAGGTGCGAATGGGCAGAAAGGTCAGGGAAAGGGGCTTTTCGATGGGCTGCCGGAAGAACTGGAAGTTGGACGTTACCATAGCTGGGTCATCGGGGAAGATGGTTTTCCGGAAGAGCTGGAGATTACCGCCAGGGATGAAAAAAATTATATCATGGGGTTAAGGCATAAAAAATTCGATGTCCAGGGTGTACAGTTCCATCCAGAAAGTGTATTGACGCCAAAGGGTGAGCTGATCATGCGGAATTGGCTGGAGGAATAGGATCGGAGGCAGAAACCCGAAGCAGAAACCCGAAGCAGTAGCCTGAAGTAAAATGGTGAAGTTGGAAGAGGTTGACACCTGAAGTTATTCTATGATAAGTAGAGATTTTAAATGGAAAGCATAAAAACGAAGGATGAAAAAGATCTTACAATATTTATTTGAGCATAAGACGCTCTCGCGGGAGAAATCCCGGGAAATACTGATCAATATCGCCGGCGGTCAATATAACGAAAGTGAAATAACTGCTTTTATTACGGTATTCCTTATGCGTAGTATTACTATCGATGAACTGCAGGGGTTCAGGGACGCTCTTCTGGAACTCTGTGTGCGTGTCGATCTGAACGGCCATGATACCATCGATATTGTAGGTACGGGAGGGGACGGGAAAAACACCTTTAATATCTCCACCCTGGCTTGTTTTATTGTGGCCGGTACCGGGCAGAAGGTTGCCAAACATGGAAATTACGGAGCCTCCAGTATCAGCGGCGCTTCGAATGTCATGGAACAGCTGGGGTATAAATTTAAGAATGACGCTGCCAGGCTGCGCCAGGAGGTGGAGTCGGCCAATATTTGTTTCCTGCATGCACCTTTGTTCCATCCTGCGTTGAAGATAGTCGGACCCATCCGGAAAAATCTTGGCATACGTACCTTTTTTAATATGTTGGGGTCGATGGTAAACCCTGCCTTCCCTAAATTTCAGCTCGTGGGGGTGTATAATCTGGAGATGGCGAGGGTATACAATTATCTCCTTCAGCAGACAGAAGGTAGTTTTACCATTATTCACAGCCTGGACGGATATGACGAAATCTCGCTGACCGGTGATACCAAGGTGATTACCAATAAAGGGGAAAAGATCATGACCCCGGAAGAATTAGGCAAACGAATGGTAAATGCTTCCGATATTTATGGTGGAAATACAGTGGAAGAAGCTGCAAAGTTATTCACGAAGATCCTGAAAGTGGAAGGCAGCTGGGCGCAGAATGCGGTAGTGCTGGCAAATGCAGCAATGGCACTGCATAGTACTGGAGGATATGCCAGTTATAACGATGCCTACAGCGCGGCAGTGGATAGCCTGGAAAGTGGGAAAGCCTATCAGTCGCTGCAGAAATTGATTTCATTACAAGCATCCTGACGAACAGAAGGGTGCTTACTCCCGGATCTTATGAAAAGTATTTCGGATCACATTAACAGGTTTTTTAGGATATGAACATACTGGATAAAATAATTGATTTTAAAAGAGGAGAAGTTGAACAGAGAAAGATAGCTACCCCCGTAGCCGTATTGGAAAAAATGCCTTTTTTCTCAAGGAAGACATTCTCCCTCCGGCAATTCCTGACCGACCCGCAGAAAACCGGAATCATTGCCGAATTTAAAAGGCGATCTCCATCGAAAGGGCTGATCAATGGCCAGGCGGATGTAAGGGAAGTGACCAGGGGATATGCCTTGCACGGGGCCTCCTGTTTGTCTGTATTGACGGATCAGGAGTTCTTCGGCGGCAGTTGGGACGACCTGACGATGGCCAGGGAACAAGCCATACCGATCCTGCGTAAGGATTTTATGATCGATGAATATCAAATCCTGGAAGCCAGGGCAATGGGTGCCGATGTTATCCTGCTGATCGCAGCCTGTTTAACGCCCGCCGAGGTGAAGAAACTGGCTGTTTTTGCCCGGTCCCTTGGACTGGAGGTCTTGCTGGAGATCCATAATGAAGCGGAGCTGGAACATATATGTGAAGAGACAGTGCTGGTTGGTGTGAATAACCGTGACCTGAAAACATTTACGGTGGACGTTGAGCGTTCCGTCCAATTAAGTAAAAAAATACCAGCCGGCAAGATCACTATTTCGGAGAGCGGGATCAGTAAAACCGAGGCGATCCTGCATCTGAGGAAATCCGGTTTTAAAGGTTTTTTGATCGGTGAGAATTTTATGCGGGAAAAAGACCCGGCAGCGGCCTTTTCGGAATTTGTTTCAGCGTTGAGAAAAGGGTAATAGTTGAGAGAAGGGTTTATTTTTTATACATGTCTATGATTGTTTTTGCCTCATTTGTTCACCAGTTAAATAACGGGGCTTCCGGATGTAGGACCGGCCCTGCGGGAGAAAACTTATGAGAGTAAAAGTCTGCGGAATGACCGAGCTTGACCAGGTCAAACAACTCGATGCAATGGGGGTGGATTTTGCCGGGTTTATTTTTTACCCGAAATCTCCAAGGTATGTTGTCCGGCATCTTTCCGGCGAACAATTAAAAAAGGCCAAAATCCGGTTGGGCAAGGTTGGGGTCTTTGTCAATGCTACTTATGAAGAAGTCATGAAACAGGTGGATAATTATGGCCTGGATATGGTTCAGCTTCATGGAGATGAGACGCCCCGTTTTTGCGAGCAATTGGCTAACTATATTTCGGTGATCAAGGTATTCCGCCTGGGCGAGGATGACCCGATCGAATGGATCATACGTCCTTACCAGGATTCCTGCGATATGTTCCTTTTCGATACGGAAGGCGCAGGATATGGAGGTACCGGCAAAAAATTCAATTGGAACGTTTTGAAACAGTCCCGGATCGATAAACTGTTTTTTTTAAGCGGAGGGATCGAGCCGGCCGATGTTGATAAGTTAAAGGAATTTGCAAAGGATCCCGTAGCCAGGAAAATGTTCTCCATCGATATTAACAGCAAGTTTGAAACAAGCGCAGGGGTAAAGGACCTGAAAAAGATCAGGGCTATGATCGATGGACTGAAACAAAATCAATAAGTTGAACGGAATAATAATGAACGTATGTCTACTAAACCTTTTAAGAAAACCTCGGTAAGCTACCGGTCCCCGGATGAAAGGGGTTATTATGGTAAATTCGGAGGTGCATTTATACCTGAGATGCTGCACCCCAATGTGGAAGAATTACGTACCCGCTACCTGGAGATCATGCATGATGCTTCTTTTCAGAAGGAATATGATTCGCTGCTGAAAGATTATGTGGGACGTCCTTCGCCTTTGTACCTGGCTACCCGGCTGAGCCGGAAATATAATGCGCAGATCTGGCTTAAACGGGAAGATCTTTGTCATACCGGATCGCATAAACTAAACAATGCTCTTGGCCAGATCCTTTTGGCACAGCGGCTGGGCAAAAAGCGCATCATTGCTGAAACCGGCGCAGGTCAGCATGGTGTGGCGACGGCTACTGTCTGTGCGTTGAAAGGATTGGAATGTATCGTATACATGGGTGAAAAAGATATCGAACGGCAGGCTCCCAATGTCGCCAGGATGAAAATGCTGGGTGCAAAAGTCATTCCTGCCCTCAGCGGCAGCAAGACCCTGAAAGACGCGACCAATGAAGCGATACGGGATTGGATCAATAACCCCAACGATACACATTATATTATCGGTAGTGTAGTAGGCCCGCATCCTTATCCGGATATGGTTGCCCGTTTCCAAAGTGTGATCAGCGAAGAGATCCGCATCCAGTTAAAGGAAAAGACAGGCAGCGAATTGCCCACTCATGTCATTGCCTGTGTAGGCGGCGGCAGTAATGCTGCAGGGACCTTCTATCATTATCTGGATGAACTGAGCGTGGAGTTGATTGCAGTAGAAGCAGCCGGCCATGGGGTCCATAGCGGAATGAGTGCAGCGACCACTCAACTGGGCAAAGAAGGTGTACTCCATGGAAGCCGGAGTTTTGTCATGCAGACCGAAGACGGGCAAATCGTAGAACCGCATAGCATTTCGGCCGGTTTGGATTATCCGGGCATCGGCCCCCTGCATGCCCATCTTTATGACAGCGGAAGAGGAACATTCCTGAGCGCTACGGATGAGGAAGCATTGGCCGCCGCCTTTGAACTGGCGCGTCTGGAAGGCATCATCCCTGCTCTTGAATCGTCCCATGCCCTTGCCGGCCTGAATCAATTGCAGCTTAATGAAAAAGATGTCGTGGTACTTTGCCTGAGCGGCAGAGGAGACAAGGATATGGCCACCTATATGAGGACGATGGAAGGTTAGTAGCATAAAATAAAAATTATCATGAGCAGAATTGCCGGACTTTTTGCAAAGAAAAATAAAAATGTACTGAATGTCTATTGTACAGCCGGTTACCCGCAGCTGGACAGTACCCTGGATGTCATCACTGCCCTTGCCGAAAATGGCGCCGATCTGATCGAATTGGGAATCCCCTATAGCGATCCGCTTGCAGATGGACCTGTGATCCAGGCCAGCAGCGGTAAGGCGCTGGAAAATGGAATGACTCTTGTAAAATTGCTTGATCAGTTAAAGAAGTTGCGGCCGGCTATCGAGGTTCCGGTAATCCTGATGGGTTACATGAACCCGGTTTTACAATACGGGTTTGAAAAATTTTGTGCCGATGCTTCGGCTGCAGGAGTAGATGGGCTGATCCTGCCGGATCTGCCCATTTATGAATTCGAGACAGAATACGGACCCATAATCAAAAAATATGGCCTTGATTTTATTTTCCTGGTAACTCCGGAAACCCCGGAGCAACGTATTCGTCAGGTGGACGCCTTAAGTTCGGGTTTTCTTTATGCCGTTTCGTCCTCCTCCACAACGGGGAAGGATAAGAATATCGCCGATCAACAAAACTACTTTGAACGTTTACAGGCCATGGTTTTGCGCAATCCTGTGCTGGTAGGCTTTGGCATCAGGGACCGGCAGAGTTTCGAGGCTGCCTGTCTTCATGCTAATGGAGCCATCATAGGAACGGCTTATATCAAGGCATTGGAAGGGGCAGCGGGAAGTAAGGATATCGAAGCCGCCACGAAACAATTTTTAACGGCTATTTTAAATTAAATGAATGTAGCCATTGTAAAATATAATGCAGGGAATATACAATCGGTTCTCTATGCGCTGGAGCGTATCGGGAAAGAAGCGCTGGTAACGGACGATCATGAACTGATCCGGGCAGCCGATAAAGTGATCTTTCCCGGTGTTGGCGAAGCAAGCTCTGCCATGAATTATCTGAAGGAAAGAGGTCTCGATAAGGTGATAAAGAATTTACGGCAGCCCGTTCTGGGAATTTGTCTGGGTATGCAGCTGATGTGCCGCTATAGCGAAGAAAATGATACGGAATGTCTCGGGATCTTCGAAGAAGAGGTAAAGAAGTTCGTTCCCTCTTCTGTTCAATTGGCAGAAGGGCTTAAAGTTCCACAGATCGGATGGAATACGATCTATGCGCTGAAGACCGGCCTTTTTGATGGATTGGCCAATAATAGCTATTGTTATTTTGTACATGGCTACTATGCAGCTTCAGGTAAACATACGATCGGAATGACCGATTATGTACTGCCATACAGCTCAGCCCTGCATAAGGATAATTTTTATGGAGTTCAGTTCCATCCGGAAAAATCGGCGGCTGCCGGTGAGCAGATCCTCCGGAACTTCCTGGGAGACCGGATAGTTTAGCGGAAGCGACGCAGCTTAGTTTTTATTTTGGTATATTTTAATCGGTTACATAAAAAGAAGGGAAAAAATGGAGATCATTCCAGCCATAGATATTATTGAAGGAAAATGCGTTCGGCTGACACAAGGAGATTACAGTCAGAAAAAGATCTATAACGAGCGTCCGTTGGAAGTGGCGAAGGAATTTGAGGACGCAGGCCTGCGGAGACTTCACCTTGTAGACCTTGACGGGGCAAAGGCAGGTTCGGTTAAAAACTGGAAAGTATTGGAATCCATCGCCGGAAAAACAAAAATGGTCATAGATTTTGGCGGCGGCATCAAAACTGAAAAGGATGTAAAGGTCGTGCTGAATTCGGGCGCAGCTTTTGCTACGTTAGGAAGTATTGCAGTGAAGAACGGCGAATTATTCGTGAGTTGGCTGCAGGAATACGGCGCAGAACGTTTTTTATTGGGAGCGGATGTAAAAGAAGAAAAGATAGCTGTTGGTGGGTGGCTGGAAACCACCGATCGCTGGATCTATGATTTTATCGAAGAGTATATTGAAAAAGGGGTGAAACAGATCTTCTGTACGGATGTAAGCAAGGATGGATTATTGGAAGGACCTTCGCTTGACCTGTACCGGAATATCCTGGGGAAGTTCCCCGCCCTACATTTCATAGCCAGCGGCGGTGTAAGTACGATAGAAGATGTTCATCAACTGGAGGAAATCGGGTGTAAAGGAGTGATCATCGGCAAAGCTATCTATGAAGGAAGGATCAGGTTGGCGGAATTAACCCCCTAGCCCCCTAAAGGGGGAATGTTCCTCAAAGACATTAAACGAACAAATTGAAAATGAAATGAACGAAACTACCAATACCAGCAGCATGTTACCAAACTCCCCCTATAGGGGGCTGGGGGGCCTGACGAAAAGAATAATTCCCTGTCTGGATATTAAAGATGGACGTACTGTAAAGGGAGTCAATTTTGAGAATATCCGGGATGCCGGGGATCCGGTGGAATTGGGTGCGCTTTATGCCAGTCAGGGTGCGGACGAACTGGTTTTTTTAGACATCACGGCGACCATTGAAAAAAGGAAAACCTTGTGGGAACTGGTCAACCGGATCGCGCATCATATCAATATTCCTTTTACGGTTGGCGGAGGGATCAGCAGTGTAGAGGATGTAAGTGTGCTGTTGCAAAACGGAGCGGATAAGATTTCCGTAAATACCTCTGCTTTTAAACGCCCGGAACTGATAGCAGAACTGGCTAAGGAATTCGGGAGTCAATGCGTTGTACTGGCTATCGATACCCGCCAGGAAGAAGATGGGGATTGGTATGTTTACCTGAACGGCGGCAGGGTGAGAACTGAAGCAAAATGTGCCGATTGGGCCAGGAAAGCCGTAGATCTGGGTGCGGGGGAAATTTTACTGACTTCGATGAACCATGACGGGACAAAAAAAGGCTTTGCGGTGGATATTACCCGAAAATTGGCAGAATCCTTGCCGGTACCTATTATTGCATCCGGCGGAGGGGGGACCAAGGAACATTTTGTGGAGATCCTGGGAGCAGGAAAGGCCGATGCGGCATTAGCAGCCAGTATTTTCCATTTTAAGGAAATCGCCATTCCGGAATTAAAAGGATATTTGCATGGGCAGAATATCACGGTAAGAATATGACACTCTAACTCCCTGAAGGGAGAATAAAGAGAAAGAAAATATAATAATGAATTGTTTAATTGATAAATCATTAAGAATAAATGACGGCAGAAATTAATAAAGGGGATCTAAAACAGAAACTCCCTCTTCAGGGGGGTATGGGGGAGGTGGATTTTAAAAAGTATGCGGACGGTCTTGTCCCCGCCATTGTGCAGGATGTGCAGACGTATAAGGTGCTTATGCTGGGGTTTATGAATGAAGAAGCCTTTCATAAAACGATGCAGGATGGTAAGCTCACCTTTTTCAGCCGCTCAAAGGGCAGGTTATGGACAAAAGGAGAGGAAAGCGGAAATTTTTTACTGGTGAAGCATGTGGCAGTCGATTGTGATCGGGATACCCTGCTTATTAAAGCCGAGCCTCTCGGGCCTGTATGCCATACCGGCGCCGACACCTGCTGGGATGAAAAGAATCACCGAGAAGATTTCCTTGCACAATTGGAGGAGATCATCCAGGAACGTAAAGAAAACCCCTCGGAAAAATCCTATGTGGCGAGCCTGTTTGCAAAAGGGATAAATAAGATCGCTCAGAAGGTAGGAGAGGAGGCGGTCGAAGTAGTGATAGAGGCCAAAGATCATAACGACAACCTTTTCCTCGATGAGGCGGCGGACCTGCTTTTTCATTATCTTATTCTTTTAAATGCCAAAGGTTTTAATTTGCAGGACGTGACAAAGGTTTTGCAGGAAAGGCATACGAAATAAGCCAATGGCTGAATAAGCTGATTGTTGGATAAACCAATGGCTGAAAAAACGGAATGTTGAATAAATTGAATGCTGAATAAATAAAATTAAATAAGTTTCACTCATGAAGTCATTTTTCCTGATACTCTGTGCGCTGCCCCTGTTATCGATCGGACAAGGCGGTAATGAACCCAGGTTTGTCATTAACGGAGAAGTAAAGGGTTTGGCGGATCAATCGCCCGTTTTCCTTACCGATGCGAATAACCCTGCCGATACGCTGGCAAAGGCGCTGGTAACAAAGGGCCAATTCGTATTAAACGGCCATGTGGCGGAGCCTAACCTCTTCGAAGTGAATTTCGGGAGCGCAAAGAAAAAGACCGTACTGTTCCTGGGAAATGACAAAGTCGCCATGTCCGGATCCGTAGAAGATCTGAAAGGAATTACCACAAAAGGATCTCCTTCCAATGATGACTTTCAGGAGTTTCAAAAAAACTTCAATCCTTATTTCGCCCGTATCAATACGATCACGCAGATGGCCAATTCTCCTGAAGGCGCTAAGGCAAAAGATTCCCTTTTCAAGGCCTACCAGAATCTGGCGGATTCTGTCGATTCCAAATTGGGCGAATTCGTCAATAATAAAAAATCCTCTTATGTCGCTCCTTTTGTTCTCGTGGTATTAAGCCAATTGTCCGAGGATGTCATGACGAGGGAAAAAAGACTCAATTCTTTATCCCCCGATGTAAAAAAGGGATACTATGGTCAATATCTTCAAAAACAGCTGGATGATGCAAAGGTCGGAGCTATCGGAACAGAGGCTATGGATTTCAAACAGAATGATACAGCGGGTCGCTCAATCGCCTTATCATCCTTTAAGGGGAAATACGTCCTGGTTGATTTCTGGGCCAGTTGGTGCGGCCCCTGCCGTATGGAGAACCCCAATGTGGTAACAACCTATAAAAAATTCAAGGACAAGAATTTTACCGTTTTGGGTATTTCTCTGGATAAAGCCAAAGAGCCCTGGATAAAAGCCATTAAAGACGACGGTCTTGCCTGGACCCAGGTGAGCGATCTGAAATTCTGGTATAATGAGGTTGCTGTAAAGTATCATATACAAAGCATTCCACAGAATTTCCTCATCGATCCGAATGGGAAGATCGTTGGCAGGAACCTGCGGGGAGCGGATCTCCAGGCCAAGCTCTGCGAACTGCTTGGTTGTAATTAAATCGCAGGCAAAGTCCAGGATTGTTTTTGACCAAAGTAAAAGCCCCACTTGGGTGAGGCTTTTGTTGTTCTGGTTACGAAGGCTTCTGTGGTTTAATGGATGGATATACTGATCTTAAATCGGGACTCAGTTGATATCTTTTCCCTCCTGTAACATAGGGATATATTTTTCAATGTTCGTCTTGTTTCCCGCATCGGGAGCCTGTGCCTGGGCTTTTTGCAGAAAAGCAAGCGCTTTTTTGTAATCGCCCATGCCTGAATACCCCCGGGCCATACCCATATTGGTGGTGAATTCATTAGGATGTTTGTCGTAATTCATTTTGAAGGCGTCAAAGGCTTCTTTGGTCTTTTTTTGAGCCAGCAATTGACGTGCATACTGGTGTACTTCACCAACCTGACCCATGGGGATCGCTTCTTTCATGATGAGATCTGCCTCATCCTTTTTGCCTTGCAGTGACAGGATCTGCGCCTTGGTAGAAAGGGTCGTAAAATTTTTCTGCCCTATAAATGTGCCAGCGACCGCTGTGTTGGCCCAACTAAGGCCCTCCTCAAGATTGGTATTATGCAGCACACAGAACTGTGCGGCCTGGTCCCAGGCGTTCCAGGTAAAACCTTTGTCGCTGCGGAGTTCCTTGCGGAAGGATTCCAGCTGGTATTTTACATAATCGACATCTACCTTAAAAGGGATCATGAGTTTTTCCCATTGAAGTGCTACCGTTACAGAATTTTCTTTCTGGTCAAGGAATTCGTATTTCAGCCATTCTACACTTTTGTCAAGGGCTACGGGTTTGACTTTTACCTTTAGCGCATCTTCTTTGGGATCATAATAAAAGCTACCCCAGGAACCCGAATTTTTGGAAAAGATAAGGGTACATTCGGCAGGGTCATAGGCAATAAAGAACCCGTATTTCCCTGCAGGAAGGTCCTGGCCTTCGATCTTTACATCCGTGCTGAATTCAATGGTCGTGTTCTCATTGGCTCCTGCCCGCCAGGGTGCTGCTTTACTGGTACCAAAACCCATGTCAGTATAACCCGCAGGGATGAGTTTGCCCCAGATCTGGCCATCCCTGCCCTTTACGCCGGGACGGTCATAGCGGATCGTGATATCTGTAATACCGATCCTTTCCCCGCTGACCGCTTTTCTGTTACCACCGCCGGGTGCCGTAGTAAGTTGGGCATGGGAAATAAAAACGAAGGTGAATTGGAAAAAGACCAGCAGAAGACCGGCAGAGAACAGCTTTTTGCGCAGAGGCCCGGAAGCCTCGTTTTGGTGCGTTTGAATCTTCGATTTCATTTGGAAGTTTTTATGGATTAACAAATGGGACCTATGGAGGAGGTGAGAATCTGCTCCAAATGTAAAATTCCTTTTCGTTACATGCAGGCATTTTGTACCGAAGGTGAATAATCAGGATGTAGGAAAAGAGAGGCCCATGGCGGAATTGAAGGAATAGCGGGCTTTAATGAGACAGGAGGGGAGATGGTTTAAGGGAAGTAGGTAATGGTTTAAATCAACTGTCTTTTATATAATTGTATGGCATTTTCATACCCGAGATAGAGGGCATCGCTGATCAGGGCATGACCGATGGAAACTTCATCCAGCCCTGAAATATGTTGAGCGAAATATTTAAGATTCTGCAGGTCCAGGTCATGACCGGCATTCAGACCTAATCCAAGTTCCCGGGCTTTGATCGCAGCGGCACGATAAGGAGCTATGGCCTTTTCCCGGTCAGCCTGATACCCTTGGGCATATGCCTCGGTATAAAGTTCAATCCGGTCGGTGCCAGTTGCTGCTGCGCCTTCTACCATTTCGATCACCGGGTCCACAAAAAGGGATACACGGATACCGGCCTTTTGAAAAACGCCAATGATATGGCTAAGGTATTCTTTGTTTCTAACGGTGTCCCAACCATGATTGGATGTGATCTGATCCAGGGCATCGGGGACAAGGGTGACCTGGGTGGGTTTAACCCCGAGCACCAGGTCAACGAATTTTTGCTCCTGGGAATTCCCTTCTATATTAAATTCAGTGGTAATGATCTTTTTGATGTCATAAACGTCTTTATAACGGATATGTCTTTCATCGGGACGGGGATGTACCGTGACCCCGTCGGCACCAAATAACTGGGCGTCTACTGCAGCCTTAACCACGTCCGGATTGTTTCCTCCCCGGCTATTGCGCAAGGTGGCAAACTTGTTTATGTTAACGGAGAGTTTTGTCATGGAAGCAAAGGTAGATAAAAATGGAAAAGGGAGGCTCATGCCTCCGCTTTTATCCTGACTAAAGGTTGCTCGTATTTTTAAGCGTTTCGAATTTTATTTCGATTGCTTGTTTGATGTAGATTTATTGCTTCACCAGCATCGTCTTATAGATCATATCTCCTTCTGCACTTTTAATGGCCAACTGATAGTTACCTACATCCAAAGAAGCCAGATTGGCCAGCGGAATCTTATTGATCCCCTTGCCCAGTCCTGCCCCCAATAACCGAATGATCCTCGTATTATGGATATCAGCCAGGAGAATGATAAAATCCCTTTTCTCCGGACACGTTAATTCAATATTCAAAAAAGAATCGAAAGGGTTCGGATAGACTGAAATTCTGGTTAGCATAAGCATTACTATTATTATCAATCAATAAATTGGAACAATCAATGCTAACGGTTCTGAAAATGTGGATTGGTTATCACTTTTACCGGAATTAGTGCGGGCATAAATTCCTTTTTAATAAAAAGCGAAGCGATGGCTGTGAAAAGGTTCGTAGCATTTGTAGTCTTCATAATTACGGGTTTATACTGTATCTGCTATTCCCTTGCCAGAGTATAAACAATTGATTTCCAATTGTCTGAAAGGAGAATCGCAGGTCCAAAATTCCCTGAATGGGAAATTTTGTCCAGGTTTTGGGATGACAATCACAGTGCCGGAAGGTAGTTATACGATTAAGCTCAGAAAATGGGATAAACAGGAGGAGATAAGGGTTGAGTCAGGAGGAGATAAGGGTTGGAGCAGGAGGAAAAGGTCCTTTAGAAGCGCGCTACCAGCTTTAGGTTCAGCAACCTTGGTGTTAAGCGGTTAGGCATGGCATAGGTCGTATTGGAAAAGTCCTTGATCAGTAAATAGGATATGGTATTGGCACGGTCGATCAGGTTAAAGACTTCCAGGGTCGCCCAGATGTTTTCAAAATTACGAAAAGGACTGTGACTCCGGCGATTGTTTTTTTCGCTATCCAGCAATAAGGCACTAAAGCCCACATCTATCCGGATATAGGGGTCGATTACCAGGGCATTGCGATATTTGATGCTGCCGGGAATATTGAAGGGCAGATTACTGCCGTACAGGAAATTGAGAAAGACTTTCAGGTTTTTATTAGTGGCCAGATAATCCTGCAGGAAAAGTCCGAAGGTTAACAGCCGGTCGGTCGGCCTCCTAACCCATCCGGCAGGTGTTCTGACACTGTCTACCGGATGATTTTGCGCATCGAGGGTATAGTTGTAGTAGGAAGTGTCGATCTTCTCCATAGACTTCATAAATCCCATGCTGACCCAGCTCTCGGCATCCTTAACCAATTCACCGAACAACCGGAACTCAACCCCCGTTGCATAGGCTTTGGAATCATTGAGCCCGAAATATTGTATATGTACATTGTTTACATCATAGGGATCTACGCTGGTCATTTGTTTGTAATAGGCCTCTGTGGTAAAACGGAACGGCCGTTCATCCATCTTGAAATTATGATCCATGCCGACAACCAGCTGCCAACTGCGCTGAGCCTTGAGGTCTTTGTTGAGACTGCCGTCGGGTCTTAGGATTTCCCGGAAGAAAGGCGGCTGGTTATATATACCCACTGCGGCCCGGTAGACAAAATCTTTTCCTGAGCCTCTCGGCTTCCAGGAGGCTCCCAGCCTGGGGGAAAGGAGCAATTCTTTATTCAGGGTGTTGTAATTATACCGGAGCCCGCCCTGAAGGGTAAAGCCACTGGAATCCCTGAACAGGATATTGTCCTGTATAAAGCCTGTCAGGCGGGTGATCGAAAAATCATTATTGGATTTCACCACATTGCTCAATGCCAGAAATCCCGGATTATTGGGCAGGGAATAGCCGGCTGAATCCTGGTATTGCCACTGATCCAGTTTATCATGAACGATCTGCCTTTCTGCGCTGACACCCCATTGCACATAGTGTTTATGGAGATCCAGGAATCCTTTATGGGTGGCATTCCAAACGGTTATGTTCAACCGGTCCCGGGCAAAGTTCTGGTAAGTGCCGGCTCCCAGGGGATTGGTGATCAGGCCAAAGCTGGCGCTGCTCTTATCGAAGTCCCGGTCCCCGAACAGATAATTTCCCGTAATGTCATAGGATTCTTTCTCATTGTCCACGAACCTGGACGCCATCCATTTAAGCCGTAAATTTTTTCGTACCTGCTGAGTCAGGGCTAATCCCTGCATATTGGTCTGGTAACTGTCCATTTCCTGGCCGTTGAAATAGATATCCAATCCCAGATTGGCGGTGAAGTAGGGAGAAAATACAGAAGAGGTCAGTTGACTGAATTGAGGGATCAGGTGGAATTTTGTCTGGGAAAAGGTTCCCATGAATTCCAACTGGTTCTTATTGTTCAACTGGTAAGTAAGCAGAGCCTGGATATCCGATGAGGAGGGTGCATAGGATCCTTTGGTCTCCTGGCTGCTAAGTAAATTTTTATTGCTCCGGTTACGTACGCCAAAAAGGTAGGTGAATTTTTTGTTATTGCTTATTCCTTCCAGGTGAAGGCCTTGCTCCAGCAAGCCAATATAGGCCGAGCCGCCAAAACTGCGGGGCTTTCTATATTGAATATCGAGGGCAGAAGACATTTTATCTCCATACTTCGCCTGAAATCCACCGGTATAAAAACTAACGCTCCTGGTCATTTCCGGATTGATGAAACTCAACCCTTCCTGTTGGGCATTGTTGACCAGGTAAGGGCGGAAGACTTCAAAATCATTTACATAGATCAGGTTCTCATCGTAGTTCCCTCCCCGTACGGAGTATTGAGAGGTCAGCTCGTTATTGGAGCCAACGAAGATCTTGATCAGGCTTTCAATCCCGCCTATAGGAGCGGGAATATTTATTGCATTTTTAGGGTTGAGTTTTACCAGGCCTGTCTCTCTCCTTTCCCTTTGATCGGAGATGACCACTTCTTCCAATTGTCTTGTCCCCCTTTCCATTCTAACCACCATCCGTTCTTTTTCCTGTTCGTTCAACAGAAAATTGCGCTGTTCCGTCTTATAACCGGTAAAAGAGAATACCAGGGCAAATGCTTTTTCTGCGGGTACCTTCATCCGGAACGTCCCGGAATCCGAAGTTACCAACCCGGATTGCCGCCCCAGTATCGTTACGGATACTCCCGGCAATGGATTCTCATTTTCGTCCAAAACTTTGCCAGATACGAAGGCCGATTTTTTTTGGGCCAGCGCCGGGTGAAAAAACAACAGGAAAGGGATAAGCAGGGCAACGAGTACAATTCTCAATGAAAAAACATTTAATATGTCCGAAATTAAACAGATTTGGTTGCAAAAAATACTGGCAATAAAGAAAAACGGAATTAACTTGTATTTATGTTTGGCAGACGGATAAAATCGGCGATCCTTTTATTGGCCTGTTTGGGCAGCCTGGCCGCTTGCCGGGACAGGGTTCCTGTTAAGGAGAGCCTGAAACTGCTTCACCATCGTCAGGATACGGCAGAGGGCGGATCAACGGTGATCCGGGGAAGGGAATCCGGTGGTCATTCGGGGGAGGATGCTGGAAGGGACACCGCCTTGCATTCTTTAAAAGCAACCAGAATGGTTGCCTTGGAAGCCGTTATCGGACAGGTGTGGAAATTTGAAGATGCCGACAAAGCTCATTGGAATGATATCTTCTGGGATACGGTCATTGATACCCGTCAATATCCTGAATTGGCGCTTTTTCCCGACCATTCAGCAACCGCAAACCCGCGATGCGGGCTAAAAACGGGAAAATGGATGCTCGATAAGGAAAGTCGGGAGTTATCCCTTCGTTTTGCCGATGGTACAGCTGCCATTTATACGGTACGGGAAATAGCACTCAAACAAATGGAAGTTTCAATAGAAAAGGCTGCGGTTGAAAAGGCCGCCGGACCTGCGATCATCCGGCTTTCTTCAGAAGGATTGGTCCATAAGCGGCTGGCAGAGGATCCTTTTTATCCAACCAATAACCGGTGGCGGATCAAACCAGGTAAACCTGAAACCCGGGAAGAGATAAGGGAGCGGGTAAAAGCCTGTCTGCATTTTTACTCTCTTTTTTTCCTGGATAATCATCAGCGGCACGAAACCGATATATCGTTCAGCGGGCTTCCTTCCTGTTTTATCTGGTACAATGGCGGGATTGGTGTGCAGGAGAGATCAGATCTGGATAATAAATGGATCAATTGTTTTTATTCTTCCTACCAGGCCTATCAGGGGTATGATATGTTGGCCTCCCTGCTGGGCTCCCATAAATTAAAATGGCCGGAAAATCCGACCAGTTGGGTAAAACAGACGGGTGAAGTACTTGACCAGATGGTCCATAAATTATAGTTCACCCGTTTGCCTTTTCCGTTAGCACCAGTCCATATGGACTGGTGGTTGTTGTCAGACGGATTCTTTCAGAGAGCGAATCGTTGCCTTAGGGTCTTTTGATTTAAATACGGTGCTTCCTGCAACCAGCACATCGGCGCCTGCACGAAGTATGCCTGGCGCGTTCTCCAGGGTCACCCCGCCATCGATCTCAATGAGTAATTGTAACCCTTTGTCAAGGAGCATCCGTTTCAAATTGTGGATCTTCTGATAGGTATGCGGAATGAATTCCTGTCCTCCGAAACCGGGGTTAACGCTCATGATCAATACGAGGTCAAGATCCTGTAAAATATCTGAGAGGAATTCAACAGGTGTTGCCGGGTTTAGTGCCACTCCTGCCTTCATTCCCAGTGCTTTTATCTGCTGGATATTCCGGTGCAGGTGGCGACAAGCTTCATAATGAACGGTCAACCTGTCGGCACCGGCTTTTTTAAAAGCTTCTGCATAGTTTTCCGGCTCTTCGATCATCAGATGTACATCAAAGATCTTACCCGATGTTTTTCGTAATTGTTCGATGACCGGAAGACCATAACTGATATTTGGAACAAACCGTCCATCCATGACATCCAGGTGAAACCAGTCTGCCTGGCTCTCATTCAGCATTTTACATTCTTCCCCCAACCGGAGAAAATCTGAGGCCAGTAACGAAGGGGCAATGATTGGCATAGGTATTTTTTTATTTTTTTATTTTCTTTATCCGCTCCCGGGCTTCCGTAAAATTTTTATCCAGTGCCAGTGCCCGCTGGTAATAGATCAGCGCATCGTCATTGGCACCAAGGGTCTCATAACATCTTCCAGCCCAGAAATATCCATCTGCGTAGGTATTCGATACTTTTATGGTCATTAAAAAGGTTTGAAGAGCTTCTTCCACCTTCTTCAGTTCGAAAAGCGCTATTCCTTTCTCTAAATAAGCATCTGTATATTTCCAGTCGCGCCGTGTACAAGAATCAAATTGGACAATGGCTTTTTTATATTGTCCGGTATTGGAGAAATAGATCCCCTTTATAAACAACGGATCAAGCAATTCATTGCCTGAATCTTTTCGGAGGACATCATCGCAAAGACCGATGGCCCTGCTGTCCCTGTTCTCCGCATACAAATGGGCGAGCTCCAGCGCATAAGTGTTAACAGGCTGCAAGGTATAGGCTTTATTCAATGCAATCAGGGCCCGGGTGGTATCCTTTGTCTTTTCCAATACCAGCCCTTTTTCATACCAGGCTTCAAAATTCAGCGAATCCGTCTGCAATAGGGTATCATATAACTGCAGGGCTTCCTTTGTCCTCCCGGATTGCTGGTAAAGATCACTTAGTAAAGAAGGGAAATTCTGGTTGGCCGGGAATTTTTTCAGGCAGTCTTGTAATAAGGAAATGGCATTACCCGTCTGACCGATGATCGAAAGTGTGGATGCATATCGTAATCCTGTGCCTTCCACCGGCTGAATGTCCCAGGCTTTTTTAAAATCAGCGGCAGCCAGCTCATGAAGATTATTGCGGGAAAGGAGTTCCCCCCTGCTGACATAAAGGCCTGGTTTATCAGCCGTTCGAGCCTGTCGGATACTATCGGTTAACCCGGAAAACGGAGGTCGATGCAGAATGGCTTCGCTCCCATCTTCCTTCTTATTTTCAGGACCCTTACAGGCGCCTGAAAGAATAACCAGCCATACTATTCCACCGTAGAATAATCGCGAAAATTGGTTCATAGAGCAAAACTAACCGTTTCCGGGAAATTTGCACCTATGATATTAGGTCTACTGATTAAATACGGTAAAAGCCTGAGTTTTGCCGGTGCCAATAACCTGAATGACCAGATAGCTGTTGTGCGGGACCGTAGGTGGAAATCTTACCTCATACAGGTTCTGTCCTTTTAAAGAGGTGTTGAAAAATAACTGACCGCTCATGCCATATATATTCACGACGACCGTACCTGTAGAAGGCGTTTTAACATGAAAGGACTGGCCAGCAATGGGGCTGGGGTAGATGCTGACGTTATTGTTTGTGCCCGTTGTTGCAAATTGGGTAACCACCGTTCTTGAATAAGCAGAATGACCGTCTCTGTCCACTGCCAGGAGCCTGTAATGATTGGTACCGTTCAGCGGAGATCCATCGGTAAAGGAATAATCAATCGTAAGGGTCGTATATCCTTTTGAGGTTACCGTTCCGATCGTGGACCAATCCGCGCCATTGGCACTGCGTTCTACTGCAAAATGATCCGTATTGATCTCCTGGCCGGTTGACCAGGATAAAAGAACAGAGGAAGGTCCGGGAACGGCTGCTGAAAAATTAAGATTTACCACCGGAAGGGGCGTACAAGCTAAAACCCCGCTGTTATTCATCGTGGCACAGCCATAGACATAGTTGGTCTTACAGGTATTCGGGTTGGTGCCTCCACAATTATAAATGCTGGAGCCTGTGCTGTAGGTCTTACTGTTGGTGACGGAAGAATAAGAATTGGTAGAGTTTGTGTAATAGTTATTGCTATTGCTGACTTTTATGCTTGAGTTATCATAAAGATTCACCGAATTGGTCATCGTAATATATGCCTTGCTGGTGATGGTACCGTTTCCGGCAGTCAGACCACTATTGTTCTTAAGATTTACTGTGGTGGAAGACTTAAAATAAGAATCGTCATTAAAATAGAAATTGCTGTTATCTTCTGTAAAACTACTGCCATTATTAAAAAAATAAGAGGTGTTGTAGAATTTGAAGGTGGAGTTGGTCGCGTTAAAAACATCCGTCGATTTAATACTGCTTGCTCCTGTACTTGTAAATTTAGTATTGGTAAAGGTGGTAGCGGGGCTTTGCAGCTGCATATCCTGGCCAGCCAGGGTAACGGAATCGTTGCTGAAGCTACAGCCCTGACAAACGACCGGAGAATTAATAACGACTTTGCTTCCTGTGAAGATGCCTCCGGACTGGAAGTTGGTCGTACTGCTTCCGGCATTGAGGTTAAGACTATCCATATTCAATTTACAGGTCCCGCAGGTAAAGCCCTTGGTGATAATGACATTGCCATTGTTGAAGGTACAGGTGCCGCAATTAACCCCATTCAGGTCGATGGTAAACGTTACTCCGGCACTGATATTAAAGGTACAGGTTCCACACCAGGTGGCCGAGGAGCCAATTCTTGCAGTCCAGCTGGCATTTGAGGTAATGGTGTAGGTTGCTTGTGCAGTACTTTTTGAATAAATACCTACAATTAGTAAGGCGGCTACGATAATTTTCAGGGTTGGTCTCATATTATTTTGTTTTCTCGATCAGGGTAACGAATGTCGGACAGTTGTATGAAACCAAATGAAGTGCCGTTCATCAATAAATTGATTATTAATAAAATACAGAGTTGTTTTTAAAATTATTTGATCTAGTAAATGGATTTTGTTCCCAAATCTGGATTTTTCCATTTTCAGGCATTCTATTTATACGCTCTTTTATTGGTTTCCACGTCAATTGAACGGATAGTACTTCCCTGGTGACAATAGTTTTCCATTTTTGGGTGGTGGGTTGTAGCTTTGCGGCCATTCAATAAATCGTAAAACTTACCCCCATGTATACCGGATTATTACACCTGCATAGTTTCATGCGCTGGATCATTCTTATCCTGGCGATCATCGCTATTTATAAAAGTTATATCGGAATGACGGCGGGTAAGGCCTTTACCGCCGGAGATAAGAAAATAGGGCTATTCCTGATGATTTCTGCCCATACTACCTTGCTGATAGGGTTATATCAATGGATCGTTGGCCCCTGGGGATTGAAGAATATACAAAATATGGGATTCGGTCCGGTTATGAAAGATTCCGTTTTTCGTTTTTATGCAGTGGAGCATTTGACAGGAATGATCATTGCGATTGTATTGATCACCATTGGCAGGGGCGTTTCGAAAAAGAATATTCCTGACCAGGTTAAACATAAAAAGACGTTCTGGTTCTTTTTGGTGGCAGTATTGATCATTTTGGTTTCTGTTCCCTGGCCTTTCCGCGTTGGGATCGCCCGTCCCTGGTTTTAGATACGTACTGGCTAAGAACTGGTAAAAAATAAAAAGGCCGTCCTGATAGCTATTATCGGGACGGCTTAATTTTTTTGTCAGGGCCTACGCTTTTCAGGCTCATTCAGGGATCATGGATCAAATCTTTCAGGACGGATTACATTTTTCCCGGGTCTTCCCCTGGCATTTACTGATCTTTTTACAGGAATTTGGATTATTTGGTTTTTCAATCGGATTTTCTGGTCGTCAATTGGATTGCTAGGTTTTCAGGATGAAAGGATCTTGAATTCGATTTTTTACGGGATCTTGGACTTAGGGTTTTTGTTGGATTTTCAGGATTCGGGATTTTGATAATTAGTTTTACGGATGTTGGATTCAGGATTCAGGATTCAGGATTCGTTGGTTTCAGGGGATCGGATTTTTTTGCTGTTTTGCTGATACAAAGATGCACACCAGCAGTTCAGAAAGGAAATTTTTTCGACTAACATTCATTTTCCTTCGACGAAAGAAACAATTGTTCGACGAAGGGAAAAAAAGGGGCTATAATATATTGAGTCGTTTAACGACATCTTCTTTATGACCTTTTCCAATGGGGATCTGGTTACCCTGCAAATAGATCGTATTTCCCCTTATATCATCTATTTTATTAATATTGACGATATAGGAACGATGTACTTTAAGGAAAGACTGGCCGCTCAGTTTTTCTTCCAGGTTCTTTAAGGTACTATGTGTGATATAGTTTTTTCCTTCCAGGACGAATTTTACATAATCCCGCATACTCTCAATAAAGAATATGTCATTTTTGATCAGTTTGACCAATTTGTCTTCTGCCTTGATAAAAATAAAATCTTTATCGTTATCAGGTATAACCGATGGGTTTGTTTGAGTGGAAGTTATTTCCGGTACAGCAGTCTCGTCTGAGAAAGTCGTAGACAGTGGTATTGACAGAGGAGAGAGGAGTGGAGGAGAAGCAGCAGTTATTTTTGTAAGTGCTTCCAGAAAACGTTTGTAGGTAAATGGCTTTTTCAGGTAATCGTTAACATTATATTGAAAGGCATTATAAGCATACTCGGTTTTGGATGTAGTAAGGATAATTTTAGGAGAATAGGTCAGACTGTCCAGAAGGTCAAAACCAGTTGCCCCAGGCATTTCTACGTCAAGAAAAATAAGGTCGACTTTGTCTGCGTCCAGGAATTCCAGCGCATCTGCTACGTTAAGGAAATGCCCTTTGACTTCAACCAACTCACTTTTCTCACAAAACTTCCGGAGAAAATCTGCAGCAATTTGAATATCTTCTACTATAATACAGGTAATTTTCATTTGTCTTTTCAGGATTCCCTTTATCCATTTGCGGCATTAAAGGATTTCAACCTGTTGTATTCCTGTTCAATAATTTTTCGGGCTTCTTCTTTCCGTTGGGAAAGGAGTTTGTAATCTTTATTTAGCATTTCCAGGGATGCCGTAGCACAATTATTCTCAAACTCCTGGCAAAATTCCTGGATATCCGTAAAACCAACATAACCAAACAGTGTTTTACACTTGTGGATGGTAGTTCCCAGTTCCGACAGGTTCCCGTTCTTATGTGCTATTTCTACCGATTTCCAATAATCCGGCAAGTCCCGCAAAAAATCCTCAAATACGGTTTCTGCGTAAATAGTATCACCCTCAAATAATTCATCCAGGAAGTCTGCATTCAGGCGGGCGGAAAAAATAAATTTAGGAGGATCCAGTTGTTGCATTCGATTACAATTTTTTTGTTGCCCATACGTTTATGAAGTATATATATTTTTAGTCACATATACTCCCATTACAAAACAGATTAAACCTTTATCCATACGAGAATTATTTACAATTATTGTCTTAAAATCCGGATTGTTATGAAAAAAATAAGACCCCTGTCATTTTTGATGATCGCCCTGGGCGTAATCATCACCCTTCCCGTCTTTAGTCAGGTTCAATGTAGTTTGCTGCAGGCGAATAATGCCACTGCCGCCACCCATTCCTATAATACATCTTATTGGTTCGGGGTCATGGAGCTTCCTTTTCTTTTCATAGCCGTTTTCTTTGCCTTCCTTACTGCCTATTCGATGAAGGGTGGAAAATTCGGAAAGGGGTTGAATTTTATGGCCTGGGGCTTCCTGGTCATGGCAGTAGGTCATTTGCATATGCAGGCCGAACATTTTTATGGGTTCAATTTATTTAAATCCCTTTTTGGTCAAATCAGCGGCACTGTTGCCTGGTTCATAGCACTTGTCCTTACCTGGGGCCTTTCAGGAATGGGATTTTATTCTATTTATAAGGCTAGTAAAGGAGGATGAGTACATGTTGAAGAATTTCCTGAAACCAAGAAATAAGGGTTCTGTCCACCGGGAAGAACTCCATTCTAATTTATATAAAGCCCTCTTTACTTTTCTTACCGGACGGATCACGACTCCGGGGAATGCCGAGCAATTGATCCAATTGGGGGAGAAATCTACGCACAAAAAAGCTGAAGACGTTTTCCATACCTACCTGCTGTTCGAGAAATACCTTACCTCCTTCGAGCAGATGCACAACAGCCGCCAATCCTTACGGGAAAGCATCCGCCAACGATTCCCCGGCCTTCTGCAGGAGCCGATCTTCAATCTCCTTTTTGTTTCGGAAACCGAACAAAAGAATACGCTGGCCCTGCAATTCATCCAATCCTTTCTGGGCGCCGTTTCGGATAAGTTCGGTCGTACCGGGGATGGGTATTTTGAAAAAAGGAGAACGGAGCTGGCTCTTTTGGAAGTACGGAAACTGGAGACAGAATCATTTCGAAAATTACAGTTTTTAAGCTTTGAGATTTTTCAATTCGTCTGCCAGAATTATGGTGAAACCCTGGCCGGTAAAATCTTTGAAAAAACCTTTGAAAGTTTTTCGATAAAGTATAAAGAACTCGAATTATTCCCGCATCTGATCTCCCTGATCCCAAAAGAAATCGTAGACCGGGAACATCTGGGTATCTTCTCGCAGGCTCAGATCGAGCAGATCTTTTTAGAGAAACTGGCCGAGTCCGAACAGCTGAACATTGCCCTGGATCAAAAGATCAAAGAGAATATCGAGACCCAGAAATTGCTGCAGAAGAATGAGGTCATGTTAAGCAGCGTGATTTCCTCGGCATTGGATGCTATTGTCATTACCAACCAGGAAGGGATCATTATCCGCTGGAATAGTGCAGCTACCGATATATTCGGTTATTCGGAAGGAGAGGTAAAAGGGAAGACCCTTATGGAAACTATCATACCTTCCTCCTTCCTTCAGGCACATGGGAAAGGACTGCGACGGTTCCTTTCCGAGGGAAACAGCAATATCCTGAACAGACGTCTCGAGTTGACAGGTATCCGCAAAAATGGCAATGAGTTCCCGATGGAGCTGGCCGTTACCGCGATCGGAGCTGATAATGAATATTATTTTAACGGGTTCATCCGCGATATTTCCAGCCGGAAACAATGGGAAGAGGAATTGGTGCAAATGAAGGAAAAGGCCGAACAGGCCGCCAAGGCTAAATCCCAGTTCCTCAGCGTAATGAGTCATGAGTTACGAACTCCGCTTAATGCGGTGATCGGTATCACGCATCTCCTGCTACAAGGTCATCCCAGGGAGGATCAGCAGGAAGATCTGCGTACGCTTCAGTTCTCCGGGGAAAGCCTTTTGCATATTATAAATGACATTCTTGATTTTACCAAGCTCGATTCGGGAAAAATCGAATTGTCCGCCATTGACTTCAACCTACGGGATCTGGCCCAGAGTCTTTATCAATCTTTTAGTTATAAAGCCAGGGAAAAAAATATCGTATTTGATATCGAATACGATGTACAGATGCCTTTTATGGTAAAAGGCGATAATTTTCGGCTTTCGCAGGTGTTAAACAACCTGATCAGCAATGCCATTAAGTTTACCAGGGAAGGATCCGTTAAACTGGAAGTTAAATTGGTAGAGACCAGGCATAATACATTTATTACCCGGTTTTCGGTTATCGATACCGGCATTGGTATCCATTCGGAAAAAAAGGATAAGATCTTCGAACAATTTACCCAGGCAGATAGTGATACTACCCGGCTTTACGGCGGGACAGGACTGGGGCTTTCCATTTCGGCCAAACTGGTAGAGTTAATGGATAGTGAAATTCTTATCCAAACCGAACTGGGAAAGGGGTCTGATTTTAATTTCACCATTGTACTCCAAAAGGCGGATACTGCTGATATTGCCACCCCGGTTCTAAAGGCTCCTGTTAAAAACAATGATGCTTTCAAAAATAAAATAATTTTACTGGCGGAAGATAATCTGTTCAATGCGAATATAGCCCGCCGGTTCATAACCGGCTGGGGAGCTGAAATGGATCTGGTGGTAGATGGACAGCAGGCACTTGAATTTGCTATCCGGAAAAAATATGACCTGATCCTTATGGATGTGCAGATGCCCGTAATGGATGGTTTTGCCTGCTCCAGAAAGATCCGCAAACAATTAAAGGATGTGCCCATCATTGCTGTGACGGCATCACCAAAGAATGAAATTATCCATGAAATGCTGGCTTGCGGAATGAATGATTTTGTGAGTAAGCCTTTTAAGCCGAATGAATTGCGTAGTAAGATGCTGGAGTATCTGGAGTAGACCTCGTTGTGAGCTTTTAGCGCTTTTGGCAGCGATGTATTCAAAAAATTGACTGATTTTACTCATAAGCTTTGGCTATAGCCGGGCATTCATTCAAGTATCAGCCGAGCCAATATCGGCGGTAGTACCCACTCGTAAAAAAGGTCAATTTTTTGAATACATCGCTGCCTTGATACTTTCTGTACGGCAACGAACTAAAATAAGACCAAGTTAACCTACTGCCCGAATTAACCACTGCCTATGCCCGCTTTACCAAGTGGCCGCCCGCGGTATATCGCTAATGGCGCTTTTTTTTCATAAAATACCTTTGAAAAGACATTGATTGATTATTATGAAAAATCGGCGACAGGGGTGATATAGCGACGGGAGCCATCAAAAGCTCTTGGAAAAAGTAGATAAAGCAAGTGCGTGAGGAATTGCAGTGAAAAGCCCGGTCCTAACCGAGCGAAGCGAGGTGCCAGGACACGCAAAATTACCGCTTGCCGAGCTCAATCACCTCACAGTCTTTCATATCCTTCCCGTCGATGGTGAACCGGATCAGGGTCCGCACTTTATGCCAGCCCTGGTTGCCGGCTGCTCCGGGGTTCATGTGCAGGCATTGCAGCTTGTCGTCAAACATGACCTTCAAGATATGTGAATGACCGCAGATAAATAACCCGGGAGGATCGGCTTCCAGTTCCTTTTTTACGGTTGGGTTATATTTGGGAGGATAACCCCCGATATGGGTCATATACACTTTTACTTCCTCGCATTGCCATCTTAGTTTTTCGGGATAGACACTCCTGATATCATAGCCGTCGATATTTCCGTACACTCCCTTTAGTGGCCGGAATGCTTTCAACCGGTCGGCAATCTCTGCAGACCCGAAATCCCCTCCATGCCAGATTTCGTCACAAGATTCAAAATGGCGGAAAACGTTCTCATCCAGGAAATGGTGGGTATCGGATATCAGACCAATTCGGCGCATGGAAGATAATTACAGGATTATGATTATTATTTGTCAGGAGGGAGGCTAACGGATCAGTCCATCCTGCTTTAATTGTTCCATTAACAGAACTACACCGGGTACTTGTTGGGGCTCTTTACGGTAACTTTCCGTATCGAAATAGTTTAGGGCGCCAATTTCGGAGGAGGGGTGAGGGGTCTGTTGGAGATCGTACAGGAAACAGTCCTGTTCCATGATCAGTTCCGGCCGTTCTCCAAAAGCCGGGGCAGTTATATGTGAATAGAACCTAAGATGGGCCGGATCCAGATCAACGTTCATTTCTTCGCGTGTTTCGCGGATAACAGCCGACTGCGAGGTTTCACCGGCATCCACTTTACCGCCTGGCAAATAAAACGCCTGTTTGTTAAGGCTGAATGCAAGCAGCAATTTCCGGTCTTTTATCACGACAAGACCAGCTGTGGCCAGGGTATGTATAGTGGTCATATTTTTATTTCAAGGCGCTAAATTAAGATTTTGTAACTTTAGATCAACGATCAGCTTATGCCTTTATTCCGCAATTTTACTTATTGGATCGATAAACGCAACTGGAAATATTATTTCCTGATGGTTGCCTTGGAAATGGATCGATAAACGTAGTTTTTAATACTGCCGGCCTGACCAGGCTAACCACCCTCTCAAAGTCATCATTAGTCATCATTCAAATTTTTTGCATGCCACATTACCATAGTTTGGGAGCAATTCCCCATAAACGACATACCCAGTTCCGCAAACCTGACGGTTCGCTGTATTCCGAACAATTGTTTTCCACGGAAGGATTTTCCAATGATTACTCCTTATTATATCACACCCACCCGCCTACAGAGATCATCCGTACCGACGAATCTTACGACGTAATGCCGCGGATCGCGGAAGAAAAGATGTTAAAACACAGGAGCCTGGAAGGGTTTCGTATCCCGCCGGAAGATGATTTTTTGAAAAGCCGCAAACCGGTACTGGTGAATAGTGATTGTCATGTCGTCCTGGCCGCTCCCCGCAGGAGCATGCAGGATTATTTTTATAAGAATGCCGATGCCGACGAAATGATCTTTATTCATGAAGGAAGCGGGTTGCTCAGGACTATGTATGGCGACCTGGAGTTCGGATATGGCGATTACCTGGTCATTCCCAGGGGAACGATTTATCAGATTACGTTTAAAGATGAGGGCAACCGCCTATTCATCGTCGAGTCTTTCAGCCCAATCCGCTACCCCAAAAAATACCTTAGCAAATACGGACAACTGCTGGAGCATTCTCCCTATTGCGAAAGGGATATCCGCCCTCCCCATTCCCTCACCACCCATGATGAAAAAGGCGATTTTCTGATCAAAACAAAAAAGAAGGGGAGGATCTACGGTATCCATTATGGCCACCATCCTTTCGATGTGGTAGGCTGGGATGGCTGCTGTTATCCCTTCGCCTTCAGTATTCACGATTTTGAACCGATCACCGGTAGAGTCCATCAACCCCCGCCGGTCCATCAGACCTTCGAGGGGAATAATTATGTTGTTTGTTCCTTCTGTCCCAGGCTATTCGATTATCATCCCCTGGCCATCCCGGCCCCATATAATCACAGCAATATAGATAGCGATGAACTTTTGTATTACGTAGACGGTGATTTTATGAGCCGCAAAAACGTAACCAGGGGAATGCTCACCCTGCATCCGGGCGGCATACCTCATGGACCACACCCGGGTATGGTACAAAAAAGCATTGGAGCCAAAGAGACCAAAGAGCTGGCCGTTATGGTGGATACTTTTCATCCCCTGATGCTGACTGTGGAGGCTTTGGAGATCGAGAACCCAGGGTATACGATGAGCTGGGCGGAATAGGAAAAATGTTTGGGTTAAAGTGCTGGTTTTGTTGAAAATCAGTAAGTTATGGGGGGGTGGGGTATATATGTTTTTTTTAAAATCAAAAAAAAGGAAGGTTGAGAAATTTTCAACGTATTGAATATCAATTTGTTGAAAAATCGCCAAACCTACGGTACCGGATTTGGGTCTATCTATTAAATGATCATAAGAACTGCCTGCTTCAGGATTGTACAATCGCTTTTCAGAAAAGGATGGGAGGCCTTGAATTTGGAAGTTTAATTCGGTAAATTAGGTTTTAGATCTATTCAACATTTAATTATTCATTACTATTCATTACCAATAAACCTTCCTTCTCATGACCGCCAAAATTTTCCTCTCAGGGTGGGGGCTTACCCTCCTGCTGTTCTTTTCCTGTCACCCAAAAGAGCAGGCCGATCTGATCCTGCAACATGCGCGCATCTATACGGTCGATAGCTCTTTTTCCAAGGCTGAGGCCATGGTTGTAAAAGACGGGAAAATACTGGCTGTCGGATCGGACAGGGAGATCATGGAAGGCTATAACGCAAAACATGTAGCCGACGCGGAAGGAAAGGCTGTTTACCCCGGGTTTATCGACGCGCACGCTCATTTTGTAGCATACGGACAGACTTTATTCGTAGTAAGCCTCCTTGGCTGCACCAGTTTTGAAGAAGTGGTAGAACGGGTAAAACAATTTGCCACTGCTCATCCGGGCAATGAATGGATCCTTGGGCAAGGATGGGATCAGAACAAGTTTGCTGGTAAAGCCTTTCCTGACAACTCCCTGCTCAACCAAGCCTTCCCGTCCAACCCTGTCGTCCTGGAAAGAGTAGATGGCCATGCGGTGATCGCCAATGCCAAAGCACTTGAATTGGGTGGAGTAAAGCCACATCAACAGATTGCGGGAGGGGAAATAGAAACAAAGGATGGACGGCTGACCGGAATTTTGATCGATAATGCCGAACGATTGGTCCAATCCAGGATACCTCCGCCTTCCGCTGCCGATTTTGAAAAATGGCTATTGACGGCCCAGGAGCATTGTTTTGCCAGCGGTCTTACTACCCTCACCGATTGCGGCCTGGACCGGCTGGCTATTGAAGGAATAGACAGCCTCCAAAAGACAGGGAAGTTGAAGATGCGTTTGTATGTGATGCTGAGCGATAATAAAGAAAACCTGGACTATTATATACCCAGGGGGCCTTATAAGACGGATCACCTGTATATTAAGGGAGTAAAAGCATACGCGGATGGAGCCCTGGGCAGCCGCGGAGCCTGTTTGCTACATCCCTATTCCGATAAACCGGGATGGGTAGGGTTCCTGTTAAGGACACCTGCCCATTACGATTCACTGGCCAAATGGTTGGCCCAAACGGATTTCCAGTTATGTACCCATGCGATTGGAGATTCTGCGAATCGTGCCATTCTATCTGTCTATAATAAATATCTGACCCCGGGAAACGATAAACGCTGGCGGATCGAGCATGCTCAGGTGATCAATTCCTCCGACTTTGATCTGTTCGGAAAAGGAGCAATTATTCCTTCCGTTCAGCCCACTCATGCAACCAGCGATATGTATTGGGCTGCCGATCGTCTTGGAACTGAGCGTTTGAAAGGGGGGTATGCCTATAAACAATTACTCAAACAAAATGGGTGGCTGGCCTTGGGGACCGATTGTCCGGTTGAGGATATCAGTCCTTTTAAGACCTTCCTTGCGGCCGTTTTCCGGACGGACGCCAAGGGGTTTCCCTCCGGCGGTTTCCAGGCAGAAAATGCCTTGAGCCGGGAAGAAACGATCAGGGGAATGACCATCTGGGCAGCTCGCGCGGATTGCCTCGAAAAGGAAATAGGGAGTCTCGAGAAAGGGAAAAAGGCAGATTTTATTATCCTGGACCGGGACCTGATGGAGATATCCCAAGCTGAGATTTTGCAGACAAAAGTACTGGGAACTTACTCCGGTGGGGTCAAGGTATTTTAAAGGGAGCTATATTATCTATTAATCGATGTAAAATTTATAATTAATTGAAAACCAATTATATGACGCTATTTAATTAAAGTAAAACAAGAAGTGAAGTAGCTAAAGTAAAGCAAGAAGTGTTTTGTTAAAAATAAAACAAGAAACGAGCTAGTTAAAGTAAAACATTAATTAAGAAAGTAAATATTGAAACGAAGAAATAGTATAATTATTGAAGCGATTAATTGATCTAAACGTATAATAATATGGAATTCAGGAAATTAGGAGATTCAGGGATAGAGGCCTCGGCCATAACCTTCGGTGCATGGGCAATAGGAGGCTGGATGTGGGGAGGAGCGGAACGGGCAGAAGCGGTGGCGGCGATCAGGGCTTCCTATGATCAGGGCGTCACTTCGATCGATACCGCCCCGATTTATGGGATGGGAGTAAGTGAGGACATCGTTGGGGAGGCGATCGAGGGGATTCCCAGGGACAAGCTTCAAGTCATGACGAAGTTCGGAATGCGCTGGGATGGAAACCAGGGGACCCTGGCGATGAGCAGTAAGGATAATGAAGGAAGGCCGGTAGATATTTATAAGTATGCAGGGAAAGAAAGTGTAATCAGAGAATGTGAAGAAAGCCTTCGGAGATTGAGGACAGATTATATAGATCTTTATCAGATCCATTGGCCCGATGTGACCACCCCTGTCGGCGAAACGATGGAGGCTTTAACCATCCTCCTGGGACAGGGCAAAATCCGGGCGGCAGGAGTTTGTAATTATGATACCGGTCTAATGAAGAAGGCGGAAGAGACCCTCCGGCTTTCCTCAGATCAGGTACCTTTTAGTATGTTGAACAGGGGGATTGAAAAAGAACTTGTTCCTTATTGCATTACAAATAATAAAGCCATTTTGGCATACAGCCCTTTGCAAAGAGGATTCCTGACCGGCAAAATCAAGCCCGGTCACCATTTTGGGGAGGGGGATACCCGGGAAGGAAGCAAGTTCAATAAGGAAGAAAATCTTAACCGGATCAATGCTTTTCTGGAAAGGCTTCGCCCCCTGGCGGAAACGAAAAATGCCAGTCTTTCCCAATTAGTTATAAGATGGACATTGGAGAGGCCTGGTATAACGATTGCATTGGTGGGGGCCAGGAACCCTGAACAAGCCATTGCCAATGCGAGGGCGATCGACGTGAAATTGTCTCCGGAAGAACTGGGTTTTATAGATGTTCAATTGGCTGACCTGCAATTGGAAGGATAAGTAGAGGTGGGAGTTATGGCTGGGGAAATGGGAGAAAAGGGAAGGTCTGTAAGGGGAATTTTAAGGACCTGGTAAGTTCTTGGGTGTTATTGGGAAAAACCGTAAATTCGGAAATAACAATAAAACGATTGTCTTATGATCAAATTTCATGAACTTAAAGTCGGGGATATCGTAGTGGCCGAATATGAAGGCCAACGTACTGAAGGTGAAGTCATTGAACTGAACCGGGAAGATAAAGAGGTTTGTGTGCAGACCAGTGTACAGGATTTCTGGTTTACTCCTGAACACTTATTTGCCATTCCCCTGGACGAAGATCAATTGATGAAGCTGCATTTTACCAAACAAGACCAGCCGGATGGTTCGGTCAAATATCTCCGGGGGCCTTTCCGGATCCTTTTACCCGGAAAAGACCAATTTTCAGATTTTGAAATGTGGTACAGGGAAGACCGGCGCCACATCACTCAACCGATCAGCGTTCACGAGCTTCAGAACCATTATTACCAGATGACTAAGGTGCCTTTGACCCGGACTCCTGTGGGGCAAACCCTTTAAAAATGGTTTTTACGTCTTAATTTGGCATTTTTTCACATAAAATCTAAATTTTTACCGGGAATTATATTATTTCGGCCCAGGCCGGACGGTGTCCGGCCCTGTTCATTAAAAGGTTTTGGGTCAAAAAATTATATTTTAGCTATTTTTTTGACACGAAACAAATTATTCCTATCTTTGCGCTCCCAAAATCAGTATGGCTAAACAAGCACTCATTAAACAAGATGGTACGATCGTAGAAGCCTTATCCAATGCTATGTTCAAGGTAAAATTGGAAAACGGGCATGAGATATTAGCTACTATCTCCGGTAAAATGAGGATGAATTATATCCGTATTCTGCCGGGTGACAAGGTAGGGGTGGAGATGAGTCCATATGATTTAACGAGGGGAAGAATTATTTTCAGGTACAAATAATAATTATATGAAAGTTCGTGCATCCATTAAGAAGCGTAGTGCGGATTGCAAAATCGTGCGGAGAAAGGGTAAACTCTTTGTTATCAACAAGAAGAACCCCCGGTTCAAACAACGCCAGGGATAACCGAGCGAAAGCGAAGGTTAGGAACGAGGAGAAGCGAGGAACGTAGCTTCGGCGAAGTTCGTTAATGAGCAGCGGACTTATTTAGGGTCTGCCGCTTTTCATTTTAAATCGTAAATTAAAGAATAAATATGGCACGTATTGCCGGAGTAGACTTACCAAAAAATAAAAGAGGGGAGATCGGGCTTACCTATATATTCGGTATTGGCCCTTCCACTGCTAAGTATATCCTGAACACTTCAGGCATTAGCCTGGATAAGAAGGTACACGAGTGGAATGATGAAGAACTGAATCTCATTCGTAACCTGATCACCAATGAATTCAAGGTGGAAGGTGCGCTTCGTTCCGAAGTACAGATGAATATCAAACGTTTGTTGGATATCGCCTGTTATCGTGGATTACGTCATCGTAAAGGTCTTCCCGTACGCGGTCAGCGTACCCGCACCAACAGCCGTACCCGTAAAGGTAAACGTAAGACGGTCGCCGGTAAGAAGAAAATAGCGAAGAAATAATAAACAGCTACAAGCCACAAGCTGCAAGCTTCAAGTCAGGACTTTTACTATTTCCAACTTGTAGCTTGCGGCTTGAAGCTTGAAGTTTGTATTTTATATGCACCCTGATAAAACAGGATCAACTACGGATACCCCGGTGCAGGAGGAGGGTTGATACTGGTTCCGGAAACGGGATTGATTTTTAACATTTAAGAATACCTCGTTTGCGCAAAAGAAGGGCTGGATTTTAAAAAAAGCCCGGTTGCACAAACAAAAAAAAAGATCATGGCAAAAGCACAGCAACCCAGCGCAAAGGCCGCTGCGAAGAAAAGGATCGTAAAAGTGGATGTTTATGGGGATGCCCATATCACCGCCAGCTTCAACAACATTATCATCAGCCTTACCAACAAGCAGGGCCAGGTTATTTCCTGGAGCAGCGCCGGTAAAATGGGCTTTAAGGGTTCCAAGAAGAATACACCGTATGCCGCACAGATGGCTTCTGCAGATGCCGCTAAAACAGCGTTGGATGCAGGCCTGAAGAAGGTGGATGTATTTGTGAAAGGTCCCGGTTCGGGCCGCGAAGGAGCCATCCGCGCATTGTCAAACAATGGTATCGAAGTGGTAATGATAAAGGATGTGACTCCGCTGCCGCACAACGGCTGCCGTCCTCCCAAGAAACGTAGAGTATAGTATTTTCGGGTACCGCCGGAGGCGGTACTTATATGCATATTGCAAGCTGGATAAGATTCAATTTTAAGATTTTTGTATAATCTTATCCGGGAACTCAAAAATCTAACCAACCAATTATGGCACGTTATACAGGTCCAAAAACAAGAATTTGCAGAATTTTCGGTGAGCCAATCTTAGGGAATGGCAAGTATTTAACCAAGAACAGTTTCCCTCCCGGACAACATGGTCCTACCAAAAAACGTAAGGCTCCGGGTGAATATGCACTGCAGTTGAAGGAGAAACAAAAAGCTAAGTATACCTACGGTATCCTGGAGCGTCAGTTCCGTAAGATCTTCGAAGAAGCCGTACGCAAAAAAGGCGTTACCGGCGAAAATCTGATCAAATTACTGGAAGGCCGCCTGGACAATACCGTTTACCGTCTTGGTATCGCTCCTTCCCGCCCCGCAGCCCGCCAGTTAGTAACGCACAAGCATGTTACGGTGAATGGGGAAGTAGTGAACATTCCTTCTTACCAACTGAAAGCGGGAGATGTGATCAGCCTGAGAGAAAGCACCCAGGGGAATACGGGCATTACCAGCCTTATGCGTGGTAAGAATGCTAAGTTCAATTGGTTGGATTGGTCCGATGCTGAGTTCAAAGGTGTTTTCATTGCTTATCCTGAGCGTGAAAGCGTTCCCGAGAATATCAAGGAGCAGTTGATCGTTGAGTTGTATTCCAAGTAATAGAGGTCCTCTTTATAAAATAAAAGTAAATCGCAAATTTAAATATGGCCATTTTAAATTTCCAGAAACCAGACAAGATCATTCTTCAAAAAGCGACTGATTTTGAAGCTCAATTCGAATTCCGTCCGTTGGAGCCCGGCTTCGGCGTAACTGTAGGTAATGCTCTTCGCAGGGTATTGCTGAGTTCTTTGGAAGGATACGCCATCATCGGCGTTAAGATCGAAGGAGCCGACCACGAGTTTGCTACATTGAAAGGTGTAACGGAAGACGTGGTGGAAATTATCCTGAACCTGAAGCAAGTTCGTTTCAAGAAAAAAGTTGAAAACGAAGTTACCCAGGAAAAAATCACCTTAAGCCTGAAGAACAGGACTGAATTCACTGCCGGAACATTAGGAGATGCAACTCCCAGCTTCGAAGTGATGAACCCGGCCCTGCTCATCTGCACCCTGGATTCTTCTGCCAAACTGGATATCGAGATAACTATCGGCAAGGGCCGTGGCTATGTCCCTGCAGAAGATAACAAGCCTAAAGATGCTCCGTTCGGTTATATTCCGACCGATTCTATCTTTACGCCTATCAAAAACGTAAAGTACACTATCGAAAATACGCGTGTTGAACAACGCACCGATTTCGAAAAGCTGATCATGGAAGTTTCGACCGATGGTACTATCCATCCGGAAGAAGCCGTTAAACAGGCTTCCCGCATCCTGATCCAGCACCTGATGATCATCACCGACGAGAATATCACTTTCGACAATAAGGAAGAGAAGAAAGAAGATCTGGTCGATGAACAAACGCTGCAATTGCGTAAGATACTGAAGACGCCATTGGAAGACCTGGATCTTTCCGTACGTGCATTCAACTGTCTGAAAGCAGCCAAGATCAACAGCCTTAGTGAGCTGGTGACCTACGAACAGGAAGACCTTATGAAATTCCGCAATTTCGGTCAGAAATCACTGGCTGAGATCGAGCAGGTTCTCGGAGAAAGAGGCCTTCATTTCGGAATGGATCTGGGCAAGTTGAAAGTTGATGATGAATGATTTTTATAACAGAAGGTTTGACGGCGAAAGTTGTTAAACCTTCTTCTTTTTTAATAATAGTCTTGTAATTCCTGACACGGTACAGGACTCCAAAATTTACACGTCATGCGTCACGGAGACAAAATCAAGAATCTGAGCAGAACGGCATCACACCGCAAAGCGCTGTTGAGCAATCTGGCTGCCCAGTTGATCACCCACAAAAGGATCGTTACAACCCTCGCTAAAGCAAAGGCTTTACGTGTTTACGTTGAACCCCTGATCACCAAATCAAAAGAAAATACCACTCACCAGCGCCGGATCGTTTTCAGCTATTTACAGGATAAAGAAGCTGTTATCGAACTTTTCGGAACCATTGCCGCGAAAGTAGCAGGACGCCCCGGTGGATATACCCGTATCATTAAGTTAGGTGCACGTTTGGGCGATAATGCCGAAACGGCCATGATCGAACTGGTTGATTTCAATGAGATCTATGGTAAAGGTAAAGGTGAGGCCAAGGAAGCCGCAGGCAAAAAGACTCGTCGTGCAGGCAGCCGCAAAAAAGCAGCCGGTGTGACCGCAGAAGATGCCGAGGTAATCGAAGCCAGCACAGAAAAAGCTACCGAAGAGCCTAAAAAAGAGGCTAAGAAGGAAACTAAAAAAGAAAAGAAAGCGGCTGAATAAAATGCTTATTTCTTAAGATATAGAGGCAAGACTTTTTAAAAGTCTTGCCTTTTTTGTGACTGGGTCACCAAGGCCGAAGGCCAATTATTAGCCGATTGGCGCAGAGAGGAATAAATTTTTAAGAAGAATTCCGACATGCGCCTAACAATTCGTAAATTTGCAAAACTTTTTTCGATACATGTCCAATTCAACTTCCCATCAACCTCCCGTTCAGCCAGCCATTCTGTTATTAGAAGACGGTACCGTTCACTATGGTAAAGCCTATGGCAAGATAGGCACTACCACCGGTGAGATCTGCTTCAATACGGGAATGACCGGTTATCAGGAAGTCTTTACCGATCCCAGCTATTACGGACAGGTTCTGATTATGAACAGCGTCCATATCGGGAACTACGGAGTAAAGGATAGTGATATCGAATCGGATAGCGTAAAGATCCGCGGCCTTATCGGAAGGAACCTCGAGGAACAATTCTCCCGTAAACTGGCCAAGGGCTCCCTGGATGAGTACCTGAAAACGAATAATATCGTTTGTATCGAGGGCGTGGACACCCGGGACCTGGTAGCCCATGTCCGTGTCAAAGGCGCTATGAACTGTGTCATCTCTTCTGAGATATCCGACCTGGACCAGTTGAAGGCCCTTTTGGCAAAGACCCCTTCCATGGATGGTCTGGAACTAGCTTCTGCTGTAAGTACTGTAAAAGAATACGAATTGGGAAATCCGGAATCAGCGATCCGGATCGCCGTTCTGGATTATGGGGTCAAACAGCATATATTACAATGTATGACCGAACGGGGCGCCTATGTTAAGGTTTTCCCGGCAAAGACCCCTCTGGCCAGGATAAAGGAATTTAAGCCGAGCGGTTATTTTCTTTCCAATGGCCCCGGAGATCCCGCGCCGATGGATTATGCCATCCCAACAGTAAAAGAGATACTAAAAGAGAAAAAGCCACTTTTCGGCATATGCCTGGGCCATCAGTTGCTCGCCCTGGCCAACGATATTCCCACTTTTAAGATGCACCATGGTCATCGTGGTCTCAATCACCCGGTAAAGAACCTCCTAACCGGCAAATGCGAGATCACCACCCAGAATCACGGATTCGGTGTGGATCCTGTTGCCGTTCGCAAGGCGGAAAATATCGAGATCACTCACCTGAACCTGAATGACGATTCCATCGAAGGTATCCGTCTGAAGGACAGACCTGCCTTTTCCGTTCAGTATCACCCAGAAGCTACCCCGGGCCCACATGACAGCCGCTATCTTTTCGATGATTTTATCGAATTGATCAAAAAGAATAATTAATATTATCCTTTATGTATCGACTTTCTGATCTTAACCATTAAGTATGCGAATAGCTATCATTAACGGGCCAAATCTTAATCTGCTGGGCACAAGGGAACCTGAAGTCTATGGCAGTCAGACCTTCGAGCAATATTTCGGCGAGTTGAAGAAAAAATATCCTTCCATCGATTTCAGCTATTTCCAGAGCAATGTCGAAGGGGAGTTGATCAATGAATTGCAGCGTATGGGTTTCTCCTATGACGGGATCATTATGAATCCGGGAGGTTATACGCATACCTCCGTTGCTATCGGGGATGCCATCGCTGCCATTAAAACACCCGTGGTAGAGGTTCATATCAGTAATGTACATGCGCGGGAAGAATTCCGCAAGATCTCACACATTTCAGCCAAGTCAAAAGGAACTATCATGGGCCTGGGATTAAAGGGCTATGAACTGGCGGTTCAATTTTTCTTGTAGACGCTGCAGGCGCCCAGGCCGCAGGCTCCTGATCAAAAGCCCCGATTAAAGCCCCCCGATCAAAGGAATACGATTAAAGGAATACCCGCATCATCAACGCAAAGCCGGTATCCTGCCGGGGATCATCCGTTTTCCGGATAATGTGCAATCCATTCGCACTCCAAATCTTAAAAACTTCTCCTTTTTTCCGGAGAGAAACCTCATGTTCGATTTGCGGTAACAGGACACCCCGGGCGATCCACCCCAGATCTCCTTTTGTCGCCGCTTCTCCACCCATGGAGTAAGTTTGGGCCAACTCTTCAAAACTTGCCGAACCATCCCTGATCCTGGCCATGATTTTATTGCCAAGCGAATCGGCGATCCGGAACCGGAAGGTTGAAGTGTCGATAAAGATCTGGCTGACATGATAGAAAAGGTTTGGCGCCTTCGTTAATATCTGCACCAGGAACTGGCTCCCTTTCTGTCCGTAGGGGCCATATACTTTTTTTTCTTTTCCTTTATAGGCAAGGCTATCTGCCAGGCTGTTGAAAGTCCGGGTACGGGTGACAACAACCGTATCGATCTTAAACCTTTTTTTTAGGATCTGTTTGGCATACAAGGGTGGATTGGGAGATTTCTCCAATTCCGTTTTGATACCTGCCAGGGTGGTTGGCGCCACCGGCATTTGCTGCAGCTGTTGGACTTGCGGCTGTTGGACCTGGACCTGAGTGGCCTGGCTTTTAGGGGTCTGGCCTTGAGGGGTCTGTGCCTGAACAGTTTGAATAAACATCTTCTCCACCAGGATAAATGCAAAAAGCAACAAAAATTTCCTGCTCACGGGTAATAAACGCATAGGTAGTAAATGATAGAGTAATTAAGTCAGCTGTCAATATTAAAGAATTTGCTATGATTTATTTGTAATTGGGTTATGTAAATTTATGTTCTCCGTATCCAAGCATAATTTGGAATGATTTTCGTTCTATATAAGAAGTTTAAAACCCGTAAAGATGCGATGCATTATAATTTTATTATTATTTACCTGTATGAATATTAGTGCTTTACATGGATATTCCCAGTTAAAGGACTATATGATCGGGGCCAAGGGCGACACTTTAAACAAGATCGACCGGCAGGACAGGAAGCAGGGCCGCTGGGTAAATCATTTTGATGAGGTCAGAGGAGAACCGGGGTATGAAGAAGAAGGTCTTTACCAGAACGGCCGGAAAGAGGGGACCTGGCGTTTGTACAGCCTTTCCGGTGACCTGGTCGGAGTCGAGTTCTATAAATGGGGCAATAAGGATGGGGTTTGCCAGTATTTTCTCGTCAATGGTTCCATGATCAGGGAAGAGAGATGGCGGGCATTAAATCCGGATAAGGCATATGATACCCTCCAGGTGGAAGATATCGATCACCTGGATAAATACAAAACTGTGATCGTTAAGAATGAAGGAGTCGCCATCAAAGACGGCGTATGGACCTATTACGACCCGTCTACCGGCATGGTCGCAAGAACGGAGACTTATACCCTGGGTAAACGGGAAGCTTCGAAATCGACTACCGCAGCTCCACCCAAAACCGATGCCGCTAAAGCCAATGCCAAACCTAAGGAGGTCCTGGAGTTCGAAAAGAAAACCGGGAAAAAGAAGGTTAAGGTTCAGGATGGAAGCGTACATTGATAAATGTCGAACCACTAATAAGGGAAATGTACTATCCTTTAAAATATTTCCGGAAAAAAAGCAACTGGTAATCGATGCTGTTCTGCCAGTACCCGCTGTTATGACCGCCGGGGCGTTCCGTATAATCGTGATCGATCTTTTTTTCCAGTAATTTACGGTGAAGGTTCCTGTTGACATCCAGGAAAAAATCATCGGCTCCGCAATCGAAGATCAACTTCAGATCCCCGTTATGAAGGGCATCAACTGCATGGATCACTGTGTTTTTCTCCCAGTTCGTCCAACAGCAGGCAGAGTCTCCCAGATCTTTTTTCAGGTCCCAGTTATCGGGGAATGGACGGAAATCGACGCCTCCGCTGGTTGCGCCGGCTGCCCCAAAAAGGTCCTTATGGCGGATAGCCAGGTACAGCGCTCCGTGACCACCCATACTGAGACCGGTAATAGCACGGTGCCGGCGGTCGGGAACCGTTTTATAATGGGAATCGATATAGTTTATCAGTTCTTTGCTGATAAAGGTCTCATAGCGGATGGCCGGATCCACAGGGCTATCGAAATACCAACTGCCATACCCTCCGTCAGGACAAACGAACAATACCTTCATCTCCTCTGCCTTGTCTTTTAACTGTGGTGCGAGGCCGGGCCATTGCGCATAACTTCCGCTATAGCCATGTAACAGGTAAATGACCGGAAGGGATGTTTTGGATTGCCGGTAACCCTTCGGTCCGATGATAACACATTTTACATCCTTTTTCATGGAAAGACTATGTACCAGGATCGTATCAGCCTGGCCTGCCGAAGCGACCAGGGATACCATCAGAAACAGAAGAGGCATAAATATTTTCATGAAGAAAATTTAAAGACAAAATTTAAAACACAAATATAAGCGCGCAGTGTGAATATCTTTCATTGGTGATTGCGTACTGTCATATTCTTAAATACTTATATTTGTTTTAGTGCCAGATCGGCTAACGATCCATTGAATTGAAGCGATGGGGGACTGAGAAACAATTTTTTAGAACCTAAAACCAAAATTTATGGGATTGGTATATGCAGATGTGGAATTAATCAATGGAGTGGATATGGGAAATGCCCGGCGGTATCAAACTGGCGAGGAGGAAATCCGGCGTATGCGGCTGACGATGCTGGTCGATAGCGGTGCCTATATGATGGCTATCAACGAGACGATCCAGTCACAATTGGACCTGATGTTTTTGGAAAAGAGGACGGTTCAACTGGCCAGCGGGCAGATCGTGACCTATGATGTGGTAGGTCCTGTCGAAGTCCGGTTTGCCAATCGTAAGGCGATGTGCAGCGCCTTTGTCCTGCCGGGAGATAGCGAACCTTTGCTGGGCGCTATCCCGATGGAGGAAATGGATGTGATTATTAATCCTAAAAGACAGGAGCTGGTAGTGAATCCTGAACATCCGAATTATGCAGTGCTGAAAATGAAGAAAATAGAGAAGTCCAAAGCTTTAGCATTGTAAGAATAAGAATCTGTTGAGAAATGAACAGATATCCATTACACAGATATCTATTACAAAAGTAAAAATGCAAAAAGCCAGTAAAATTTTACTGGCTTTTTGCATTTTATTAAGGAGCATATTATTATGGAGAATAGTTCCTTCAAAAGGTAGTTCGTTTGCCGATCAAAATGCCTTCTTTTCTTTTTCTCCTGCCTTCTGCATTGGGTTGCCGGTTTGCGGTATACTGCGCAGGAGTTGTTGTTTGGCTTTAAAGACCTGGAATTTGCTCTCTGTTTGCACCGTTGGCCAGCTATTGTTGCTTTCGTCGATATCCGCGGTCTCGCGATCGGGGTCCAGCCGGATGCTCTTTACCTCTTTGTCTTTCATGAATAATTTGGTCAGGTGGCCTTCATTCTTGCGCCAGACCTGGGCAGGGATACGTTCGACTTCTTTGGTGCCATCGGTGTAGGTCCATTCGATTATGATGGGCATAACCAATCCGCCTTTATTACTGAACTGAAGTTCATAGAATTGTTTGCCGCTGACCTTTTCGCGGGTGGCATCATCCATCGGCTCATCGAATTGTACGACGTGCTGGGCAATTTTAGTACTGTCATATGGGATCTGACCTCTTTTGTATTTCCAGTAAAAATCATGCAGCGTCGTATCGGCATCGGTGGCAAATACGATGTTCTTGTCATCCCGGTTACGGGCCTTGGACACATCTTCCGGGAACTTGCCATCCGGCATGGGTTTGTCGATGCTCTTCATGATGGTGGTATCCACTTTAGCCGGCGGGTTCTTCAGATCTGCCGTATAATGTTTGACACTGTCCAGGGAAAGGTCGACCGGTTCGATCCCGTAGAACCACCCCCGCCAGAACCAGTCCAGATTTTCCGCGCTGGCGTCATTCATCGTGCGGAAAAGGTCCGCAGGTGTAGGATGTTTGAAGGCCCACCGACGTGCATATTCCTTGAAAGCATAATCGAATAATTCCCGGCCCATGACGGTTTCCCGCAGGATATTGAGACCGGTTGCCGGTTTGGTATAAGCGTTGGGACCGAAGTTGATGATGTTCTCCGAATTGGTCATAATTGGTTCCAACTGGTCCTTGGGTAATTTCATATAATCCACGATCGCCCATGCAGGCCCTTTCCCCCTTACCGGAAATTTATTGTCCCATAATTCCTCGGTCAGGTATTCCACAAAGGAATTCAGACCTTCGTCCATCCAGGACCATTGTCTTTCATCGCTGTTGATGATCATGGGGAAGAAGTTATGACCTACTTCATGAATGACCACACCGAGCATTCCGTATTTGGTGGCCTCGCTGTAACTGCCGTCTTTTTCCGTCCTTCCGTAGTTAAAACATATCATCGGGTATTCCATTCCGTTGGATGCTTCCACGCTCTGGGCAACCGGATAGGGATATGGAATGGTAAAATGAGAATAGGATTTGATGGTATGTGCAACCGCCTTGGTGGAAAAACGTTTATACAGGTTATAGGCTTCTTTGCCGTAATAACTCATACACATCACTTTTTTACCTTCTACATAAGCGGGCATTCCGTCCCATACGAATCTACGGGAAGAACCCCATGCAAAATCCCGTACATTATCGGCTTTAAATATCCAGGTTTTCTTTTGTTTGTTCCTGGTGATCTCGGATGCTTTGGCTTCAGCCAGGGTAACGATCTCTACCGGTTCTTTGGAAGTCTGGGCTTTCTGCCAGCGGGCGAACTGGGCAGGGGTAAGTACCTGCTGATAGTTCTGACATTCTCCGGTAGCACCAATCACATGATCGGCAGGTACCGTCATCTGTACCTTGAAATTACCAAAGGTAAGGGCGAATTCACCCCTTCCCGTAAACTGGTTATTCTGCCAGCCCTGGAAATCGCTGTAAACACAAAGACGGGGATACCATTGCGACATGGTGAACAGATAATTGCCGTCCTCTGCAAAATATTCATAACCACCCCGTCCGCCGAATTTCATGCGGTCAGAGATATGATAGTTCCAATCTATTTTGAAAATGAATTTCTGACCGGGTTTCAGAACACCAGGCAATTCGACCCGCATCATGGTTTTGTTGACCGTGTATTTCAGGGATTTACCCAGCGCATCGGTGATCTTTACGATATTGACACCATAATCATTTTTTGCCAGTGTTTCTTTCTGGCTGATCATCTGGTCGCTGACCAGTTTGGGCATGGTGCTTCCATCCTGGTAGTTGGCATTATTTTTTGAACTGTGTTCGTTCTCATCCACCTGCAGCCACAGATAGGTTAGCTCGTTGGGGGAGTTGTTGGAATAGGTAATAGTCTCTGATCCGGTGAGCCACTGTTTATCCTCGTCCAGCTCGCATTTGATGTCATAATCGGCTTTTTGCTGCCAATACCTGGGGCCGGGGGCGCCGCTGGCAGTGCGGTATTCGTTCGGCGTTGGCAGGATGTTGCCCAGCGCTTCGAATTTATTACCATGATTGGAATTGGGATTGTTTTGCAGGTTCTGGGCCGGCAGAGCGCCTGCGGCATAACAACCTACAATCCAAAGAAGCAGTTTTTTTGTGTTCATGTGTGTGTATTTTAACGGTGGTTTGTTATTTTTTACAGCAATCGTTCCCTGGTTTATGGCAGCAATCGTTCCCGGGTTTATGACGGCAATCGTTCCCAGGCCATTCTCAGAGACACCAGCAGAATGATTGCCGATGCACCCCATATCCACCATAGTTGCCGGATCTTTAGCCATTGTACGAAAATAAAGGAAAAGACCAGTATGATCGCTACTACTAATAACTGTGCCGTCTCGATCCCCAGGTTAAAGGCCAGCAGGTGCGGAACCAAGCCTTCTTTTCCCTCCAGACTTAAAAAAGTATTCGCGTAAGCCAGACCATGGATCAATCCAAAGAAAAGGGCAAAAAAGTAGATCAGGGGAAGTCTTGTCGGCCGGGTTATCTGTCTGTTCTTCTGAAAAAGATTATTAAGTGCCGTAGCTACAATCGTCAAAGGAATCAGGAATTCAATCCACCGGGTCGGAAACCGAAAAAGCCCCATGGCGCTCAGGGCCAGGGTTATGGAATGCCCAATCGTAAAGGCCGTCACCAATACCACGATTTTTTTCCAGTCCTTAACCAGGTAACGCAGGCACAAGGCAGTCACAAAAAGTAAATGGTCCAGGGCTTCCCAGGTGAGGATATGTTCCGTGCCCAATTTGAAATAAAGGGAAAAATCTTGCATTATAGTAGAATTGCCAAAATTATTCAGACTTTTGGACTAAGAAAATTTACTTTTTAAATGGCAGTATCCTTGTTTAAATGGCTGACTTTGTTGAAGTGGTGTTTTTCCGCGGTTTTTTTTATGCCCCTGCAGGATAAGGAAGGCACCTTTCCGACAGCTGGTAATGAAGGCATCTGTTTTACTTCAGGTGAGGAAGAGGTCGGAAGAATTGGCACTCCGGGAAAAGCCAGGCATCCCCTGTATATAGGCGTCATGGAGATTAGCCACAATGCAAAGGATAAGAGCCTGGAAGTCAGTTGTAAGCTTTTTACCAATGACCTGGAAGCGACCCTGGAAAAAGTAACCCATACTAAAGTGGATCTTTCAGACGCAAAAAATAAAACGTTCAATGACAAGCTAATTTCGGAATACGTTCAAAAGCATGTGCAAATCAAAGTGGATGGGCGTTCGGTTTCCCTTCAGTTTGCCGGATGCGAAAATGAGGCGGAAGGCACCTGGAGTTATTTCCAGGTCAGCAATGTTCCCTCCCTTAAACGCCTTGACATTACCAATAATCTGCTTTATGACAACTTTGATAAACAGATCAACATCATTCATGGCTCAGCCGGTGGCATAAGAAAAAGTACGCGGTTGAATTACCCGGATACGAATGCCGTCCTGGAGTTCTGACGGGCCGCTAAACTTAACTTCCCGCGGCCAGGAGCGGGGGATTTCGAACCTGGCGAACCTGGCGAACCAGGCGATCCTGCCCGTCAATGCGAAGGCCGGGAATATTGCAGCATCCACTCATATATATTCATGTTGTTCTCTTTATAAGCAGGATCTGTGGCTTTATCCCAGGAATTATGTCCCCCTGTGTTCCGGGATATCGTTCTTTTGGGAAGTTCCATCATTACTTTTTTTACAGGATAACATCCCCAGGCAATAAAAAATGGCTATTAAAAAAAGGACTATCCTGATAGTGCGGTTGGAAAGGGAATCCCAAGGCGATGTATTCATGCGATGGGTATTCATACAATGGGTGTTGATACAAGGAGTATCCAGGCCCCGGGGCTTCAAGGTGGTTTTCATAATATTGGATTTACGCAAAAGGTGTTTAAGGTCAAAACCAATCTCTTATTTTCAAAAATTATACCAAATCCGCCCTGCGCAAGATGGTAGACAATCCTCCTGGTTGATACGTCATTGCGTATGCGCCAAAATTCATATGTGTTGTAAATTATTCTCCGGAGGCTTCCGTTCTGGCTGAGTCGGAGCGTGCCGATTTTGCCGATTTGCTGTCTGTTTTGTCCATTTCCTTCCGGATATCCCCCGAAATGATCACCAGGACTTTATCTATCCGTTGGGCGTCCATATCTACGATCTCGAAAGTGAATCCCCGCCAGGTCAGTTTCTCGCCTGTTCTTGGGATTCGCTCCAGTTCGTTCAGGATAAAACCGGCAAGCGTATCGAATTCATGGTCTCCTTCGTTCATCCATTCCGTTTTTTCGAAATGGGACAGGAAATCGTAGAATGGGATCTGGGCATCCACCAGGAAAGACCCATCCTCCCGTTTGTGGATTTCATAATCGGAAAGATCGGGCTGGGGAATGTCTCCTACGATGGCTTCTAAAATATCATTCAGCGTGATCATTCCTTCCAGACTTCCGTATTCGTCTACGATAAAACAACAATGGATCTTGGATTCCTTGAATTTTTCCAGGACCACGTATGCTGAATTATTTTCAGGAACGAATAAGGCCGTGGTCATAATATCTTTAAATAAGATGGAATCTTCCGAGATATAGAGGTCCTTGATGGAAACGACTCCTTTGATGTTATCGATCTCGCCATCGCAAATGGGATAGACGGAATGCGGTTCTTTGATGATCTTCTCCTTGATCGTTTCTTCGTTCTCGTTCAGGTCAAACCAGATAATGTCACTTCGGTGGGTCATCAGCGAGGTGATGTTACGATCACCCAGGTGAAAGACCCGTTCAATGATCTCCTGCTCCGCTTCTTCGATGGTCCCCTGTTCCGTTCCTTCGTGAATAATAGCCTTGATCTCCTCCTCCGTAACGGCCCCATCCTGTGAAGCAGTAATGGGAAAAAGTTTAAAAAAGAGGTTGCTGGTGTTATTCAGCAGCCAGACGATCGGGTGCGTAATAAACGACAGTACCTTCACGGGTCTGGCTACATGCCGGGCGATCCATTCCGCACGGAGCAGACCGATACGTTTGGGAACCAATTCCCCGAAAATGATGGACAGGAGTGTTACGATGACCAGGATCAGCCCGGTCGATATGTTGGCGGAATAATGACGCAGATAGGGAATCCGTTCAATATAGGGCTGCAGATCCGCGCTGAATTTTTCACCGGAATAAAACCCGGTAAGGATGGCAACAAGGGTAATGAAAATCTGGGCGGTAGGAAGGAATAATTCGGGGTTTTCAGCGAGCTTCAGGGCTGCTTTGGCCTTTTCATCCCCATTATCCCCTAAATTCTCCAGCCGGCTTTTCCGCGCCGATACCAGCGCTATTTCCGCCATTACGAACAATCCATTCATAAAGATCAGACAAAGTAAGATTACGATCTCAAGCATGTGTTTGTTTATAGAATGGTAAAGAAAGCGTGCCGAACTGCAGATGGAAAAGACGACTCGTACCGTAGCCGATCAGGCATCCGATCAGTGCCCCGCAGATAACATCTACCGGGTAATGCACACCGACATAGATCTGGGCATAAGATATGAAAAAAGCCCAGGCAAATACAACTCCCCACCACCGGCTGGTGTGATGTAGCGTAAGATATATGAATGTTGACAATGCAAAATGATTACAGGCGTGGGAGGAAGTAAAGCTGGAGCTGGATGGACAGTAATTCACCAATATCCGTATCAGGGATGCCATTTCAGGATCCTGACAGGGGCGCAATCTGAACAGGTTCTGTTTGATCAGGTGGCTGCTGACCAGGTCTCCGATAATAGCCGTCATAATGAGGGAAAATGACCAGAACCATCCCTTTTTGCCAAAATTGAGGGTAATAAATACCAGGAGGAACAGATAAAAAGGCAACCAGATCTCTGATTCCCTCAGATAGGGTAAGAAGTTATCAAAGAGGGGGTTAGTCCAATCCTGGTTGATCTTGTTGAACAGCCAATGGTCGCCCTGTAAGATATTGTATAAAAAGCCTGTATGCATGCCATTGTCGAGTAAAATCATGGTTTCCAGAATAATTGCTCTAATTTTACGGCCCAAAACATTATTCGTATTCCGGAGAAGGATTATATTTTTAAAAACACTTCTCCGGAATTCACATAAAAAAAGGCTATGTTAACAAGCACGGGGATAAAGATACCAAAATTGATCCGTTCGATTTTTGCTACCGGTATTATTTTTTTGTTGATCATGAGCCTTTTGCGCCTTGCTTTATTTTTCTCTTTCAGCAACCAGGCCAACGGTTTCTCCGATCTCCTTCCTTCTTTTCTCCTGGGGATCCGGTTCGATCTGAGATATATCTGTATTTTTCTGGCCCTTTTGTTGCTCCTGGGTTGTTTTCGTCCCCTAAACCCTTTCCGGAGTTCAACCGGTAAAAAAATAACCCTTTTTCTGATAGGATTGGCTACATTCCTGATCGTCTTCTTCTATTCCGTCGATTTTGCGAACTATAGTTACCTGTCCCAGCGACTGAATGCAGGGGTGCTGAATTACCTGATCGATGTCCGTATCTCAGCCAATATGGTATGGCAAACCTATCCCGTTATCCGTATTCTGTTGGTATTGATATTGGGTACAATATTTATTTTTCTGTTGATCAAAGCCATTTACAAAGGGATCCTTAAATCAAAAAAATCAGATCTTTCCGATAGAGGCAGGATCGCCTGGATCGTCGTAGCTTTTTTATTACTGGGATTGGCTATTTTCGGAAGGGTCGGTCAATATCCACTGAGGTGGAGCGATGCTTTTGGGTTGGGCAGCGATTACAAAGCAAACCTGGCGCTGAACCCCTTCCAGTCTTTTTTCAGCAGCCTGAAATTCCGGCATAGTGTGTACAATGAAGAGAAAATAATTGCCGCTATCCCAGTGCTGTCACCTTATTTCGGATTTACGGAAACAAAAGTTCCGGGGGTTGCAGAAATTGCACCCCGACGGGATTCCCTGGAAAAAGCGTTCATAAGGGATATTGCTCCCCGCCCGGGTACGCTGACCAGCCGGCCAAACGTAATAGTGGTGATCTGTGAATCCTTCAGCGGATATAAAAGTTCCATGTGGGGTAATCCATTGAATACCACTCCCTTTTTTAACGGACTTTGTAAAAAGGGGATTTTCTTCGATCATTGTTTTACACCCAGTTATGGAACGGCCAGAGGAGTCTGGGCGGTGGTGACCGGGATTCCCGATATAGAAGTGGCCACGACCACATCCAGCCGAAACCCGGCCGCAGTGGACCAGCATACGATCATCAATGATTTTACGGGGTATGAAAAATTCTATTTTCTCGGCGGCAGTACAAGCTGGGCCAATATCAGAGGCCTGCTGACCAATAATATCAAGGACCTTCGTTTGTATGAGCAGGAGAATTATTCGGCTCCTAAAGTAGATGTCTGGGGCATTAGCGACAAAAACCTTTTCCTGGAAGCCAATAAGGTACTCAAACAACAGACCGCTCCTTTTTTCGCAGTCATTCAAACAGCCGATAATCACCGGCCCTATACCATCCCTGCTGAAGACCAGCAGGCTTTTCATTCCATCGAGGTTCCGAAGGATTCTCTGCGAAAATCAGGTTTTGAAAACAATGAAGAAATGAATGCTTTCCGGTATACCGATTTCGGATACCAGACTTTTATAGAGGCAGCCGGCAAAGAAAAATATTTTGATAATACGGTATTCCTTTTTATCGGTGATCACGGGATACCTGGCGATGCCGGAACGATGTTCCCCAGAGCCTGGACCGACCAGCGTCTGACGGCCGAACATGTCCCTTTATTGATCTATGCTCCCAAATTATTACCGGATTCCCGTATTACGCATCCTTGTTCGCAGGTGGATGTATTGCCAACCCTGGCGGGATTGTGTAATATCCCATACCGAAATACAGCCCTGGGACGGGATCTGTTGGATACGGCATCTTATAATGGGAAAGCCCTGTCATTTATTTATGATCCGGATCAGGGGGTCATCGGTGTGGTCAAGGACGATTATTACTATCGTAAACAGCTAAAGACCGGTAAGGAAGAAATGGTGTCGATCATAAATAATGACCCCGTACCTGCGACGATCCTGAATGGGCCGCAAAAAATGAAAATGCAGCAACTGACCGACGGGATCTATGAGACCGCTAAGTTCATGGTACTGAAGAATAAGAAAAAATAACCGGCTACCGCCGGACTGGCATTTTATCGGCAAACCTGGGTTTTTTTTCCTTAATTTTGTAGCAATTAAACCAAGTAACTGTGGCATTGATTAAGAGCATCTCCGGCATCAGGGGTACCATTGGCGGAAGACCGGGCGATAACCTGTCTCCAACGGATATAGTAAAATTTGCGGCGGCTTATGGGACCCGGGTCCTGGAATTGAATAAGGGAAAAAAGATCGTAATTGGCCGGGATGGCCGTATAAGCGGAGAGATGGTCAGCAATCTGGTGGTTTGCACCTTACAGGGATTGGGACTGGATATCATCGATCTGGGTCTTTCAACCACCCCCACGGTGGAACTGGCGGTGACCGGGGAAAAAGCGGCCGGCGGTATTATTATTACGGCCAGTCACAACCCCAAAGAATGGAATGCCCTGAAATTATTGAACCATGAAGGGGAATTCATCAGCGCGGAAGAAGGAGCCCTGATTCTCGAAAAAGCTAAAAAAGATGATTTCGTCTTTGCCACGGTTGACAAATTAGGTAGTTATACGGTTAATACGGATTGGATGCAGAAGCATATCGATATGATCGTCGGTTATCCTCTGGTGGATGTGAAGTCCATCCGGCAAAAACGTTATAAGATCGTCGTCGATACCATCAATTCGACCGGCGCCTTGTTCATCCCCCCTTTATTAAAAGCATTGGGCGTGGAAGAAGTAATCTTACTCAACGAAGAGGTGAATGGACGGTTCGCCCATAACCCGGAACCTCTTCCGGAAAATTTATCCGGTCTCAGCGCAACAGTACAAAAATCGAAGGCAGATCTGGGAATCGCGGTGGATCCCGATGTGGACCGTTTGTGTTTTGTCTGCGAGGATGGATCTATGTTCGGGGAAGAATATACACTGGTAGCGGTGGCGGATTATGTACTGAGTAAAAAACCTGGAAATACGGTTAGTAATATGAGCAGCACGAAGGCGCTCAAGGAGATCACCCTTCAAAGGGGCGGTCAGTATTTTCCTTCATCCGTAGGAGAGGTGAATGTTGTAAAGGCCATGAAGGCGACGGATGCGGTGATTGGCGGAGAAGGCAACGGGGGCATTATCGTCCCTGATCTTCATTACGGAAGGGATGCGTTGATCGGAATCGGGCTTTTTTTAAGCGCGCTGTCTCATCATAAGAATGGAATAAAATCCTTCCGGGTAAAATATCCCGATTATTTCATTTCAAAAAATAAGATCGAATTACAAAAAGGGATCGACGTTCAGGAGATCTTCGATAAAATAGAAGAAAAATATAAAAATCATCCTGTCAATACAGAGGATGGCCTGAAGATCGAATTTGATAACGATTGGGTGCATCTTCGTACTTCCAATACAGAACCGATCATCCGTATTTACGCCGAAAGTAATTTCGAAACCACCGCTAATAATATCGCCCAGCGGTTAATGAAGGATATTAAGGAATTCATTTAACCGGCCGTGAATTTCCGGAGTTAACTGCTTATCCGGAATTCCCGTTTTATGAAGTCATTACCCGCGTTCGTCTGTCCAAAAGCAGGGATCATCCCCTATAAAGGGCGGGAATAAAGGATTACTTATCTTTGCACCCGACATTTGCGGAAAAGGATATTATTGTATGCAAAGAATCTACTTAGACAACGCGGCTACGACCAGTTTGGATGCTCAGGTGCTGGAATCGATGATGCCTTACCTGACAGATAAATTCGGCAACCCTTCTTCTATTTATTCTTACGGCAGGGAGTCCCGGCTGGCCATCGAAAATGCCCGTAAATCGGTTGGTAAATTATTGAATGCCCATCCTGCTGAAATCTTCTTTACTTCGGGAGGAACGGAAAGCTCCAATACGGCCATTACGGCTTCGGTGCGGGATCTGGGTTGCACTCATATCATTTCCTCTCCCCTGGAGCACCATGCCACCTTACATACGGTTGAAAACCTGCACCGCAGAGGGGAAGCTGCAGTCAGTTATGTACGTGTATTGCCCAACGGACATATCGACCTGGAGGACCTGGAACAGAAACTGGCTTCCAGCGCGGAAAAAACATTGGTTACCCTGATGCATGCCAACAATGAGATCGGCAATATCCTCGATATCCATGCAGTGGGAGCACTCTGTAAATTATACGGAGCCGTTTTTCATTCGGATACCGTACAAACGGTAGGACATTTTCCTTTCGATCTCCGTAAGACGCCCGTACATTTTATTACGGGAGCCGGACATAAATTCCATGGACCGAAAGGAGTGGGGTTATTGTATATCAATGAGAATGTAAAGATCCATCCTTATATTCACGGCGGGTCGCAGGAGCGGAATATGCGGGCGGGTACGGAGAATCTCTATGGGATCATTGGTTTTGCCAAAGCGCTTGAATTAGCGTCCGCTAATTTTGAACAGGAGAGCGCTTATATAAAAGGTATTAAACTGCATATGATGGAGCAGTTGAAGAAACAGGTGAAAGGTATTTCCTTTAACGGAGATCCCGTAGGAAGAAGTCTGTATACGGTACTAAGCGTATCCTTCCCAAAAACCGAGAAATCGGAAATGCTCCTGTTCAATCTCGATATTAACCATATCTGCGCTTCCGGTGGCAGCGCGTGTACCAGCGGTGCTGAACAGGGGTCGCATGTTATCCGGGAGATCAATAATAACCCCAATCAGGTGACTGTTCGGTTTTCCTTTTCCAAGCATAATACAAAGGAAGAAATCGATTTTGTGACGGACAAGCTGAAAGAACTGATATAGTGTCTATCTGGTATAGTGTTTATCCGATTTAGTGTATATCTGAAATTATGTCGTATATAATTGGGTTGGATATTGGGACTACCAGTACAAAGGCCGTAGCGATTACGTCCACCGGAGATGTATTGGGAGATTATTCCGTTAGTTATCACATAGAACCCGGAGACTCCGATAGTCAGGAGCTTAACCCTTCCCGGCTGCTGGAAGCGGTAAAGAACAGCATAAAAATGCTGCTGGATAAAGTTCGTACCGGCATAGCCGGATTCCCTTCCGCCATATCTTTTAGTTGTGCAATGCATAGTTTGATGGCGGTAGATAAAAACGGCCTTCCCTTAACGAATGCCATCACCTGGGCCGATCTGCGCAGTAAATCCTTTGCGGATGCGCTAAAGGGCAGTGAAGCAGGCAGAAGGATCTATCAGCACACGGGAACACCCATACATCCCATGTCCCCGCTTTGTAAATTATTATGGTTGAAGAATGCGGATCCTGTCCTTTTTAATAATACGGCAAAATTCCTTTCTATCAAGGAGTATATCTGGTGGAGACTATTTGGAAAATATCAGGTAGATTATTCGATCGCATCTGCTACCGGGCTTTTCGACATTTATTCATTCGATTGGTACCCCGAATCGCTGGATCTTTGCGGGGTCACGCGGGATCATTTGTCGGTTCCCGTTCCGGTTACGCATCGCGAATCAGGATTGTTGCCTGAATTTCGTCAATGGTGGGAATTGCCGGAGGGGCTGCCATTTATTATTGGTGCCAGCGACGGATGTCTGGCCAACCTGGGCAGCAATGCGGTGGGACCCGGAGCTACTACCCTTACCATCGGTACCAGCGGAGCTGTCAGAATGACTTCACCGACCCCCAGACATGATCCGAAAGCAAGAATTTTCAATTATATCCTGACGGATAAACTTTATGTAAGCGGTGGCGCCACCAACAATGGAGGGAATATCGTTCAATGGTTCATCGAAAATTTCTCCAGCCGTAAACCCGGTGACTCCGGTACTTTTACGGAAATGATCGCTGAAGCGGAAACCGTTGTCCCGGGAAGCGAAGGATTGATTTTTTTGCCCTATTTGCATGGCGAACGCGCGCCTGTATGGAATGCCGATGCAAAAGGCGTTTTTTTCGGTATCAGGGCCGGACATGAAAACCGGCATTTTATGCGGGCCGTATTGGAAGGCATTAGTTATTCCTTATTCCAGATCGGAGTGTCACTGGAAGAAACGATCGGACCTATCTCAGAAATATACGCCAGCGGAGGGTTCACCCGGTCAAAAGCCTGGCTTCAACTGGTCGCTGATCTGTTTATGAAAAAAGTCAAGGTAACCAACGTGGCTGATGCATCAGCCATTGGGGCAGCCATCCTGGGGTTTTATGCCCTGGGCATGATCGATGGCCCGGAAGATGCAGCAGGAATGATCCGTTTGCAGGAAACCTTCGAACCTGACCCGGAACGCCACATGATCTACCAACAAAACTTTGCCGTGTTTCAAACCCTGTATGAAAGGCTGAAGGATTTGATGTAAATGAGCTGTTGTGAATGAGCTGAGGTAAATGATTCGATGTGAATGATGGAAAATAACAGAACGCCACGGGCGGTCTAATGGCGGACGGCCCATCATAAGACGTTTTTCCCGGACCAGGTTAAATTTGACTATAACCGGTCCGGGAAAACGCGTAAATTTTGTGGATCCTGATAAATCCGAAGTGAGGATGTTGGACCAAAAACGGGCTTGCTAACTACAGTTTACAAAGTTATTCTATATATCGGTTTATGAATGCCTCCACAGGTCAGGACTATGCCTCTGTAAGGGAAAACACCAACAGAGAAGAATAGATTTTATCGGTTCCTGACCAGTTCTCTCGGTAACATATTGAATTCCCTTTTGAATGCTTTGGCAAAATGGCTTAGATTGGAAAAACCAATCTCGCTGCCTGCCTGTTTAATGCTGCATTGTCCCGTTACCAGCATTTCCCTGGCACGTTGCAACCTGCACTTATTATAATAGTCATAGAGGGTATATCCGTAGACCTGTTTGAAAAGGTTCTTTAATTTGCTGGTGCTCATAAAGACCTGATGAGCCAATGATTCCAGGGAAGGAAAACCTTCCAGCTTGCTGCTGAGAATATGCTCGATGTGCTGCATGCTTTCCAGATCGCTCTTTTTTACGGCTTTGGGTTGAACGGCCTGTTCCTGGCGTTGGAAGGAATGCAGGAATTTCTCAATCAGATGAGTGATACGGGAAAGTCGTCTGATCTGGCTAAGCGGATCATTCTCTTTCATATCGAATATTTCTTTCAGCGTTTCGCGATGCGGCAGGCTTACGAAAAAGGGATTGTCAGCTATACTGTTTACCCTGGCAAAAGCCTCCAGTTTATCCAACAGGTCAACCGGTAAAAAACGGGCGGCTAAATCATGGGAACAAATAATGGCCAGTCGTTTCACCGAGCTGCCGGCCGAAACTTTAATGAATAAATTATCGCGGTTATCCGATAAAAAGATATCGTTTCGGATAGGTTTCTTATCGGTAATAATATGGTGATGAAGACCCACCTGCAATTCCTTGATGACCTCCACCTGGTTGAAGGTCAGCGAAAATCCTTTTGCGTCGCTTTCTTCACGATGCAATTCCATATCGCTTTCCAATTTGAAATTCATAATGGCATAAGAAAAATGCGGGCTTATATTAAAAGCCTGAATCGTTCCTTTTCCCAAATGGGAGGGAAGGGTCAGCACCTGGTCCTTTACAGGGGAATCCAGCTTTTCAGCGAAATCGGCCAACCATTGTTCATAATTTTCCAATCGGAATGAGTACCTAACCATAATCACAAATTTTATCTGTTAAGAGATAAGGGGCAAATGCCCAACACTGGGAAATTCCATTAAATCACAAGCATATGGCATTGGTTTGCAGGGTCGGAACGAAGGATCAGGACGGAGTATAACCAAGTAAAGGAAATAATCAGGCCAAAGGATTCAAAAGGGGCAAATGTAAATATCAGGACAAGATGTAAAATTAACACTTATCGGAGGATAGAATTATCCGCAATGTCTTTTTTGATAGCTGTAGGGGCTATTTCAAGAGGTTTTAACAAAACTTTTAGGAGCCTTCCAAACACATTTTAGATGTAAATGTATGATAATGACATGTTTACGTATATGTTCCCGAAGTCATCCCTTTTTCATTTATGGTCTCATCTTACTTTTGTTATTTCCTTAGGAAGAATGCCGAATTCTTTTTTAAAAGCCTTTGCAAAATTGCTCAGGTTAGAAAATCCAACATTATTTCCAACCTGTTTCACTGTGAATTTACCGGTATGGAGCATTTCCCTGGCCTTTTCCATACGGTTTCGGTTAAAGAACTCGTATAGTTTCATGCCATAGATCTGTTTGAATTTTGTTTTGAGTTTAGTCGAACTCATCATGGCCTTTTTGGAAAGCTCGGTAATGGACGGAAATTTATCGAGCGTTTCGTCCATCAAAATTTTTTCTACGTCTTTCAGCGCATCGAGATCCTTTTGTTTATCAGGCCCTTTGATGGTCCCACCGTTGGACTTCCGGCGGACAGGAGCCTTATTGAGAAAGGCCGTGAGAAATTTCTCCGTCAGCATCAGTACTCTGTTCTGCAGCAGGAAATGGGAAAGAGGGGATTTTTTATCTACATTAAAGATATCTTCCAGTAATTGCCTGTACTCGAAGGTAATTGGTTCGCGGGAGATATTGCGGAAACGGTTTTCGGCAAATTCCATCAGATCTTTCAAAATTTCTTTTTTCACATGACGCAGGATAAACTCGGGACTGAAAAATATCCCCACCCTTTTGATCTTAGAATGTCGTGAATAGGTAACCTCCAGATCGTAATTGTCAGTAGCCAGGAATATATTACTCCGTTTGGGGGTTTTGTCCGTTATGGCATCTTTGGGTTCCCTGAGCATGACAAAATCACTGACCAGGATCTGGTTAAAAAAAAGACTCATGCCGTAAAGAGAAGATTTTTTGCGAAGGAAAAGCATATCGTCCTTCAGACTGAAATTCATGACCACATAGGAAATGTGTGGGCTGATCTTGGAAGCAAATAGATATCCTTCTCCCTTAGAGGGTGGGATGCGGATCATTCCTGACTTTACTTTTGTTCCTAACACCTCACTAAAACCATGCAGCCAGGTGCGGAAATTGGATAACTGATAAACAAATCTGATCATAGGACGAAGCTTAAGGTAAACGGTTTTTTATCAGCAAATTCTATATCAATTTACTGTTTTTTTTCAACACTTCAAATGCGCTTTCCCTTTTCACGAAAGGGAAAGCCCTAAAAATTGCTAACGGGTATGAATAGTTCATAATGGCATCCCTAACGGGGAAAAAATGCCCCATGGAATAACCCTTTACCCCCTTTCTGCCCAACCGGGAAAAAGAGGGTGTATATATAGAAACACTTAAGTCTGGATTAAGTACTACCGCAAATGACTTTTTATTTCCTGAAGTTTGATTAAAGCTTCTACCGGGGTCAGCTGATTGATGTCGGTTGCTTCCAAAAGTTTGCGGATGGTGTGAAAAGTCTCCGTATGTGCGTCAAATATGGAGAGTTGCATTTTCGGGGCTGCCAATTGTTTGATCTGTTCGCCCAAATGTTCTTCTACTTGTTTGTTTTCCAACTGTTTAAGGATCTCGTCCGCCCTTTGAAGCAAGGAAGGGGGCATCCCGGCCATTTTTGCCACATGAATACCGAAACTGTGAATACTTCCTCCCGGGGCCAGTTTTCGCAAGAAAATGACCTTATTGCCAATCTCTTTGTTGGTTATGTGATAATTCTTTACCCTGGGCAGTTTGTTCTCCAGCTCATTCAATTCATGGTAATGAGTGGCAAAAAGGGTTTTGGGAGCATGCGGGGAGTTATGGAGGTATTCTGCAATGCTCCAGGCTATCGAGATACCGTCATAAGTCGAAGTGCCGCGACCGATCTCATCGAGGATGATGAGACTTCCGGCCGTAATATTGTTAATGATACTGGCCGTTTCGTTCATTTCCACCATAAACGTGGATTCTCCTCCCGAAAGATTATCCGAAGCTCCGACACGGGTAAAGATCTTATCGGTTAAAGGGATCTTTGCCGTACTGCAGGGGACGAAGCTGCCCATATGGGCCATCAGGGTAATGATCGCGGTCTGTCGAAGCAAGGCGCTTTTGCCGCTCATATTGGGGCCGGTAAGAATGATCAACTGCTCAGTGGCCGGGTCCAGGATCAAATCGTTGGGAACATAGGCTTCGCCCGCAGCCAGTTGTCTTTCGATCACGGGGTGCCGGCTGTCTTTCAGATCCAGTTCACGCCCTTCGTGAACGATAGGTTTCTTATAATTATACTGCAGGGCATTTCCGGCAAAACAAAGCAGGCAGTCCAGGGTGGCCAGCACCTGGCCATTGATCTGCATAGGTGCGATATATTCCTGCAAGGCCTGCAGGAGTTTTTCATACAATTCAAGTTCAAGGGTAAGAATCTTTTCTTCCGCACCTACGATCTGTTCCTCGTATTCTTTCAGTTCCGGCGTAATATACCTTTCCGCGTTGGCAAGGGTTTGTTTGCGCATCCATTCCACAGGAACCTTGCTTTTATGCGAATTGGTCACTTCCAGGTAGTATCCGAATACATTGTTGAATCCTATCTTCAGTGAGGAGATGCCGGATCTTTCCGCTTCTTTCTGTTGCAATTCCACCAGGTACCCTTTCCCGCCGGTTGCGATCTTGCGTAACCGGTCCAGTTCTTCGTGTATCCCGGGGCGAATGGTATCTCCTTTGGCAGCTGCGACAGGAGGGGCGTCCACGATGGTCGCCCGGATCTTTTCCATGATCGGCAGGCAGGGATCCAGTCTCATGGCCATTCTGGAGATAAATCCATCCGGTACGGAAAGACAGGCCTGCCGGGCAAGACCGATATGCTCCAAACCCCTTGCGATCTGAACCAGTTCCCTGGGATTGATCTTTCTCAGGGGGATCTTACTGACCAGTCTTTCAATATCACCGCATTGCTGAATATGCTGGGACAGCGAAGTTCTGAGTTCGGGATCCTTTATGAAGAATTCCACGCTGTCCAACCTTTCGGTGATCCGCACTATATCCTTTAAGGGCATAAGCAACCAGCGTTTGAGTAAACGGGCTCCCATAGGCGATACCGTATTATCAAGCACTTTTAAAAGGCTTTGGTCCTGCTCCCGGTTTTCGCCACCCATCAATTCGAGATTACGGATAGTAAACCTGTCCATCCACAAGGCGTCCTCCCGGTCCATCCGTTGCATGGACGTTATATGCTGCAGATGGGGATGCTCGGTATCTTTTAAATAATGGAGGATAGCACCGGCAGCTACAATTCCTTCCCGCATGCCATCGACGCCGAATCCTTTCAGGGAATGGGTCTGGAAATGTTTCAACAGGCTTTCTGTCGAGTAGGCTTCTTCGAATATCCAGCTCTCCAGGGTATAGGTATAAAACTTTGACCCGAAAACCTCCTTGAAATGTTTTTGATAATTGCGCTGGAATATAATTTCCGCAGGCCGCAAGGTCTGGATCAATTTGTCGGCATATTCCGTATTTCCTTCCGCCAGGAAAAATTCTCCCGTGGAGATATCCAGGAAGGCAATCCCCAGCCGGTCGCCTGTCTCCTTATTTCCACCTGCCCCTTTATTTCCCTGTCCTTTTTCCGTTTCTTCAGAAAAATGAATGGCGGCCAGGAAGTTATTCGAACTCCCCTCCAGCAATTTCTCATTAGATGCCACCCCCGGAGTCACGAGTTCGGTCACTCCTCTTTTTACGATCCCCTTTGCCAGTTTGGGATCTTCCAATTGATCGCAAATGGCAACCCGGTAGCCTGCCCTAACCAGTTTATGGAGATAGGTGTCCAGCGAATGATGGGGAAACCCCGCCAGTTCTGAGGAGGAAGCAGCACCGTTATTACGTTTGGTAAGGGTAATTCCCAGAACCTTGGCGGCAATGACGGCATCTCCGCCAAAGGTTTCGTAAAAATCACCAACACGGAATAACAGGATAGCATCGGGGTATTTCTGCTTGATCGTCCGATGTTGCTGCATCAAGGGGGTATCTGCACTGTTTTTTGCCATGGGGGACAAATTTAAGGAAGATAGGCAAAGGTACCGGACCTGCTTTAGGCTTGCCGGCGCATTGGGGATAAATGGGGGTTAGCTTTGGGGATAACCGGGAGAGGGGAAACTTTTTTATATTTGCGCATGCGCAAATTGGGGATGGATGAGTTGAACCGGAAATCGGTGCCTGAATTCCGGCTATCGGAAAAGACCCCGGTCGTCGTCGTGCTGGATAATATCCGAAGCATGCATAATGTAGGCAGTGTGTTCAGAACGGCAGATGCCTTTTTGGTTAAAGGGATCATTCTTTGCGGCTATACCCCGCAGCCACCACACCGGGATATCCATAAGACAGCTCTGGGGGCCACGGAAACCGTCGATTGGAAATACTTTTCCAACACAGCAGATGCCGTCCGGTCCCTGAAAGAAGAGGGATTTGCCATTTTTGCCGTTGAGCAAGTGGAAAATAGCATTCCTTTGCAGGAGTTTACTGCTTACGCCGCAAAACTATCCAGGCCGCTGGCTGTTGTATTCGGCAATGAAGTGACGGGGGTGGGGGAAGAGATACTTCCCTTATGTGACGGGAGTATCGAGATCCCGCAATGGGGCATGAAACATTCCCTTAATATCTCCATTGCAGCAGGAATCGTTTTATGGGAGCTGGTGAGGCCCCCAACCCCCTGAAGGGGGGGCTATGATCTGATGATGATTGTACGGAGAAAAGTATAATGACAAACTAATTTATGAGCACTGTAAAGAATTATTTAAGCCTGATCAAATTCTCCCATACCATTTTTGCGATGCCTTTCGCATTAATTGGTTTTTTTCTGGGGGTGGTCTTTATGCCCCTTTCCGGGCAATGGAATTTGAACTATACTGTCGGCTGGGGTTTGGATCATGAGTTATTGGGCAGTTTACCTCAGGCCCTTAGGCATATGCCCAACGAATCCGGGCATTATCTGAAATTGTTCGTCCTGGTCCTTCTTTGTATGGTCTTTGCCCGCAGCGCTGCCATGTCCTTTAACCGCTGGCTGGATGCGAAGTTCGATGCGCTTAATCCCCGGACTGCTATCAGGGAGATACCTGCCGGCATTATTTCAAAGAACAGCGCTCTGCGGTTTGTGCTTTTAAGCTGCGTTGGCTTTATCGTTTGTACCTGGTTCATCAATCCCCTTTGTTTTGGGCTGTCATTCGTTGCTCTCACGGTAGTACTGGGCTATAGTTTTACCAAACGGTTCACTCCTCTTTGCCACCTTGTGCTGGGTCTTGGGCTGTCACTGGCCCCCATTGGCGCCTTCCTCGCGGTAACGGGACATTTTGCCGTGCTGCCTGTTCTTTTTTCTTTCACGGTGATCTTCTGGGTAAGCGGTTTCGATATTATTTATGCCTTGCAGGACGAAGAGTTCGATAAAACACAAAAACTGTATTCCATGCCTTCCTGGCTGGGTAAGGCCAAAGCTCTTCGTGTTTCGGAGTTCCTTCATTTACTGAGTACGGTTTGTGTATGGGCTGCCGGAATCTACGGAGGTTTCGGCTGGTGGTATTGGGCAGGTGTGGCAGTTTTTATGGTCATGCTTTTTTACCAGCATACCCTGGTCAAACCCAATGACCTGAGCCGGGTGAATCTGGCTTTTATGACGGCCAACGGGATAGCCAGCGTGGTTTTTGCAGGTTTTGTCATCACCGACCTTTTCCTTCATCATATCCGGCCCTTTTTTGAAATGGGGTTTTCTCATTACCGTTGATTATTTCCCCATTCGTTGAATGGGTCACCTTTTTTGATCGTTGAATTTATTGGTAACCTATGCCCCGGATAATTGCTATAGATTATGGACTTAAACGTACCGGCCTGGCCGTTACCGATCCTTTTCAGATCATTGCTACAGGATTGACTACTATAGAATCCCCGAAATTGATCCCTTTTTTGAAGGAATATTTCAAAAAAGAAGAAGTGGAACTGATCCTGATCGGGGAACCCAAAAATTGGGATGATACGGATACCCACGCCACCCCGCTTGTGCGGCAGATCATCGTTCGTCTGCAGAAGGAGTTTCCTGCCATTCCGCTAAAAACCGCAGATGAGCGGTTTACCTCCAAGATGGCATCCCGGGCTATGATCGATATGGGAATGAAAAAGAAACAACGACGCAATAAGGCCCTGGTCGATGAGATCGCCGCCACCATACTTTTGCAGGAATACCTGGGCAGAAGCGTGCAATAGCGGCAGAAAAAGGTGCTTAGATACAGAGGATGGACTATTCGTTGCCGGTTTGCAGAATTACTGTAAATTTGCCGGAATTTCAGATAAAATGATTCTATCTATTGTAGCTTATGGCGATCCGATCCTTCGTGTGGTGTGTAAAGATATTACTCCTGAATATCCGGGTCTTTCCAAATTATTAGAGGATATGTGGGAGACGATGTATTATAGCAGCGGGGTAGGGCTGGCTGCCCCCCAGATCAACCGGGATATCCGGCTTTTTTTGGTGGATTCTTCCCAGATCTTCACTAACCTGGATGAAGAGGACCAGGGAAAATACCCCGATGGCCCCGGGATCAAACAGGTTTTTATCAACGCACATATAAAAAAACTCAACGGGGAAGAATGGGCCTATAACGAAGGCTGCCTAAGTATTCCTAAGATCCGCGAGGATGTTTACCGGAACGAAGAAGTGACCCTGGAATATGTGGATGAGAATTTTGAACCGCATACGACTACTTTCAATGGAATTACGGCCAGGGTTATCCTGCACGAATATGATCATATCGATGGCAAGTTATTCATCGATTACCTTAAACCCCTGAAACGAAAACTCCTTAAAGGTAAATTGGATGATATCACCCGTGGAAAGGTCAATGTGGATTATAAAATGTCTTTTCCCCGATAAAGATCAAGGCTCCCGATTTTCGGCCGCTCAGATCCTGGGTTTAGCATAATCCCTCCATTTATTGACCAGTCCTGCCATATCGTCCGGCAATTCGCTGTTGAAGATCATTTCCTTTCCCGTTCCCGGATGAACAAAGCCGATCGTCCGGGCATGAAGTGCCTGACGCGGGCAGAGGGCAAAACAATTCTCCACAAATTGTTTGTATTTCGTGAACACCGTGCCTTTTACAATTTTATCTCCACCATACGTATCGTCGCTGAACAAAGGATGACCGATATGCTGCATATGCACACGGATCTGATGTGTCCGGCCTGTCTCCAGAACACATTGGACGAGGGTGGTATAACCAAAGCGTTCCAATACCTGGTAATGGGTGATCGCCTCTTTTCCATATTCTCCTTCGGGGTAGGCATCGAATAATTTCCTGAAACGTTTGTGTCTTCCCACATGGGCGATAATGGTACCCTGGTCTTCCTCCATATCCCCCCAGGCCAGGGCAACATATTGACGTTTGACGGTATGATCGAAGAATTGTTTGGCCAGGCTCCTGACCGCCCTTTCCGTCTTGGCCAGTACCATCAGGCCGCTGGTGTTTTTGTCGATCCGGTGCACCAGACCGAAACGGGGCAGGTTCTTTTCATTAATGGCCATGTTCTTCTGTTGCAGATACCAGGCGACCCCATTGATCAGGGTTCCGGTATAATTTCCGCTTGCCGGATGCACCACTAAACCGGGAGGTTTGTTGATGATCATTACATCATCATCTTCGTACACGATATTCAGGGGCATTTGCTCCGGAACGATCTCTTCCCCATGCGCCTCCTTATCGGAGTACATAATGATCTCATCGGCCGGTCGGATCTTATAGTTGGAAGCCACCTGTTTGCTGTTGACAAGGACTAACCCGGTCTCCAGGGCTTTTTGTATTTTATTGCGGGAAGCATTTTCGATTCTTGCTACCAGGAACTTGTCGATGCGTATGGGTTCCTGACCTTTATCCACCTTCAGATTCAGTCGTTCATACAGGTCATCCGATCCTTCCTGGCCTTCTACACCTTCCGATCCTTCCTCTAATTCATTGTCCGGTTCCAATTCCTTACGCATACAGGGGATTTTTGCGAAGTTAGCACTACAAATGGTAAATTTGCAGGCTATGCAAAAAGTCATTTTCAGAGACCTTGACCAATTGGGTTACCAGCAGGCCTGGGATTACCAGGAGGCTTTGTTGCAGGAAACCGTCCGAATAAAGGCGGAGATCCGGAAAGAGGAGACCCGGAAGGAGGAGGCCCGAAAACTGACCGAAGCCGGGCAAATGGAAATAGTTGCCCAAACGCCCAATTACCTGCTTTTTGTGGAACACCCCCCTGTGTATACCCTTGGAAAAAGCGGACATATTGAAAATGTACTGATAGATGAGGAAAGAAGGAAAGAGAAGGGTATACAGTTTTTCAGGACCAACCGGGGCGGGGACATCACTTTTCACGGACCGGGCCAATTGGTGGGTTACCCTATCCTGGATCTTGAAAACTTCTATACCGATATCGGCAGATATCTGCGTGAACTGGAAGAAACGATCATTTTAACGCTTGCGGCCTTTGGCATAAAAGGGGAACGTTCTCCCGGTGAGACCGGAGTATGGATAGAACCCGGGATACCAGGAAAAGAGCGAAAGATCTGCGCGATCGGTGTCCGGTGCAGCCGATGGGTAACGATGCACGGTTTTGCCCTGAATATCAATACTGACCTTTCTTATTTCGCGGGCATCATTCCCTGCGGGATTCAAAATAAGACCGTTACATCGCTGGAAAAGGAGTCAGGACGTCCTGTTCCGATGGCGGAAGTAAAAAAAGTGTTGAAAAGACAGTTTGCGAAAGTTTTTGGGGTACAAATTGTCGGGGAACTGTGGACAGGTAAGGAGGGAGTTGAGGGATTGGTGTCTTAATGGGATTGGTGTCTTAATGGGATTGGTACCTTAATGGGAGATAGGTCTTAAAATTCTTTAGGAATATATAACCTATTCTTTTCCTTTAATTGATCATCTTCATATAGTTCGAAGCGGAACCAGCCCGAATGGTGGAAGTTGGTTTTATCAAGGATCAGGTATGGATCTTTGATCGCCGATAGTTCAAAAAGAAGCTTGCCGCCTTCATCGAAAAATTTAAGCGCATATTTCTTTTTACTTGCTTCGGGCAACGAAAGCTGGACATTGCCGAATTTGGAAGTAAAAACCCTGGAGGAGATCTTGTAGACTTCTTTTGGAACGAAGGGTTTGATAAGAAGACTATCACCATCTATAAAAATAAGGGTGTCCTTTGTTTTGTTCAGCAGGGAGTCCCGGTACTGCATGATCCGGCCTCCGGCAATCTGCCCTATGACGCTATCCCCTTTTTTAACGAATATAGTTTTTATCACTTCAATTTCCGGAAGGACCCGGCCCTGAATGCTGGAAGGGGTTTTGATCTGCGGTTTACCTGACTGGTCAGCCGGGTCGATAAAAATGACCCTTTCTGCGCGGGAAAGGGAGGGGTCTTTTTCCTTTTCTTCCTGAACCGGACCACCGCTGATATTATTTGTTCCCGAATTTGTTCCCGTATTTGTTCCCGGCTTTTTGGACCGGCTAAACTGATATTTTCCATTTTCCAATAAGATGAACAACCGATAATAGGCTGGTGTATTGATAGCTTTATTGTCTACTGCGCCATTTTCAGGAAGGGTAGGATCCGGGACAGTGATCAGGGTGGTGAAATTCTTTAAACTATCGAAAGAACGTTGAATACTGATTTGGCTGACGACGGGATAATTGTTGCGCCAGCTGATCACCACTTTGCCATTTCCCCTGCCGGAGACGGAGAAGGCAGGAAGCGTATCCTGCGCCCTGGTAATCAAGGAAAAAACCTGCGCTAATAAAAGAAATACCAGGGTCCTGTGCATATCAGGCATAACGAATCTTTTAAAAAGATGTTTTGAGCATTTTAAAAAAACTAATGGCCGGCTATCATGGTGACCAAATTCCGGGCCTAAAACTTCAATGTTCCCGGAGGAAGTGATCTGTTTCCTTGTAAACCCCCGCTGTGTATGACTAATAAACGGCAACCCTCCGGAAAAAGATCTTTTTTGAGCATATCCATCACCGCGTAAAATAATTTACCGGTATAAACAAAATCGGAAGGTATACCCGATGTCTCATAAAAGTGATTCATAAAATCCAATAATTCTTTTGTTTTGCGGGCATAACCTCCGAAATGATAATCAGTAATGATTTCACAGTTCTTTAACTTTTCCAATTCCGGTAATTTGAAGGCAATTCCTTTTAAAACGGGTATGCCTATGACTTTTTGTCCGGGCCCTGATGCCCGAAGAAGCCCCAGGAACATGGTTCCTGTGCCGATAGCACAGAGGACATGGGTATAACGATCCCTTTCCACCAGCCGCAGGATTTCTCCGCTGCCGGCGATCCCGGGTTCTCCCGCACCTCCTTCGGGAATAATATAGGCATCGCAGTGGGTTTGTAAAAAGCCGGGCTCGTGTTTATGTCGGTATGATTCGCGGTCCACAAATTGAAGGTGCATTCCATAGGCGGAAGCCGCCTGCAGGGTTTCGGACAAGTGAACTGGTTTTTCGCCCCGGATTATGCCTGTGGCGGATATTCCGGCTTTTGCTGCAGTATAAGCAGTTGCTATGATATGATTAGACCATGGGCCGCCGAAGGTAATAACCGACTTGTAGTTTGCGGCCAATTGCAAATGCCCCTTCAGTTTGAACCATTTATTACCGGAAACGACCGGGTGAATTTTGTCCAGTCGTAAAACATCCAATCCAATCTTTCGTTTTGTCAACTCTGGTACCTCCACTGTATCAACAGGGACAGGGGAGAGGTCGAATAATGCGTCAAGAGCCGGATCGAATAATTTATCCATTTTTAAAGCAGGATTTATAACTGGGTGGAACCCAGTTCGTGAGTTCAGCCCCCAGGCTGAAACTCACAATTATTGTGCGGATGCGGGAAAAGAATTACATTCAAAATACATTTTTTTCCCGCATTCCTTTACTTTCGTGCATCGAATTATTATCACGCATTAAAACTAAACACGCATCAAATCTAAAATTACGATAAATGCAACCAACCCTTTTGATTTTAGCAGCCGGAATGGCCTCCAGGTATGGCAGTATGAAGCAGATACAAGGTTTCGGACCCAATGGAGAGACGATCATGGATTATTCCATTTATGATGCGATCCGCGCAGGGTTTAAAAAAGTAGTATTTATTATCCGTGAAGATTTTGCTCAGGATTTTAAGAACATATTTGAGCCGAAATTGAAAGGGAAAATCGAAATCGACTATGTATTCCAGGATATTAAGGCGCATACGGGGTCTTTCCAGATTCCCGCAGAACGAACCAAGCCCTGGGGAACGGCACATGCCATCCTTTGTGCCAAAGATGTGATCAAAGAGCCTTTCGCGGTGATCAATGCCGATGACTTTTATGGAAAAGACGGTTTTGAGAAAGCTTATCGTTTTCTGACTACCGACTGTAATGACCAGCTTTATTCTATTATTGGTTATGAACTGTCCAAAACTTTATCCGATAATGGAACGGTCAGCCGTGGAGTTTGCCAGGTAGACGGGGCTGGAAATCTTATCTCGATCGCGGAACGGACCAAGATCTACCAGGAAGGTGATAAGATCACCTATGAAGAAGGAGATCAGAAATTCAATGTCCCTTTTGATTCACCGGTATCCATGAACTTCTGGTGTTTTGCACCTTCTGTTTTCCCCTATACGGCTAAATTATTTACCGAATTCCTGGCAGAACAGGGCACCAATCCAAAAGCCGAGTTCTTTATTCCAATTATCGGGGACCGTTTTATACAGGAAGGCAAAGGCGCTATACGGGTCATCCCCACCTCTGCCCAATGGTTTGGAGTCACTTATAAGGAAGATGCACCCATTGTCCAGGAAAGTCTGAACGCATTGATCGCCAACGGAGAATATCCTGCCAAGCTGTGGTAAACGGTAAGGGCGGTTGGTTTTACTCCCGGTTCTTAATTTTCACGAGAAAGATACAATCCGACATTTTTTTGACCTGCTGGATACGATCCATTCCTTTAATAGAGGAAAGAACCGGGACCTTCAGCGGGGTGAGGGTAGAGTCGTTCTTTAAGGTACTATCGTTTTTCATCTGCTCGATCAGTCTGAAGATGTTTTTGGACCGGGTGGCAAAAACGACTCCCTGGGCTTTCGATTCCCGGGTGCTTAAAATTCCGATAACCTCTCCGTTTTTGTTGAGCACAGGACCCCCGCTATTACCGGGATTTGCTGCAACGGCGATCTGGCAGGTAAGCGTATCGCCCTCAAAACCGGTTTTGGCGCTCATATATCCCTGGCCGTATACGATCTCATCCCGGGGATAACCCAGGGTAAAAATCTCTTCGGCAAGGTCGGTGCTTCCCTTGCTGATGCCATAAGGTAAGGCTCCCGATGGTTTGAAAGCCTGATCTTCTATTTTGAGGAAGGCCAGATCAGCCGCCTGATCCACGTGTATGATCCGGGCATTAAACTCTCCTTTGCTATTTTGAACCACCACCTGGGTAGCATTTTTAACGACATGTGCGTTGGTAACCAGGTAACCTTTCGAATCGATCAGGAATCCGGTACCGCCTGTTGTAAAATGGATATCTTCCTGGGTGACAGTGCTTTGGTTCAGTTTCGAGGCGACGTTATTCAGGACTTTCTCCGTATTGTGAAGCCTCCTGTTCAGGTTTTCGAGTTTAGGATCACTCAACTTGGGAGAAAACCAGGTGATCAATCCGCTCGTCCCTACCGCCGTAACGCCGGCGATGGTGGCTGCCACAGCGATGACCCGCTTGTATTTTTTCCATAAGACCACCAGTTTTCCAGGAGAAACCGGCCGGATCTCCCCGGTCTGGGAAAGTCTTTTGTGTACTTCGTTCAGCCTGGATTTAAATTCCTTGGTTTCTCCATACTGGCTCATCTGGTGGAGGAAGAGGGTATGTTCCACAACCATTTGATCAACAACAGGATTGCTCCCCCTTAGTTGTTCAAAAGACACCTTCTCTTCCGGAAGCATTTCTCCCAGGATATAGCGCTCTATTACCTCCAGCATTCCCTGCATTTCCGGCATATCCATCTGTTTCATCTTAGAGTCTTATTTTTTATATTGGCTAAAAATCTTTTTCAGGCGCATCAGGCATTTATACTTCTGGTTCTTGGCATTATCAGCATTGGTATAGCCGAAATTCCCTGCTATTTCCACCATACTTTTCTTTTGCAGGTAATAGGCTTCCAACAAACTTTTACAGGGTTCTCCCAGGTTCTGCATCGAATGCTCCATAGCCTGGAAATCCAGATCAAGCTGTTCATGCCTATCCAGTTCTTCTTCTACGGGTACGGTCTCTTCCAGATTTTCCACTTCAGGAGAGAATCGTTGCAATTGAGTCAGGCGTTTAAGCCATAATCGCCGGCATACGGAATAGAGGTAAGTTTTGAGCAGACAATTTAATTCAAAAGAGCCGGTCTTCGCTTTTTCATATAACACGATCATGGCTTCCTGAAATATGTCTTTTGCATCATCGGGATGACCGTTATTGTTGATAATCAAGGATTGAACCATATTATAATGTTGCTTATAAATGGTTTCAATAGCCTTTCTGTCGTTTAAAACCAATCCATTTAGTAATTCTTGTTCGTTGGTCTCTGTCTTCAAGCTGATGCAGTATTTAATACCGAAATTAAAGATTCGTAACCCAAAACCACCCTATTTTTTTTAAAATAAGTTATAAAAATGTTCTAATGACATAACATACGTATTGGTAAAAATAATATGTGAATCTTTTTTAACAGAGTTGGGTTACTTATTCCCGGTTCAGGTATTAACCTGAAATCATTCAATTAATAAAACAAAAAAGTTCACAATGAAAAATCTCTTATTAGTATTAGCTATCGGCGCATTCGCAGCATGTAACAACAGCTCCAGCACAGAAGCAAAGGTTGATTCTACTGCTACAAAAGTAGACAGCACCGCTGCTAAGGTTGATTCTACTGCTAAGAAAGTAGACAGCACTGCTGCAAAGGTTGATTCTGCTGCCAAGAAAATAGACAGCGCAACTAAGAAATAATCTTTTTTAGATATGGCAAGCAATCGTAAAAGGCCATCCTGGTAACAGGACGGCCTTTTCGGCTTTTAACCCCCCAGCCCCCTGAAGGGGGAGTTCGGTAAAACAGTGAATTTGGCAACTCCCCAGGAAATTGGGAAAAAAGAGAGTTTACTTTACTCCCCCTTTAGGGGGCCGGGGAGCCTCTACATCGGGCAAAAATCCGGTCAGCAGGCCCAATAAAGGTAGAAAGGCGCAAAGGTGGAATACATATTGAATACCGGTATGATCGGCCAGTCTCCCCAGGACTGCCGAACCGATCCCTCCCATTCCGAAAGCCAGACCGAAGAACAGGCCTGCGATCATTCCTACTTTTCCGGGCACCAGTTCCTGGGCATATACCAAAATGGCAGAAAAGGCAGAAGCGAGGATAATACCGATAAAGACGGTCAATACACCTGTCCAGAACAGATTTGCATAAGGTAATAATAAAGTAAAGGGGGCAACGCCCAGAATGGAGAACCAGATCACATATTTCCTCCCGATCCGGTCGCCTATCGGTCCGCCCAACAGCGTTCCGGCAGCCACGGAGAAAAGGAAAATAAACAGGTAGATCTGAGAGCTTTGCACGGATACATGGAATTTATCCATCAGGTAGAACGTGTAATAACTGCTCATACTGGCCATGTAGAAGTACTTGGAAAAGATGAGGACCAAAAGAATAACCAGGGCCAGTACCACTTTATTACGGGGAAGGGGGATATGATCCTTGGCAGGGCCTGTTTTTTTAAGGTTTTGCCCAAGGTTCCGGCTATACCAACCGCCGGTTTTAATGAGGACCGCAATGGCCAGTAAGGCGGCCAGAGAGAACCAGAGTATCCTGGATTGCCCGAACGGGGCAATGATCAGGGCGGCCAGCAATGGACCAAGCGAACTTCCGGCATTTCCTCCTAACTGGAAAAGCGATTGCGCCATGCCCCTGCGCCCTCCGGAGGCCAAATAAGCCATCCGGGAAGCTTCCGGATGAAAAATGGAAGAACCTACCCCAACGAAGGCAACCGATACAAGAACCATCGGAAAGGTAGCCGCCTGAGATAACATAACCAATCCAAGCAGGGTAAAACACATGCCTGCTGCCAGGGAATAAGGTTGGGGCTTCCGATCCGTATATAACCCTACAAAAGGTTGCAGCAGGGAAGCCGTTAGCTGAAAACAAAAGGTAATAAGACCAAGCTGTCCAAAGTCCAGGTGCAGGGAGTTCTTTAAAATTGGATACGTGGAGGGTATGAGGGATTGAATGGTATCATTCAATAAATGTGAAAAACTTATAGCGATCAGTATCGGGAAAACGGTGTTCCCGGACAAATCCCTGACGACGGTCCCTTCGGCTCCTGCGGCAGGATTTACTTGTTCTTTGATTAATGCGTTTGACATGTTAATTAGAGTTTCTGCTATTTTGTTTTCAGATCGGAGAGCGCTACGATCTTTGCCGCCCATTGCCAGGCTTTCTGAGGATCCTGATCGATGATGCTTTTTAATAAGGATTCATGCCATTGCTGGCTGCGGATAAAGGAATCCGTCGAATGATGGATATCGAGGAAATATCTTGCCATCTGTTCGGCAAATGTTTTATAAAGATCGGCCAGTATTTCATTTCGGGACGATCTCGCTATGGCGATATGGAATTCGATATCGGCCTGAATGGCTTCTTCCGTTTGCCCTGCCTTCGAGGCAATTTCCCTTCTTTGAAGCAAGGCCTTCATTTTTTCGATGTCTTTTTTTGAGCGATGCAGGGCCGCTTTCTCCGCTATCTTCATTTCCAGCAGCTGTCTCACTTCATCAAGGTCCTGTGAGCTTGATCTCCTTAGCCGTTGCGCAAGAGGTTCCGATATGCCTTCACGGGTTTCCACAAAGGTCCCCGACCCCTGTCTCACACTTAACGATCCTGTATTGGCCAATATCCGGATAGCCTCCCTTATGGTTGAACGCCCAACCCCGAACTGTTCCATCAACTCGGGTTCAGAAGGCAATTTTTGTCCGGGCTGGTATTCCCCCAGCGATAACTGCTGCTGTAATTTGTGCACAACCGCATCCGCTAAATTGTGACGTAGTAAAAGGTGGTTGTTTATTTTCGTCATATCATCTGATGACTTCAAAGGTAAAACCAAAATTGGGAACAGAAAAAATATATTTATTTGCGGATTAATTGTTTTTAATACATTTATAAAGAAAAAAGGGGGATGAAAATGGCGCGGTGGAAAAGTGAGGGGGCCGGGTGTCATGAAGCAGCAGTAAAGATGTTCCGGTTGTCCTCCTTGTAACGATTGTATTATTTGACTAAATTTTTGCCAGCATGTTTAATAAAGAACATGGCCATGTGAAAGACGAAGCATTCAAACAATTGTTTGATGCCTATAAAAACAGGTTGTACGGTTACGTCCTGGCCATAGCCCACTCTGACTATATTGCCGAAGAGATCACCCAGGAAATATTCATCAAGCTCTGGCTTTGCCGGGACATCCTTCACCAGGTTGGTAATCCGGAAGGTTATATATTCACCATCGCCAGGAATAAGACGCTCAACTATCTTCGTAAAGCCGCCCATGACGAGAAATTGCTCCGTGAGCTGCAACGCCTGGCTGCACCGGAAAATAATAATGTGGAGGAACGTACTGTTGCCCTTGAATACGATACTCTGGTCCGGAACGCCCTGACGCTTCTTTCCCCCCAGCGTCGCCTGGTATTCCAACTGAGCCGGAATGAGGGATTGAATCATGAAGAAATTGCCCAACATCTTCAATTGTCCCGTAATACGGTAAAAAATCACCTGGTCGAAGCCCTTCGTTTCATCCGGCAGTATTTGGGGCAGCATAGTACTTCAGCTATAGTTGTGCTGTTCTTTCTTCTTTTCTGATCCTGACCTTTTTATTTTTCCAAAAAAAATTTCCTGCGTATTAGTCCTTCTTCCTTTCCCGGGTGTCTTGCTTGTATAGCTGTTCTTACATAGCTGTTTTTGCCAGGGTTGACCCGGTATTGCGCAGTTACCAAATTTTTACCATGGATACCCAACAAAGATTACCAATCCTTTTTGCAAAATACCTGCAACGCAGTTGTACCCCGGAAGAGGTGGAAGAACTGATTGCTTTACTGCAAAAGGCAGAAGCGGAGGAAGGATTAAATGGGCCTATGCTGGCACTTTGGCAACAGGCGAAAGAGGATAAACGGGAATTCCCCGTGGATTGGGAAAAAATGTATGCTGCCGTCAGTCAAACAGAGGATGATCTGCATTCCCTTCACCGAAAGAGGAATAACCGGCAAAGAATAATAGGTCTTAGTTTCACGTGGAGCCGTGTAGCCGCCGTCTTTGCGGTGATCGTGCTGGTTGCTGCAGCTTACTGGGGGCTTAGCCGGAAGGGGCGTTCGGGACAGCAACCTGATCCGGGAATTGCAGCCGCCGGTAAGCCTTCTCCGTTAAATAAAAAACAGATCATTCATTTACCGGATGGTAGTACCGTAATTCTCAACGCCGACAGTAAATTGGATTATCCGGCGGTTTTTACCGGTAAAACACGGGAGGTATATCTTTCCGGGGAAGCCTTTTTTGATATTGTTCATTCTCCCCGCAAGCCTTTCCTGGTCCACACCGGCAAAGTAACGACCAAGGTGCTGGGAACCGCTTTCGACATTAAGGCCTATCCGGCCGATGAAGCCATTGAAGTCACCGTAACCCAGGGCAGGGTTCAGGTTCTTAAGGAGGATACAGAGTTGGGATTGCTTTCGGATAACCAACAGCTCCGTTTCAGCAAACAGTCAGGAGATCTCAGGCTCAAACAGATGGACGACATCAGACCTGTTATTGCCTGGAAACCGGAAGAGATCCGTTTGGATGATATCAGCATGCTGGAGGCTGCCACCAGGATCGGGGAGCGATTTAATATCCAGGTGGAATTTATCAATCCGGCTATAAAAGAATGCCGGATCACCGCTACTTTTTACAGCGACGATATGCTGAATGAAATCATGACGGTGATCTGCGGGGTAACCCAATCCAATTTTACGATCCTGGATAATAAGATCGTCATCGATGGGAAGGGGTGTAATTAGGAAAAATAAAATGTATGAAGCCTGGCATGGGGAGACCACGGGTCTCCCGGCCGAAGGCCCATTATAATATTTTTTTTGCAGGGGGATATTTCATTATACCCCCTGAGAACAAAATGAGGCCACGGGCCTCATAGCCGCAAGGCTAATAAAATAGATTTTTTTTGCAGGGGGGGAAATTTTACAATACCCCCCCTGCAAAAAAAACATCCCGGGTGGAGCCGGGATGCCAGGTGTTTTAAACAATTATGGTGTAACTATCTAAAACTTGCCAAAACTATGGAATTTTTATTTCCAGGGAAGGGAATAATCCGTTATTTCTCTCCTGTTTATCCGATTTACCTCAATGGTTGGATTATGAAATTAACTTGCCTGCTAATTGTAATTGGTTCTACTGGCCTGCAATTGTTGATGGCCAATTCCGGTAAAGGTCAGGAACTCAAGGATGTAAGAGTAACACTCGAACTCAGGAACGAACCCTTGAAAATGGCTTTTGACCGGATCGAGAAACAAACCGATTTCCGGTTTGCCTATAGCCGTCAGCAGGTAGATCATTACCGGAACATTTCTCTTTCCAGGGCCAGCTATCCATTGCAGAAAGCATTGGAACTCCTGCTGACCAATACCCGTCTTTCCTTCAAACAGGTCAATAACAAGATTATTATTTTTCAGCTAAAGGATCCTGCTGCCCCGCAGGCGGCCGGCGAATTAGACGCTGCCCTGGATCTGATGGCGGATGGGACGATCAAAGGAAAGGTCACCAATGAAAAAGGGGAGCCTGTCGTTGGTGCTTCCATTTTGCTGATTGGGGCCGAGAAGGGTACAGCTGCCGGGTTGGCCGGAGAATTCACGCTTACAGGTGTAAAGCCGGGAAAATATAAACTGCAGGTATCCGCTATAGGCTTTCAGAACTTTGTCCGGGATATCACCGTCGGGGATAATGCCCAACTGGAAATGAATTTTCAATTAAAGGCCGGAGGCAATCCGCTGGATGAAATCGTGGTTACCGGTTATTCCAAACAATCCAAAAGGGACGTTACTGGTGCGGTATCCACTATATCAGCCAATGTTGTCAATCAGACCCCTGTCAGTGATGTTGGTTCCGTTCTGCAGGGGCGTGTGGCTGGTGTAAGCGTGGATGCCCAGGGAGGGCCGGGTAGTGTGGCCGTGGTCCGGATCAGGGGATTTGGTACGAATGGCGATAATGACCCATTGTATGTCATTGACGGGGTACAGATGCGGGGAGGAAATAACCTGGTCAACCCGGGTGACATTGAAACAATTACGATCCTAAAAGATCCTTCGATCACCTCCCTTTATGGAGCGGAAGGAGGAAACGGGGTTATTGTAATTACCACCAAAACCGGAAAGATCGGCGCACCCAGATTGGAATATAACGGATACAGCGATTGGGAAAACACCATTAAATTCCCGAAGATGCTTAGCCCACAGCAATATGCGAATTCCTATTGGGGATATCTGAAAAATTCCGGTCTGGCGCAATCGGATGGCTATTATGGCAGCGGTAGCACACCCGTATTGCCTGACTATATCATCGAAAGGCAAAACGGAGCGCAGCTGGCCGTAGCCGAAGGTGATCCCGCAGCCAATCCGGCCTTATATAATCTTTCTTCTTACCGGATCCTGAAAACCAACAAACAGGGCACGGACTGGTTCAGATCCGTATTAGGCAAGGCTTTTACCCAAAGCCATCAATTGACGGTCAGCGGCGCGACCGATAAAAGTAATTATGCTCTTTCCCTTAATTATTTAGATAATAAAGGGATATTGGAGGGTACTTTTTTCAAACGGTATTCGCTCCGGGTCAATACCGAGTTCAAACCAACCAAGTGGCTAAAGCTCGGGGAAAATATGCAGTTCTCTTACAGCCAGGGTATCAATATTTCAGGCAATAACAATCATAACCCACAGGGTTTGCTCGCCGATCTTTACCAGCGCAGCCCCCTGATCCCTATGTACGATATCGCCGGAAATTATTCAGGACCCAAAGGAATAACCAATAGTCTGGCGCTTAATCCCGGTGGCAATAACCCGCTTTACGGACAGAAAAATAATTATGATAATAACAAAGGGTATAACGCCGGGATCATCGGGTCGGCCTATATGGATGTCGAACCTCTTAAAGGATTGGTCTTCGAAACCAAGATAGGCCTGCAGTTCTATAATAACAGTTTTCGTTTTTTTCAGGACACTATCCCCCAGAATGTATATACAGCACCTTATAATTCTTTTACCGAAGGAGGCGGCTGGAGCAGCGACTGGAGATGGACCAACAAAGTATCCTATGATTTTCGTATCAACGAGATCCATAAATTCAGTGCCTTTGTGGCTTATGAGGCCAGGCAGTATGATATGCGTTATTACAGCGGGGCAACCCCCAACCTTCCCTACATGATCCCTTCTTACCTGAACCTTAGCAATGGTGCTCCGGTCGATACCACCGGTGGTATTTTCAACACGGTTGGAGGCAATAATGATGCGGCATCGGCCTACTCGGTCTTTGGTAATATCAATTATTCGCTGATGGATAAATATCTTTTCAGCCTAGTGTTAAGACGCGACGGATCGTCAAAATTCGGCCCCTTACGGAAAAACGGGACCTTTCCCTCTTATAGTGCCGGGTGGCGGCTCTCCAAAGAATCCTTTATGGACCGCATCACCTGGGTCAATGACCTGAAGGTCAGGGCCGCTGTGGGTAGTAACGGGAATGATGCTATTCCTCCAGGGCTTTACGAGGATCAATATAATACCAATACCTATGTCAGCAGTTATGACCTCGGAGGCGCAAATAGCTCCGCACAGACGGGTGTAGGCCTTTACCGGAGAGGAAATCCCTATATCAAATGGGAGGCCAATAGAACCACGAATATAGGTTTCGATGCCGTTCTTTTCCGCAACCGGTTCAATGTTTCCTTCAGCTGGTTCAACCGGGTGACCAAGGATCTGCTGGCCATCGTGCCGGTGCAGGGGCTGTTGGGTGATGCCTTACCCCCTTATGCTAACGTTATGAAATTCGCCAACAAAGGCATCGAATGGGAACTGGGATATAACAACAGTATCGGGAAACTAAGATTTGAAATGGATTTTAATATTGCGACCTATCGGAACAAGGTCATTTACATCAATGGCGATTCAACGGATCACCTGGATGGTGATTCTTATGCACCCACTCATTTCTTTCTTACCCGCAGCGTGGTCGGCAGGCCGGTCTCCAGTTTTTACGGATTGGTACAGACAGGTATCTTTCAAAGCGGTGATGATTATACCAAGTACAATGTGACGCATCCCGGCCTTACCGCGGCGAATGCTGCCGGGCATTTTAAATTCCAGGATATCAGTGGCCCCAATGGCAAACCAGATGGAAAGATCGATGATTATGACAGGACTTATATCGGCAGCCCTCACCCTAAATTCACTTATGGGTACAATCTGAATCTATTCTACAGGAATTTTGACCTGGGGATCTTTTTGCAAGGTGTTTATGGCAATAAAATATTCAATTACTGGAGGGTGAACTCGGTATGGGCCGGAGCACAAGGGGAAGGCTCACAGGATACCTGGAGCCCGGACAATACTGGTGGAAAATTACCTATCTGGGCAAGCGGTACCAATTTTGATAAAAATCCATCCAGTTTTTTTGTGGAAAGCGGTTCCTATCTCCGGCTGAAGAGTCTGCAGTTAGGCTATACATTTCCCAAAACAAGAGGCTTCAGCAAACTACGGGTTTATGTACAAGGGTATAATTTATTAACCTCCACAAAATACAGTGGTATCGATCCCGAAATCAGTTCAGGGAATGCTACCAATTCCGGAATCGATTACGGAGGCAATTATCCCATTGCACGAAAATTACTGGTGGGGGTTAATTTCGGACTGTAAACCGACAAGACCAGGTCAGTGATCTGGCCGGTTTAAATCTGCCGGATTTGACCTTCCGGATTTGTAAAATTTATTATTAAACTATTGGTATATGGAAAAAAATATTTCTATCCGAATCAACCGGATAACACTCCTGATTCTTTCCCTGGCTTTGGTCGCCGGGGGCTGTAAAAAAAGTTTTTTAGAACTGCCTGCTCCAAATGTAGTGACAGTAGATGCCCTGGCAAATAAAACCGGGGTTAAGCAGTTGTTAGTTGGCGTTTATCACGATGTGACCGGTCTGACGATCAGCTCCGGCTGGTGGAGCACTTCCGGTACTAATTGGATCTATGGCGATATAACCTCCGGCGATGCCTACCGGGGAGGGTCAAATGATGGAGCCGACGGAATCACGATCGAACATTTTCAAACCTTGTCCAGTACCGGCTATATCGCCGATAAATGGCGTTCCGATTACGATGGCGTATCCCGCAGCAATGCCGTTATTTTAGCTACGAATAAAGCAACCGATATGACGGATGCCGAAAAAACAGGAGCTATTGCTGAAGCCAGGTTCCTGCGCGGACATTTCCATTTCGATGCAAAAAAAATGTGGAACCACGTACCGTTCATCGATGAAAACGTAACCGATTTTAAGGTTTCCAACACGGAAGATATCTGGCCCAATATTGAAGCCGATTTCAGGTTTGCCTTTAACAATCTTCCCGGCACCCAATCTCTCAAAGGGCAGGCGAATAAATGGGCCGCCGGTTGTTACCTGGCCAAATGTTATTTATTCGAAAAGAATTTTACAGCGGCAAAAGCCTTGCTCGATTCAATTATTCCGTCCAATTACGGAGGTCATGGGGCAGGAACCAACGCTCAGAGTAAGCCCTATGCGCTTGTGGCGAATTTTGACGATAATTTCAACGCAGCGACAGAGAACAATGAAGAACAGGTATTCCAGATCCAGTTCTCAGTGAACGATGGCTCGAATGGCGGTAATGAAAACATTGGGGAATCTCCGAATACACCGGCCTTTTACCCACTCAGCAGTTTTTATACAACCTGGAAACAACCCAGCTTCAACCTGGTGAATGCCTTTAAGACCGATGCCAACGGCTTACCCATGCTGGATACCTTCAACGTAACCAATATGACCAATGATCAGAATGTCAGCGCAGACGATTATACGTATTCGACCTATCAGGGCACGGTCGATCCCCGTTTGGACTGGACAGTTGGCCGGAGGGGTGTTCCTTACCTGGATTGGGCGTCACCCAGTTATTATGGAGCGAATGCCACCGGCTATTCTTCTTACCCAACCTCCGATCCCAGCTATGGGTGGATTAACGACAGGACTTTCGGAGGTCCCTATTCTCCCGTTAAGAATAATTACCGGGCAAGCCAGGTCGGTGTTTTCAGTGATAACTACGCCCAGGGATATTTATTGGGTAGCGCTGTTAACTACAGTATCATTCGTTTTGCGGATGTATTGTTATGGGCAGCAGAATGTGAGGTGGAAGCAGGTGATATAGAAAAGGCAAGGACCCTGGTGAATTATGTCCGGACAAGGGCCATGAATGGCCGCCCGGTAGAAGTCGCCTATGACTATATCGGCAATTACATGCCCTCGGCGAATTATTTTGTCGGATTATATACCGATCCCTGGAGCGATCAGACTACAGCCCGCAATGCCGTTCGTTTTGAAAGGAGATTAGAGCTGGCTTTGGAAGGACATCGTTTCTTCGACCTGGTGCGTTGGGGTATTGCTTCGGATTATATCACGAATTATCTTACCCAGGAAAAGAACAGGCTTCCCAATAATTTAACCGGCGTAATTTTCAAAACGGGTATCAGCGAATACTTTCCCATTCCTCAGCAGGATATTGACCTGAACCCAAAATTGAAGCAGAACAATGGGTATTAGGTGTCACGAACAAATGAAGAGTTCTTTGAATTTAACATTTGATGCTTTGTAAAAGATGGGAGTTGGCC